>NZ_JAPSKZ010000043.1 GCF_031181185.1 Phenylobacterium sp. | reverse complement strand
CAAGCACAGCCTGAACCTCACGGGTTGGTACGAGACCGAGCGGTTCAGCGCCCGGCTCTCCTACAACTACCGCTCGAAGTTCTTCATCGATATCGACCGCGCCGCCCAGCTGAACAGCGCCTCGGTTACGTCGCTGGACGCTTCGGCCAGCTTCAACGTCACCGACCAGGTCGCCATCACCTTCGATGCGGTGAACCTGACCGACGAGACGATCAAGCAGTACTCCGGCGCCACGTCGCGGCCGCGCGCCTACTACAAGAACGGCCGCATCTTCTACGGCGGCGTCCGGGTGAAGTTCTAAAGGGCGTCCTCTCCGATCCCCTTGAACTGCGGGGGCGCGGTTCGCTTGTTCCGCGCCCCCTTTTCTTTTCCCGGATACCCTTTCCATTGTCAGGCTGAAGACACGGCGGAGGACGACATGCCGGCGAATGCGCGCGCCAGGTTCGAGCGGCTGGGAGCCGCCGTTACGGCGGCCGCCATACTGGCCTGCGCCTCGCCCGCCGCGGCCGCGCCTGGCGACGTCACGCCCATTCCCGCCGAAGTGACGGTCCACGCTGGCGGCTTCCGCGTACCGGAAACCGGCGCGATCGCTGTTCCGGCCGGCGACGCCGCCGCCCGCCGCACCGCGGAGATCCTGGCCGACCTCACCGCCAAGGCCGGCGGGCCGAAGCTGTCGGTCGCCACGGCCGGCCGCGGCGTGGTGATGCTGAAGCGCGAGCGGGTGAAGTTCTCCGGCGACGAGGCCTATGCGCTGGCGGTGACCCCGACCGGCATCGAGGTTCGCGCGCCGACCGACGCCGGCCTCTTCCGCGGCGCCATGAGCGCCTGGCAGCTGCTCACCGAGCCCAGGCCGCCCGGTGCCGCCGCCATCATCCCCGCCCAGACCATCGACGACGCGCCGCGGTTCGGCTGGCGCGGGCTGATGCTCGATAGCGCTCGCCACTACCAGAGCCCCGAGTTCATCAAGGCGCTGATCGACGCCATGGCGGCGCACAAGCTGAACGTGCTGCACTGGCACCTGACCGACGACCAGGCCTGGCGGCTCGAGATCAGGAAGTATCCGAAGCTGACGGACGTCGGCGCCTGGCGCGTGCCGGCGGGCGAAGGACCGGCCCGGGACATCGATCCCGCCACCGGCAAGCCGCGGCTTTATGGCGGCTTCTACACCCAGGCCCAGGCGCGCGAGATCGTGGCCTATGCCGCGGCGCGCCACGTCACCGTCGTCCCCGAGATCGAGATGCCGGGACACGCCAGCGCCGCCGTCGCCGCCTATCCGCAGCTCGCGGCGGCTCCGAACCCGCCCAAGGACGTGCCCGCAGACTGGGGCGTCTATCCCGCGCTCTTCAACGTCGAGGAAGGCACCATCCGCTTTCTGCAGGACGTGCTGGACGAGGTTATCGCGGTTTTCCCGTCCACCTACATCCACGTCGGCGGCGATGAGGCGGTGAAGGACCAGTGGAAGGCCTCGCCCCAGGTCCAGGCCCGCATGAAAGCCTTGGGCATCGCCGACGAGCACCACCTCCAGAGCTGGTTCATCCATCGGATGGAGAAGCACCTGTCCAGCCGCGGCCGCCGCCTGATCGGCTGGGACGAGATCCTCGAGGGCGGCCTCGCGCCCAACGCCACGGTGATGTCATGGCGCGGCATCAGCGGCGCGGTCGCCGCGGCCAAGGCCGGCCATGACACCGTGTTGAGCCCTGCGCCCACGCTCTATTTCGACCACCGCCAGTCGGCCTCGCCGGCCGAGCCGCCTGGAAGGGGCAAGGTGATCAGCCTGAAGGACGTCTACGCCTTCGACCCGACGCCGTCCGAGCTCACGCCCGAACAGCAGCGCCACCTGCTGGGCCTGCAGGCGAACCTCTGGACCGAGCACGTGCGCACCGAGGCCCGCGCCGCGCACATGATGTTCCCGCGCGGTCTGGCGGTCGCCGAACTGGGCTGGTCGCGGCCCGAGCGGCTGGGCTGGGAAGGGTTCGAGCGGCGCTCGAAGGAAAGCGTCGCCCGGCTCCGCGCCATGGGCTTCCCGGCGGCCCAGTCTGCGTCCGACGGCGTCCACACGCCCCGCGACCCGCGCCGCCGCGACAACCGCGAACTTGCGCCCTGCACCGACAAGATCGTCCTGGCCTTGGAGGACGACGCGCCGGTCCGCGGCGAGCGGGCCGTGTTCCTGACCGACATCATGGAATCTTGCTGGACCTGGAAGGACGCGGAGCTGACCGGCATCGGAGCGATCAGGATTCGGGTCGGCCAGCTGCCGTTCAACTTCCAGATCGGCGAGGACATCAAGAAGGTCACGCTGCGCGCATCGAAGACGCCCGAGGGCGAGCTGGAGGTGCGGGTTGGGGACTGCAAAGCCCCGCCCGTCGCAGTGATCCCGCTGACCGAAGCGGCGAAGAACCCGGCCGTCACCGAGCTGCGCGCCGCCCTGCCCGGCGCCTCGGGCCGCCGGGACCTGTGCTTCACTGTCGCCCGGCCGAAAGTGGAGCCGATCTGGGCGATCGCCTCCGTCGAGCTGGAGCCCGCCCGATGAAGGCCGCGAAGTCCGCATCACCCGTGGCCGAGGTGCTGGTGCTGGACGCCCCGATGAACGGCTGGGCCGCGCCGCTGGACGAGGCGCCGGACGAGGTGTTCGCCGGCCGAATGCTCGGCGACGGCGTCGCCATCGACCCTACCGCCGAAGAGCTCTGCGCGCCCTGTGACGGCGTGGTCACCGCCCTGCCGGCCAGCCGGCACGCGGTGACCGTGCGGGCCGACAACGGCGCCGAGATCCTGATGCACGTGGGGCTGGAGACGGTGGGCCTCGCCGGACAGGGCTTCACCGCCCACGTGCGCGAAGGCGAGCGGGTGCGGCGCGGCCAGCGCCTGCTCACCTTCGATCTCGACGTTCTGGCGGGGCGCGCCCGCAGCCTGATCACCCCTGTCGTGGTGATGAACGCGACCATCGCCAGTCGCGTGACGGGCTGCGCGGTGCGTCAGGGCCAGCCCCTCATGGAGGTGCACGGCCAGGCGGGCGGCCAGCCCTGCGCGGTCGCAAGCGAGCTGCTCGAGGCCGAGGCGTCCATCGCCCTGCCGCACGGGCTGCACGCCCGGCCGGCGGCGCGGCTGGCCGCCTGTGCGCAAAGCTTCGACGCCGAGGTCCAGCTGGAGGCGGCGGGCGGCCGCAGGGCCAACCTCCGCAGCGCCGTCTCGGTGCTGGCGCTGGGCGTCGGCCACGGCGAGAAGGTGCGCCTGATCGCCGGCGGTCCGGACGCGGCGGCGGTGCTGGGTGCTCTGAAGAGCCTGCTGGCGGATCTCGCCCTGGAAGAAGCCGCTCACGTGCGGCCCGAGCCCACGCCGTCCCCTCGCCCTGCTGCCACCGACGCGCCGGGAACCCTGCGCGGCGTCACGGCGGCGCCGGGACTGGCGATCGGGGTCGCGGTGCGCCTCGCGGCGCCCGAGCCCGCCGTCATCGAAACCTCACGCGGGGCCAAGGCCGAACGACAGGTGCTGGCCGAGGCGCTGGCGCGCGTCGCCTGGCGCCTGCGCGACCAGGCCAGCGGTGGCGGGACCAGCCGGCGGGACATCCTGGCGGCGCACCAGGCCTTCCTGGCCGATCCCGAGCTCCGCGCCGAGGCCGAACGCCAGATCGAACAGGGCCTGAGCGCCGGCGCCGCCTGGCGCGCCGCGACCCGCGCCATGGCCGAGACCCTGCGCCGGCTCGGAGACCCCCTGTTCGCCGAGCGCGCCGATGACCTGCTGGATCTCGAACGCCAGGTGCTGATCGCCATCTCCGGCGAGGAGTTGGCCGGGCCGCGCCTCCCCGCCGGCGCGGTGGTCATCGCGGACGAGCTGCTGCCGTCCCAGCTGATCGCCCTCGAGGGCGCCCCGGTGGCGGGCTTCTGCACCGCCCGCGGAGGGGCCACCTCTCACGTTGCCATCCTCGCCGCCGCCATGGGCGCCCCGGCCCTCGCGGCGATGGGACCCGAGCTGCTGCGCGTGCCGGACGGTACGCCGGTCATCCTCGACGCGGACGCCGGCGTCCTGAAGGTCGCGCCCGACGGCGCAGCACTCGCCGCCGCCCAGGGTCAGCTCGCGTCCCTGGAGACCCGCCGCCGCGCCGACCGCCAGGCCGCCGCCGAGCCCGCGCGCCTGGCCGACGGGGTCCCGATCGAGGTTCTGGCCAACCTCGGGGCCGCCGGTGAAGCCGCGGGCGCGCTGATCCAGGGCGCGGAAGGCTGCGGCCTGTTCCGTACCGAATTCCTGTTCCTGGATCGCCAGGATGCGCCGTCCGAAGACGAGCAGGCCGCCGTGTACGAAAGCGTCGCCGCGGCGTTGCAAGGCCGGCCGCTGACCATCCGCACCCTCGACGCCGGCGGCGACAAGCCTCTGGCCTTCGCGCCCGCGCCGCACGAGCCGAACCCGGCGCTGGGTCTCCGCGGCGTCCGCGCCAGCCTGCGCCAGCCCGAGCTGCTGTCGGCCCAGTTGCGCGCGATCCTGCGGGTCGCCGCGCCAGGCGAACGCCGCATCCTGCTCCCGATGGTCTGCGACCTCTCCGACCTGCGCGCCGTCCGCGCGGCGCTCGACGCCGCAGTCGCCGACCTGAAGCCAGCGCATCGCCCCAAGCTCGGCGTGATGATCGAGACGCCGGCCTCGGCCCTGCTCGCCGACCAGCTGGCCGCCGAGGCCGACTTCCTGTCGGTCGGCACCAACGACCTCTCGCAATATGTGCTCGCCATCGATCGGGAGCATCCCGAACTCGCCGCCCGCCTCGACGCCCTGCACCCGGCGGTGCTGCGGCTGGTGGCGCGCGCTGCGGAGGCCGGTCGCACGCTCGGTAAGCCCGTCGGCGTCTGCGGCGGTCTGGCCTCCGAGCCCTTGGCGGCGCCGCTGCTGGTCGGCCTGGGCGCCGGCAGCCTCTCGGCCGCGCCCGCCGCCGTGCCGGCGGTCAAGGCCCGCCTGCGCGGCTGGACCCTGGCGCAGACGCAGGCGCTCGCTCACGCCGCCCTGGAGCTCACCTCGGCGGACGAAGTCCGCGCCCTGCTGCGACAAGATCCGGGAGCCTCGACGTGAAGCTGTCCCTCGCCCCGCTGCAGCAGCTGGGCCGCGCCTTGATGCTGCCGATCGCCGTGCTGCCGGTCGCGGCGCTGATGCTGAGGCTAGGCCAGCCCGACCTCCTCGGCGCGCCGGGCCTCGCCCACATCGGCGGCGGGGCTTTCGGCGTCATGGCCCAGGCCTTCGCCGCGGCCGGCGGGGCGGTGTTCGGCAACCTGGGCCTGATCTTCGCCGTCGGCGTCGCGGTCGGCCTCGCGCGTGAGAATCACGGCGCCTCCGGCCTGGCCGGCCTCGTCTGCTTCCTGGTCGCCACGGAAGGCGCCAAGGCCCTCCTGGTGGTTCCGCCCGACGTGCTGGCGGCCGCCGCCGGGGGCGCGAAGGACCTCGCCGGGGCAGCCTGGAAGGAGAAGGAGATCGGCAAGCTCTCCATCCCCGCGGGCATCCTCTCGGGCGTGGTGGCAGGCGTGCTCTACAACCGCTTCTCCGATATTCGCCTGCCGGAGTACCTCGCCTTCTTCGGCGGCCGCCGCTTCGTGCCCATCGTGTGCGGCCTCGCGGGCGTCGTGCTGGCGCTGGCCTTCGGCTTCTCGTGGCCGACGCTGGAGCGCGGCATGGACGGCCTCTCCGCCGGCATCCTGAACCTGGGGCCGCTCGGCCTCTTCCTCTACGGCTTCCTCAACCGGCTGCTGATCGTCACCGGTCTGCACCACATCCTGAACAACCTCGCCTGGTTCCTGCTGGGGGACTATGGCGGCGTCACGGGCGACCTGAATCGGTTCGCGGCGGGCGACCCGACCGCCGGCGCGTTCATGGCGGGCTTCTTCCCTGTGATGATGTTCGGCCTGCCCGCCGCCTGCCTGGCCATGTATCACGCCGCCCGTCCCGAGCGGCGCAAGGCCGTGGGCGGCATGCTGTTCTCGGTGGCCCTGACCTCGTTCCTGACCGGGGTGACCGAACCCATCGAGTTCAGCTTCATGTTCCTGGCCCCGGCGCTCTACGCCGTCCACGCGGTGCTGACGGGCGTCTCCATGGCGCTGATGGACGCCCTGAACGTCAAGCTCGGCTTCGGCTTCTCGGCCGGCCTGTTCGACTTCGTGCTGAACTTCAACAAGGCCACGCGGCCCTGGCTGCTGATCCCGATCGGGCTTGTCTACGCCGGCGTCTATTACGGGGCCTTCCGCCTCGCGATCCGCCTGTTCGACCTGAAGACGCCCGGCCGGGAGCCGGTGGAGGCTGGGGCGCCTGCGCCGGCCGTGGTGGCCTCGGGCGACCGCGGCCAAGCCTTCGCCGCCGCGCTGGGCGGCGCCGCCAACCTGGCCGCCGTCGACGCCTGCACGACCCGCCTGCGGCTCACCATCCGCGACCAGGCGCTCGTGGACGAGGCGGCTCTGCGCAGCCTGGGCGCCAAGGGCTTCGTGAAGCCCTCGCCCGACACCCTGCAGGTGGTCCTGGGTCCTCAGGCGGACCAGGTCGCCGGCGAGATCCGCGCCAGCCTCGGCAAGGCGCCCGCGCAGGGCCCCGACGCCGCTGCGATCCGCAGGGCGCTGCCGAAGGAGGTGGGCGCGGTCCAGGCCCTCGACAGCCGGTTGCTCGTCGAACTTCCCGAGGCCTCGCGGGTGGACGAGGCGGCGCTGGCTGCGGCCGGCGTGCGCGGGGTCTTCCGCAAGGCCGGCCGGCTGCACCTGGTGATCGGCCCCCAGGCCGCCGAGATCGCCAGGGCGTTGCGCGCCCCTTAAGCCAGCTGAGGCTTGCCCTCAGGGCCGTCGCGCTCTAACTGATAATCGTTCGCAATTTTCGCGGGCGCGGGACGCGTAAGCCTATGCACGACATGTTGGTCGAGGCCGCCGAGGCGGCGCCTGCCGCGACGACGTCGAACGGCCGGGTCGTGCGCCTGTCGACCGCCCGTCCCGGCGACGCCGGCGTGATCCTCGAGGTCCGCGCCGAAAGCCATCCGCGCGATCACGGCGTCGACGTCGCCGAGTTGGAGCGGCGCCTGCTGGAGTTCGGCTTCGTCGAGGGCGCCAAACTCCAGGTGCTGCACGAGGGCGCGATCCGCCACGACCCGATCGCGGTGCGCCTCGACGACATGCGCGTGGCCCTGCGCCGCCGCGACGCCGAGGACGTCTGGGTGCTGCTGGACCGGCCCGCCGAATGAGTGAAGCCATTCTCCGGCAGGCGCGGGTCGCGCTGGTCGGCAATCCCAACACCGGCAAGACCGCGCTCTTCAATGCGCTGACCGGCAGCCGCCAGAAGGTCGCCAACTACGCCGGCGTCACCGTCGAGCGGAAGGAAGGCTTCGTCACCACCGCGGGCGGTCGGACGCTGTCGGTGTTGGACCTGCCCGGCACCTATTCCCTGCGCGCCCGTAGCCCGGACGAGGCGGTCACCCGCGACGCGGTCCTGGGCCAGTTGGCCGGCGAGCAGCCGCCGGACGTGGTGGTCGCTGTCGCCGACGCCACGAACCTGCGTCTCGTCCTGCGCCTGATCCTGGAGCTGAAGGCCGTCGGCCGGCCGATGGTGCTGGCGCTCAACATGTACGACATCGCCCAGCGCCAGGGCCTGCGCATCGACCTCGACGGCCTGCGCGCCGAACTGGGCTGCCCGATCGTCACCACGGTTGCGACGCGGAAGCGGGGCGTCGACGACCTCGTCGCCCAGGTGGACGCGCTGGTCGGCGCCGGCGCCATCCCCGAGCACGAGAACCGCTGGCGCGAGCCCTCGGCCGCCGAGATCCGCGCAGCCCACCGCGAGGCCCAGCGCCTGCTGAAGGCCTACGTCCGTCCTCCCGAGCGGCCCGACACCCTGACCGGCCGGATCGACGCGGTGCTGCTGCACCCGGTGGCGGGCCTCGCCATCCTGTTCGCCCTGCTGTTCGTCATGTTCCAGGCGGTGTTCAGCTGGGCCGGCCCGCCGCAGGACCTGATCGACGCCGGCTTCGTGGCCCTGGGCGGCTGGATCTCCACCTGGATGCCCGACGGCCTGCTGCAGAGCTTGATCGTCGACGGCCTCATCGCCGGCGTCGGCAGCGTGCTGGTCTTCCTGCCCCAGATCCTGGTGCTGTTCTTCTTCATCATCCTCCTGGAAGACTTCGGCTACATGGCCCGGGCCGCTTTCCTGATGGACCGGATCATGGGCGGCGCGGGCCTGCACGGCCGCGCCTTCATCCCCCTGCTCTCCAGCTTCGCCTGCGCCATCCCCGGCATCATGGCGGCGCGCGTGATCGACCAGAAGCGCGACCGGATGACGACCATCCTGGTGGCGCCGCTCATGACCTGCTCGGCCCGCATCCCGGTCTACACCCTGATCATCGGCGCCTTCATTCCCGACCGCACGGTGGGGCCCGGCCTGAACCTGCAGGGCCTCGTTATGTTCGGCCTCTACGCCGCCGGCATCGTCAGCGCGCTGCTGGTCTCGTTCGTGATCCGCAAGGTGTTCTGGCGCGGCGCCGTCGAGCCGTTCCTGATGGAGCTGCCGACCTACAAGCTGCCGTCGGCTGAGAACGTCCTGCGCAACCTCATGCTGCGCGCCCAGATCTTCATCAGCCGCGCCGGGCGGATGATCCTGCCCCTGATGATCCTGGTCTGGTTCCTGTCGACCTTCCCGAGCCCGCCCGCCGGCGCCACGGGTCCAGCGATCGACTACAGCTTCGCCGGCATGATCGGCCACGCAATCCAGCCGCTGTTCGCCCCGATCGGCTTCAACTGGCAGATGGTGGTGGCGCTGATCCCCGGCTTCGCCGCGCGCGAGGTGGCTGTCGCCGCCCTCGGCACCGTCTATGCTGTGGGCGACGCCGAGGCCAACGTGGGCGCTCTCGGCGCACGCCTGGCCGAAACCTGGTCGCTGGCCACGGGCCTGTCGTTCCTCGCCTGGTACATCTTCGCGCCGCAGTGTGTGGCGACCCTGGGCGTCGTCCGCCGAGAAACCAATTCCTGGGCGTGGACCGGCCTGATGTTCGCCTACATGGTGGGCCTGGCCTACCTGGCGTCGTTCGCCGTCTATCGCACGGCAGTGGCCCTCGGAGCTGGCTAATGTGCGCTAAACCACAGCGCGAGAGTTAACCATCCATTCGCCCTAGCGTTTAACTTGGCCGTAAACGAGGCGGCGCCAATGTGGCGTCGTCATGCAGAAGCAGCTTGAAAACACCCACGACGCGAACGCCGGCAAAAAGCCGTTCGTCCGGAAGCAAAGCCTGGCGAAGCGCGTCCGTGAGGTCCTCCTGTCGTTCGGCGGCGAAGCGCACCGGACGCTGGTGATCGAGCAAGTGGCCCGCAGCCTGGGCCACGATGTCCGCCAAATCCCCGAAGAGCTGCAAGCCGCGCTCATCGTCTCCTTCGAGGAGTACTGGCGCGACGAGCGGAAGCGGGCGGCCTTCGGCTTCCACCTTCCGTTCGGCGAGGGCTCCCACCGTTGGGGCGTCCGCACCGAGCCGGCCTACCTGCACTAGCCGGGGCTAGGCGGCGGGTGGCGCGCTGTCCCCCGCAAGCTGGCCAGCGGCCGTCTGCAGGCGGACGAGGAGGCGTTTCAGCAGCCCCACCTCGTCCGGCGAGAGCCCTGCGATCAAGGCGGCTTCGTAGGCCAGCGCGAGCGGCGCGATCTCCGCATAGAGCCGGCGCCCTTCGGCCGTGAGCTCCAGCACGTGGCTGCGTCCGTCCGCATGGTGGTCGGCGCGGCTGACGAGCCGGCGCTTCACCAGCCCCTGGGCCGCGCGGCTGACCGTCACCTTGTCCATGACCGTGCGGGCGACGAGCTGGCCCTGGGTCAGGCCGCCATCCTCGGCGAGCACCGTGACCAGCCGCCACTGCGGGATCGTGAGGCCGAAGCGGTCCTGGTAGGCCCGCGCGATCAGCCCCGACACCGCATTCGACGCCACCGACAGCCGGTAGGGCAGATAGGCGTCCAGCTTCAGTTCCGCGCCGGCCCCGTCGTCCCCCATCAGGCCTGGACCACCTGCTGTTCGATCGCGCCGAAGACCGAGTGTCGCTTCGCATCCACCATCTCGATGCGCACCGTGTCGCCGGCCTTCAGGAACGGGGTCGACGGCTTGCCGTCGCGGATCGTCTCGATCGTGCGCACCTCGGCCAGGCACGAGTAGCCGACCCCGCCGTCGACGATCGGCCGACCCGGTCCGCCGTCCTCGCCGCGGTTCGAAACCGTGCCCGACCCGATGATCGAGCCTGCGCTCAGCGCCCGGGTCTTGGCCGCGTGCGCGATCAGGGTCCCGAAATCGAAGGTCATGTCGACGCCGGCGTCAGCGCAGCCCAGCGGCTTGCCGTTCAACTCCACCTCCAGCGCTCCGTGCAGCCGCCCGTCCTTCCAGTTCGGCAGGGCGTCGGGCGTCACCGCCACGGGCGAGAAGGCCGACGCGGGCTTTGACTGGAAGAAGCCGAAGCCCTTGGCCAGCTCGTTGGGGATCAGGTTGCGCAGGCTCACATCGTTGCACAGCAGCACAAGCCGGACGGCGGCCAGCGCTTCCTCACGGCTGGCGCCCATCGGCACGTCGCCCGTGATCACCGCCACCTCGCCCTCCAGGTCGCAGCCCCAGGCTTCGTCCTTCAGCGGGATGGGATCGCGGGGACCTAAGAACCCGTCCGAGCCGCCCTGGTACATCAGGGGATCGGTCCAGAAGCTCTCGGGCATCTCGGCGCCCCTCGCCTGCCGGACCAGGGCCACGTGGTTCACATAGGCCGAGCCGTCAGCCCACTGGTAGGCGCGCGGCAGCGGGCTCGCCGCGTCGTGCTCGTGGAAGCGCTCGCGCGGGACGCTGCCGTGCTCGAGGCTCTCGGCCAGGCCGCGCAGCAGCGGCTCCACCCGCTCCCAGTCGTCGAGCGCCGCCTGCAGCGTGGGCGCGATCAGGTCCGCCGGGGTGAACCAGGCCAGGTCGTTCGAGACCACCACCAGCCGCCCGTCGCGGCCGCCCTTCAACGAGGCGAGCTTCATCAGTGACTCCGGATGTCGAAAGGTTCTCGGGGGATGGCGCCGGTGAGCTTCACGCCCGACTCATAGTCCTGCGGCTCATAGACCGTCACCTCCACGCGGATGTCGCCGCCCGGCTCGCCCTCCCAGAGGTAGGCGCGCTCGAAGCAGACCTCGCGGCCGTCGGGCGTAAAGCCTTCGAAGGTGTCGCCCCACGGCAGGTGCTCGGCCAGCTGCCGCCAGCCCAGGGTGCAGGCCCGGTCCAGCTCGTCGCGGGCCGCAGCGGTCAGGTCCTCGTGCAGGCGGCCCTCAGCCATCTCACACGCGCACGCCGGCGGGCGCGGTGTACTCGGACGTCATAGCGTCGCCCGTATTGACCACCTCGGACGGCTCGAAGATCAGCACCTGGGCCTCCTCGTCCGAGGCGGTGCGATGCTCGACGCCGCGGGGCACCACCACCATCTGACCAGGCCCAAGCTCGACGATACGGTCGCGGAACTCGACGCGGAAGCGGCCGGCGAAGACCAGGAACATCTCCTCGGCGTTGGCGTGGCTGTGCCAGGGGAACACGCCCTTGGTCTTCACCAGGCGCACGTCCTGGCCGTTGAGCTGGGCGGCGATCTTGGGCCGCCAGTGCTCATCGAAGAGGGCGAACTTCTCGGCGAGGTCGATGGCTTCGACGGTCACGGGGTCTTCCAGCTGTCCACGTAGGCGGGGTTCTCCACCGTACCTGCCGCGTCGCCGACTTCCAGGGGGTCGCGCGTGTCGATCATCACCGCGTACTCGTCGGTCGCGGGCTTGGGCTGGGCCAGCATGTTCTTCAGCGCCTTCGGGTGCGGCCCATGCGTGAAGCCGGAGGGATGGAAGGTCATCATCCCTGCCTCGATGTGGTCGCGGCTGAAGAAGTCCCCGGCGTGGTAGAACAGCACTTCGTCGTAATCGTCGTTGTTGTGGAAGAAGGGCACCTTCAGCGCGCCCGGATCCGTCTCGAACGGACGCGGCGCGAAGGTGCAGACCACGAAGCGGTCGCTGACGAAGGTGGAGTGCACGCTGGGCGGCAGGTGGTAGCGGTGGCTCATCACCGGCCGGATGTCGCGCACGTTGAGCCGCACGGGCGCCAGGTCGCCATGCCAGCCCACCGCGTCCAGCGGATTGTAGGGATAGGTCACCACCGACACCTGCCCGCGCTTCTTGATCTCGACGCGGTACTCGCCGGGCTCGTCCTGATGGGCCTTGAAGGCCGCGTCGATGATCGGCGTCTCGAGCATGGCCGGGTCGAACTGGGCATGGCCGCCCAGCAGCCCGCGGTCGGGCAGCTTGAAGTGGGTGTTGGTCGCCTGGATCATCAGGATCGCGGCGGGCCCGGCGGGCGTCAGCCGCCACATCGTGCCGCGGGGCAGGTAGAGGTAGTCGCCGGCCCGGAAGCGCAGCCGGCCGTAGTCGCAGAAGAGTTCGCCTTCGCCCTCGTGGACGAACAGGATCTGGTCGCCGTCGGCGTTGCGAGCCAGCGCCGGCATCGGCGCTGCCAGCTTCCAGAAGCGCACCTCGCAGGCGGCGTTGTGCAGGACGACGTGGGCGCTCCATGGCGACGGTTCGGCGGCGTTCAGGCGCGCGAGGTCGAAGGCGCGCGGCCGCAGCGGGCCCTCGAAGCTGGTCCAGCCCGTCGGCGGGCGGCGATGGTGCAGGAATGCGGCGGGACCGAAGAACCCCTCCTTCGAGATTTCGCGCTCGTAGGTCCCCTCCGGCAGGTCGGCGTGCGCCTGTTTCGAGTGGACGCCTTGAGCCGCCCGAACCGGAATCCAGTCGCCCTTGGCCATCAGGGATCGTCCTTGTAGATGCCGACCGTCAGCGGCGCGCCGTCGGCCACGCGCGCCCGGTACATGCCCGAGGTGTTGAAGCTCCAGGCCATCTCGCCGTTCGGCGCCACGGCGATCACGCCGCCGTCGCCACCCAGCGCGGTAAGATCCTTCTGGATCACCTGGTCGGCCGCCGTCTGCAGCGACACCCCCTTGTGTTCCACCAGGGCGCAGATCTCGCGCGCGACGGTCAGGCGGATGAAGTATTCGCCGGTGCCGGTCGCCGAAACGGCGCAGCTGTTGTTCGAGGCATAGGTGCCCGCGCCGATGATCGGGGCGTCGCCGACGCGGCCCCAGCGCTTGGCCGTCGTGCCGCCGGTGGAGGTGCCTGCCGCGACGTTTCCGTTGGCGTCCAGCGCCACCACGCCGACGGTGCCGAACTTCTTCTCCACCTGGGCCAGGCCCGCCCGGTACTCGCCCTCGTCGTGCTGCAGGTCTGCCCGCAGTTCCGGCACGCTGGGCGCGCCCTTCGGACGCGGCGGGATCGGCAGGCCCTGCGCCTTCAGCGCCTTCTCCAGCGCCTGCCACCGGCGTTCGGTGAAGAAGTAGGCGGGATCGACCTGGTCCAGCTTCTGGCTAAGCGAGAAGCGCTCGGCGCCCTCGCCGATCAGCATGACGTGTCCCGACTTCTCCATCACGGCCCGAGCCAGGCTGATCGGATGCCGCGTGCGGGTGACGCCCGCCACCGCGCCGGCCTTCAGCGTCTTGCCGTCCATGATCGAGGCGTCGAGCTCGTTACGGCCCTCGGCGGTGAAGACCGCGCCGCGCCCTGCGTTGAACAGCGGGTCGTCCTCGAGGATCTTCACCGACGCCTCGATGGCGTCGAGCGCCGAGCCGCCCTTCTTCAGGACCTCGGCGCCGACGTTGGCGACGCGGGCCATGGCCTCGCGATAGGCCTTGTCCTGCTCCGGCGTCAGGTCGTCACGCTCGATGACGCCGGCGCCGCCATGCACCACGATCGCCCACTTCGGCTTTGCGGCCGCCTGGCCTGCCATCGTCACCATCACCGCCGCCAGAACCGCACCGAGGACCTTCGAACGCATCAGCCTTCCTTCGCCGGGAGCACCCCTCGCCTGATCTGATCGAGTTCGATGCTCTCGAACAAGGCCTTGAAGTTGCCTTCGCCGAAACCCTCGTTGCCCTTGCGCTGGATCAGCTCGAAGAAGATCGGGCCGATCATGTTCTCGGTGAAGATCTGCAGCAGCAGGCCCTGGCCCTCCGTGGGCGCGCCGTCGATCAGGATCTTGTTGCGGCGCAGCCGCTCCACGTCCTCGCCGTGGCCCGGCACGCGGGCGTCGATGCCTTCGAAATAGGTGTCGATGGTGTCCTGGAACTGCACGCCGCGTTCGCGCATCGTCTCGACGGCGTAGAAGATGTCGTCGGTGCCCAGGGCGACGTGCTGGATGCCCTCGCCCTTGTAGTCCTTCAGGAACTCCTCGATCTGCGAGTGCTCGTCCTGGCTCTCGTTCAGCGGGATCCGGATCTTGCCGCACGGGCTGGTCATCGCCTTGGACACCAGCGCCGTCTGCTTGCCTTCGATGTCGAAGTAGCGGATCTCGCGGAAGTTGAAGATGCGCTCGTAGAAGTCCGCCCACGTCTTCATGTTGCCGCGGTGGACGTTGTGGGTCAGGTGGTCGAGGTAGGTCAGGCCCACCGCGTTCTTCGACATGGCCTCGGCCGCGCCCGGGATCGGGACGAAGTCGACGTCGTAGATCTCCTGCGCGCCGTAGCGGTCCACGAGGTAGAGGTTCGAGCCGCCGATCCCCTCGATGGCCGGGATGTTCAGCTCCATCGGGCCGACGGGACCCTGCACCGGCGTGGCGCCGCGCTCGACCGCCATCTTGAACGCCTTGGCGGCGTCCTTAACGCGGAAGGCCATGGCGTTGGCCGAGGGGCCGTGGGCCTCGCGGAACGCCGCCGCCTGGCCGGTCGGCTCCATGTTCAGGATGAAGTTGATGTCGCCCTGCCGGAACCGCAGGACGTTCTTCGAGCGGTGCTTGGACACCGCCGTGAAGCCCATCAGCTCGAACAGGTTCTTCAGCCGCTCGGGCTCGGGCGAGGTGAACTCCGCGAACTCAAACCCGTCGGTGCCGAGCGGATTTTCGAAGAGGTCGCGGGCGCCGTCCTGGGCTTGCGGCTTCGTCTGAACGTTCATGGCCAAGTCTCCTGTCGACAGGCAGATGGTATCATATGAAACCACTTGGCAAGAGCCAGTTGGGAGGCGCCTGATCGTCCCGCGCGACAAGTCCCGGCCCGCCTGCTAGCTGGAACGCCCGACCCTCCGCTTCGGACCCAATTCGGACCCCTGCATGTTCCGCAAACTCTACGACTGGGTGATGGGCCTCGCCCGTTCGCGCCACGCCCCGCGGTCGCTCGCGATCGTCTCATTCGCCGAGAGCTCGTTCTTCCCGATCCCGCCCGATGTGATGCTGGCCCCGATGGTGCTGGCCAACCGGGACAAGGCCTTCCTCTACGCCGGCATCTGCACGATCGCCTCGGTGCTGGGAGGCCTTCTGGGCTACGCCATCGGCGTCTTCCTCGAGCCGGTGGGCCTGTTCATCCTCAAGGTCTTCGGCCACCCGGAGGGCCGCGAGGAGTTCCAGCGCTGGTTCGACCAGTGGGGCCTGGGCGTGATCCTCATCAAGGGTCTGACGCCGATCCCATACAAGCTGGTCACGATCACCGCGGGCTTCGCCCGCTTCGACCTCTTCACCTTCGTCTGGGCTTCGGTGCTGACGCGCGGCGCCCGCTTCTTCGCCGTGGCCGCGATCCTGAAGTACCTGGGCCCGGCGATGCTCGCCGAGTTCGAGCGGCGGCTGAACCTCTACTCGATCCTGCTGCTGGCGCTGCTGATCGGCGGCTTCCTGGCGCTGAAGGTCTTCATGTGAGCCCGGCTTTGGGCTCATATCCGCGGCCATGACCTTCCTGCGCCCATTCCTCGACCGCTGGCGGCTCTGCGCCTTCCTGGCGTCAACCGCCATGCTGGCCACTGCGCACGCCTTCCAGACCTTCGGCGGCTATGCGCCTTGCACGCTTTGCCTTCGCCAGCGGGAGGTCTACTGGGCCGCGCTCGCGCTGGCCGCGGGTTTCATGGTGTTGGTGCGCCTGCCGGGCGGGCCGCGCTGGCGCGAGTTCACCTGCTGGGTGCTGGGCCTGGTGTTCCTCGTCGGCGTCGGCGTCGCCGTCTATCACGCCGGCGCCGAGTGGAAGTTCTGGCCGGGGCCGGAGGCCTGCGCCTCCACGGGCAGCGGCGTCAACGCCGCGGCGCTGGAGGACTTCCTGGCGGGCGCCGTCGTCCGCCCACCGGCGTGCGACGAGGCCCCATGGGTGTTCGCTGGGCTTTCGATGGCCGGCTGGAACGCGCTGATCTCACTGGCTCTTGTGGTGCTGAGCGTCCTCGCGGCGCTGCGTGAGCGAGCCAAGCGATGAGCCACAAGCCCGTCCCGCCCCGGCCCGGACAGGGCGCCATGGCCGCACGGCTGGCCGAGATCCTGCGCGTCGACCACGCGGGCGAACTCGGGGCGGTGCACATCTACCGCGGCCAGCGCGCGGTGCTGGGCCAGGCGCCCGGCCGCGAACGGATCGCCGGGCAGCTGGCCGAGATGGAGGCTCACGAGGCCGAGCACCTCGCCCGCTTCGACCGCCTGCTGACCGAACGCCGCGTGCGTCCCACAGCCATGGCCCCGCTCTGGCGGCTGGCCGGCTTCGCCGTAGGCGCCGGCACCGCCCTCTTGGGCGAGAAGGCGGCCCACGCCTGCACCGAAGCCGTCGAGACGGTGATCGAGGAGCACTACGCCGGCCAGATCGCGGAACTGGCCGACCGCGACCCCGAACTCGCCGCCGAGCTCTCCAGGTTCCGCGATGAGGAGTTGGCCCACCGCGACCTCGCCGTCGAGGAAGGCGCCCGCCAGGCGCCCGGCTACAGCCTGTTGTCGGCCGTGATCCGCACCGGCTGCCGGGCCGCAATCAAGATCAGCGAGAAGGTCTAGGCCGGGAGACGTGCGGCGTCGGGTTCCGGCGGCAACGCCAGCCCGTTCGCGATGTAGGCGACCGTCCGGTAGAAGCCGCACAGCATCAGCACCTCGAGGACTTGCTCGGCGTCGTAGTGGCCGGAAAGCTCTGCGAACTCTTCGTCGGTCAGCGTGGCCCGGGCATGCAGCGCCTCCGCCGTTCGGATGAGCGCCCGCTCGGCAGGCGTCCAGGTTCCGGCATCCCCGGCGCCCGCCGTCGCGGCGACCTCCGCCTCCGTCAGACCCGCCGCCTGGGCGAAGACCGCCACGTGCACGCCCCACTCGTACTCGCAGCCAGCGAGCGCGCAGGTGCGGTCGATGACAATCTCACGCTCGCGTAGCGACAGCGGGCCTGCGTCCAACAACGAGCCGGCGCGGAACTTCCTCCAGGCGCGGGGGCTGGTCGCCAGGGTCCGGAACAGACTAAGCGTCGGCGCTCCTTGCATGATGGCGTCAAAGCTCGCCTGCACATCCGGTGCGTAGGGGGGCTCGAGAGGCGCGATCCTTGGCATCGCCGCGTTCCGTTGCTACGATTTCGATAGCATGACTGCTACATTTTCCATAGCGCCCGTCAATGGCTGATCGTCGCGTACGGGGGTCGCGCACCGGCCGGCCGATCATGGCGCTGCTGGACCTGCTGGGCCGGCGATGGTCGCTGCGGGTGCTCTGGGAGTTGCGCGAACAGCCGTTGACGTCGCGAGCGCTCAGGGCCGCGTGCGACGACGTTTCTCCAACGGTGCTGCAGACCCGGCTCTCAGAACTCCGCGACGCCGGCCTGGTCGACCATGAAGCGGGCCGCGGCTATGGCCTGACGCCGCTGGGGCGCGAGCTCTTGGTCGCCTTCATGCCGCTCTACGAGTTCGCCGGACGCTGGGCGGAACACGCCTGACATCCACAGCTTGCGACCTTCCGGTCGTTGAGCGCGTCCGGGAATCGCCGCCCTGATCGAAGGGTCCGCGTGTCCCTACGCGCGGTTGCGGAGGATCAGGACCACAGCCATGGCGGAGTCGACGGGGGCCATCAGTTCTGCTTTTGTTCGCACCACCCCAGAGGAGGCGAACATGGCGGACGGCATGATCCATCAGGCGCTCGACGTGGCCTTCGGCCATGAGCCCAGGCTCGCCCGCGCCACGGCGCCGCGCTCCAGCCTGTGGGCGCGCTGCAACTGCGGCCGCGAGGCTGTCGTCGATCCCAAGCCCTGGCTGGCCCAGGGTCTCGGCCGCCAGCATGTGGACGACCTGGAGGAGCGGCTGCGCTGCCTCTGCGGCGCTCGGCGCGCCAGCCTGGAGATCCGCGGCCTGGCCGAGGCGCCCGCCGGGATCACCGGCGGCATCTGGATCTTCCGCTAGCGCTTGTTCCGCCGCACGCTTTCGGCCCGCTCGCGCACCGGGCCTTCCGACACGCTCCACTTGCCTTCTTGCTCCGACACCAGCACGGCCCAGCGCGTATAACCTTTCGGCGTCGGCTGATGATACGTGCAGCGCACGAAGCCCGGCGTGCTCTTGGCGCAGCGGACGTTGCGCACGGCCTGCGTCTTGCCCCGCACCTGGTCCAGCGCCTCGGAGAGTTCGGCGACGGTCGGAGCATCATCGGCGGCGCGCGCGGCCCCCGGCGCTGCAAGCGCCAGAATGCAAAGGGCAATCCACGATTTCATGCGCCAAGCGTAACCCAGCTCGCGGAACGCCGTCACGCCTCCAGTTCGATGTCCCAGTAGAGGTAGTCGAGCCAGCTTTCGTGCAGGTGGTGCGGCGGGAACCTGCGGCCGCGCTCCTGCAGCTCGAAGGCGCTGGGCCGACGCGGCTTCATCCGCGGGTGCATGTGCGCCTCGCGCGGGGTGCGCCCGCCCTTCGACAGGTTGCACGGGGCGCAGGCGGTGACGATGTTTTCCCAGGTCGTACGTCCGCCGCGCGAGCGCGGGATGACGTGATCGAACGTCAGCTCGTCCGTCGACGTGCAGTACTGGCAGGTGAAGCTGTCGCGGAGGAAGAGATTGAAGCGGGTGAAGGCCGGGGGCCGGTCCTGGGCCACGTAGTGCTTCAGCGACACCACGCTCGGCAGCTTCATCTCGAAGGAGGGGGAGTGGATGACCTGGTCGTAGGTGGAGACCACGTCCACGCGGTCGAGGAAGACCGCCTTGATGACTTCCTGCCACGGCCAGAGCGACAGGGGGTAGTAGCTTAAGGGTCTGAAGTCGGCGTTCAGGACCAGACAGGGCCAGCCGTTCGGCGGATGCCTAAGCACCTGCATGGCGGACCCTCCGTCTTGGGCGGAGCGCGCTTATGGCGTTCGACTTGGGACTGAAGACACGACCCTCGTCTAGGAAGCTGAACCTTCAAAAACTATAGGCGCGATTCGACGACATCTCTACGACGGAAGCCGGCTGAAGCCTCGCCCGGCCAGTTACGGGCGAGGCCTACCCGCGGCGCACGCTTTACGCGCCGAGGACAGCGGTGGCCCCGGCGAGGGTGAGCGTCAGGCCCACGACCGCAAACGAGACGACCACGTCGAGGATCCGGTTCAGTTGGATCGACATCGCAATTTTCCTTCTTCATCAGTTCGCGGCTCCAGCCCTCCTGGAAGCCGCCCGCCCATCTGGACGATGTTCAGATAGCATGATCCAAACGTTGCTCAGATAGCGTTTTCCGCCGCACAGCTATGCGATTCTGCACAGGGGGCAGCTGGCGCAGCCGACGACGAAGAAGGGCCCCGCAAGGGGGCCTTTCCAGCGTCGACTAAGGTGGGGAGCCCTTAGGCGCCGAGAGCGGCGGTCGCGCCCGCGGCGGTGAAGCCGAGGAACAGCAGGAAGACCGGCGCAAAACGGTCGAGATAGCGCTCGAAACCAGCGAGAGACATGACACACACCTTTCAGTTTGAACCCCGGCTCGAGCCGGGACGTTTGTTATTTGAACAACGCTAAGATAACGCGGATCTGAGCGACGTCAAGATATCTTTACGGCGTCCAGATGCAGATTTATGGTGGAGGCGATGAGAGACGCTCACAGCGCCGAGTCCCGGCCCTACCATCACGGCGACCTCCGCCGCGCCCTGGTCGACGCCGCCCGCCGGCTGCTGGAGGCTGAAGGCCCGAGCGCCCTGTCGCTGCGCGCCGTGGCCCGCGAGGCCGGCGTCAGCCCCGCCGCCCCCTACCATCACTTCAAAGACAAGGCCGAGCTGCTCGACGCCGTGGCGCACGAGGGCTGGCTGATGCTGAACACCCGCATGCGCGAAGCCAAGGCGCGCCAGCAGGGCCGCCAGCAGCTGACCGCCCTGGGCATCGCCTACGTCTGCTTCGCCCGCGAGCACCCGGCGCTGTACCGCGTGATGTACGACGCCGCGCGCGACAAAGAAGCCCTCCCGATCGACACGGAGAACCCGGACGAGGAGAGCGCCTACTGCATGGTGCGCGAGACCATGGTGGAGCATGGCGCCGACCCCACTGCGCAGACCGAGCTGGAACTCGCCACCATTGCGTCCTGGTGCGCCGCGCACGGCTTGGCCGAGATGGCGGGGTTCAAGCAGTTCAGCGAGATGAAGGACGCGCTTGGCGGCGAGCAGGCGTTCATCGCCGCAGTGCTCCAGCACATGGGCCTGTTCCCCCACGCGCACCGGGACTAGAGCAGTCCGGGTGTTCGTCACCCGCTTCGCGCCCTCGCCGACCGGCTACCTGCACAAGGGCCACGCCTATTCTGGCCTGACGGCCTATGCGGCCGCGCGCGCCGCGGGCGGCCGCTTCCTGCTGCGCCTAGAGGACATCGACGCCACGCGCTGCCGACCCGAGTACGAGGCCGCCATCTACGAGGACCTTGCCTGGCTGGGCCTGGAATGGGAGCAGCCGGTCCGCCGGCAGTCCGAGCACCTGGCCGAATACGACGCCGCCCTCGAGCGGCTGATCGCCAAAGACCTCGTCTACCGCTGCTTTCGAACCCGCAGCGAGTTGCAGAACGAGTTCGCCGCCGCCCCGCACGGACCGATGGACGCCTTCCGCGGCGCGCCCTTGCCGCCGGAGGAGGAGGCCCAACGCCTCGCCGCTGGCCAGTCCTATGCCTGGCGCCTGTCGCTCGCGAAGGCCGAGACCCTGCTCGGCGGGTTCTCGCACCTGACCTACTTCGTGGAGGGCGAGGGCTGGACCGCCGCCCGGCCCGAGGTCGGCGGCGACGTGGTCCTCGCCCGCAAGGACGTGCGCACCTCCTATCACCTGGCCTCGGTCGTCGACGACGCGCTGCAGGGCGTGACGCACGTGATCCGTGGCGTGGACCTCATCGACGCCGCCCACGTGCACCGTCTGCTGCAGGCGCTGCTGGACCTGCCCACGCCCGTCTACCGGCACCATAGCTTGGTGCTCGGCCCAGACGGCAAGCGGCTGGCCAAGCGCGACAAGGCCGAGACCCTGCGGTCGCTGCGGGAGCGTGGCGTCACGCCGGCCGAGATCCGACGGGAGCTGGGATTTGACTGAAACTGCGACGCCCCGATGGCAGGCGCTCGCCGTGCTCGTCTTCGGCGGGGCCGTGATCGGGCTTTCACCCATCCTCGTCCGCTTGACCGAGACCGGGCCTGCCGCCGCCGGCTTCTGGCGGCTAGCCTTCGCCGTGCCGCTGCTCGCTCTGATGACCTGGCGGGCGTCCGGCCCGATCACCGCGCCCTCCAGGCTGGGCGTGGCCGCCGGCGTGGCGTTCTTCCTGGACCTCACCTTCTGGCACTACGGGATCAAGTACACCTCGGTCGCCAACGCCACAGTGCTGACCAACCTCACGCCGGTGGTGGTCACCCTCTTCGCCTGGATCTTCCTGAAGGAGCGGCCGCGCGCGCTGTTCGTCGCCGCCGTGGCGCTCGCCGTAGGCGGGGCGTGGATGATGGCGTCCGACAAGCAGGGCGGGGGCGGGCTCAACCCGCCGCTGGGCGACGCCTTCTCGCTGACCACGGCGCTCTGGTACGCGCTCTACCTGCTGGCCATCGGCCAGGGGCGCAAGACGGAGGGCGCCAGCCGGCTGATGTTCTGGTCCAGCGCAGTCGGCCTGCCGCTGACCCTGCTGGCGGCGCTGGCGCTGCGCGAGGATCTCTTGCCGGCCTCCGCCGCCGGCTGGGCGGCCTGCGTGGGCCTCGGCCTGATGCATGTCGCGGGCCAGGGCGCCATCGCCTGGGCCATGGGCCGGCTGCCGACCTCGACCGCGTCGGTCGTGGTGCTCGTCCAGCCGGTGGTCGCCGGCTGGCTGGGCTGGCTGCTGTTCAAGGAAGTGATCGGTCCGCTGCAGGCGATCGGCGCGGCGGTGACGCTGTCCGGCGTCGTGCTGGCCCAGCTGGTGTCGAAGCCTAGGCGCTGAATCCCCACGCCGCCCGCGCCTGCTCGATGCGTTCGAGCTTGCCCTCGAAGACGCTCCAGTCGTCGGCCTCGGCGATGCGGGCCCAGATGGCCTCGATCTCGTCGATCAGCAGCTCCTCGGGCTCCGGGCCCTGGAAGTAGGGGTGCGAGAGCCGTTCGGGCCGGTCCGGCTCGTAGGCGGCCACCGCCGTCCGGAAGGCCGCGAAGTCTTCGCCGGCGTAGAGCCCGGCCCGTGCGCCTGTCGGCGTCCGGCCGCAGAACCAGTCGAAGAAGAACGGCTCCCAGCGCAGCGCCTCGCCGCCCTCGGCCAGGCCGACGAACGCCGCCTGCACCAGCGCCGCATCCTCGGCTTCGTCTCGGGGCTTCAGGCCAAGCCTTCGGATCATCGCCGCCATCAGCTCGCGTCGGTATGCCGGCCCAAACCCGTTGAGCGCCTCGATCAGCGGTTCGCTTTCGGCCACGAAAGTGAGGCAGCCGGCCAGCTGCTGCAGGTTCCAGAACACCGCCTCGGGCTGGCGGCCGAACGCGTAGAGGCCCGCGTGGTCGAAGTAGGCGGCGGTGAAGTTCGGGTCCGACTTCGGCAGGAACCGATAGGGCCCATAGTCGAAGCTCTCGCCGGTGATGTTCATGTTGTCGGTGTTGAGCACGCCGTGCACGAAGCCGGCCGCCATCCAGCTCGCCGCCAGCCGCGCCGCGCGCCCCACCACCGCCTCGAGCAGCGCCGCCGGTCGGTCGTTCGCGCCCTCCAGCTCGGGGAAGTAGTCGGCGATCACGTGGTCGACGAGCGCCTGGATGCGGTCGGCCTTCTCGAAGAACGCATGACGCTGGAAGGTCCCGAACCGCACGTGGCTGTGCGACAGCCGAACCAGGACGGACGAGCGCGTGGGGCTGGGCTCGTCGCCGCGAACCAGCTGTTCGCCGGTCTCGATCAGTGAGAACGAGCGCGATGTCGGCACGCCCAGGGCTTCCAGCATGGCGGTGGCCAGCACCTCGCGCACGCCGCCCTTCAGCGTCAGGCGTCCGTCGCCCGACCGCGACCACGGCGTCTCGCCCGAGCCCTTGGTGCCGAGGTCCAGCAGGCGCCCCGTGCCGGCCTCACGCAGCTGGGCGAAGAGGAAGCCTCGGCCGTCGCCTAGTTCAGGGTTGTAAACTCGGAACTGGTGGCCGTGATACCGCTGGGCCAGCGGCGGATCGATGTTGCCGGGCAGCGGTTGGAAGCGGCCGAAATGGGCGATCCACTCCTCGTCCGACAGGGTGTCCAGGCCCACCGAGGCCGCCGCGCGGTCGTTGCGGTAGCGCAGGATCGTCTTGGGGAAGTCCGCGGCCTCGACGGGATCGGCGAACTCCGGTCCCAGGGCGGGGAACTTGGGATCCGGCGTATAGGTGGGGGAAACGGGCATCCTGCGCAGCTAGCGCCGGGGGCCGCCCCCCGGCAACCGCCTGATCAGCGGATGCCGAGGAAGCCGAGGATGGCCAGGACCACGACCACCAGGCCCACGAGATAGATGATGCTGTTCACCGTCCAACTCCTCAGTCCAGCCCTTCCGCTCC
>NZ_JAPSKZ010000265.1 GCF_031181185.1 Phenylobacterium sp. | reverse complement strand
GGCCGCCGGCCAGGTAGAACAGGCCCCCGATGGCCGCGCCGGTGGCGCTGTTGCGCGCCTCCGGACATGGGGCGGCGGCCTCCCAGCGGCCGCTGCGGACATCGAACACCTGATGCGTCGCGACGTCGCCCTGGTCGGGCCAGTTACGGTTGGAGGCGGCCTTCGGCGCGCGGCCCGAGGCGATGTGGATGCGCTCGCCCAGGGTGACGGCGACGGTTTCGCACTGCAGCGCCGGCATCGGCGCGAGCGGCCGCCACGCGTCGCCGTCGAGCACCAGGGCGTCGGGGATGGCCACCCAGCCGCCGGCGTCCGTCACCCGGAAGCCGCCGAACGCGTAGGCGCGGCCGCCGGCGGCGGCCAGAACCGGATGGTGGCGCGGGAACGGCAGCTTCGGCCCCTCGGTCCAGCGGTCCGTCCGCGCGTCGTAGATGCCGGTCCGGTCCTGCGGGTTGATGCCGCCGCCGACCCCGCCCGGTCCCGGCGCCATGCCGCCGGCGATGACGATCCGGTCGCCCAGGGCGGTTCCGTAGACCTCCTGCACCGGCCACGGCACGGGCGCGGCGGGCGCCCAGCGGGCGGCGGCGCGGGCGAGGCCGGGGGTCAGCCCGAGGGCGGCGGAGGCGAGGACGGCTCTGCGGTCGATCATCCCGCCATCAGAGCGTCTAGCCCAGCGCGGTCAAGGCCACGCCGGCGGTGGTGAGCACGCCGCCCAGCGCCTGGCGCAGGCTGATGCGCTCGCGGAACAGCCGTCGACCGACGGCGGCGGCGATGGGCGTCTCGATGAGCGCCACCGCGCGGACGGGTCCCGCAGGCGCAAGGGCGAGCGCCCCGAACCAGCAGGCGGACGCCGCCGAGCCGAAGAAGCCCGCTGTGAGCGACTGGCGCCAGGAGGATGCGACGGCCCCAAGCGCCTGCGGGCGCGCGACGGCGAGGATCGCGGTGAGCGCCAGGGATTGCATCGCCTGGGCGATGACCACGGCGGCGACCGCCGAATAGATCGGATGTGCGGCGTCCAGCGCCAGGCCGGCCTGCCGGTAGCCGTTGAAGGAGACGGCGAAGGCGGCGCCGGCGGCCAGCCCCAGCAGGCCGCCCACGAAGGCGTGCCGCGTCTGGTCCTTCTGCGGCCAGGAGAGGACGACGAGGCCCGCGGTGGCCAACGCCACGCCTGCCCAGGCCTGGGGCGACAGCCGGTCGCCCAAGAAGACGAGACCCATCAAGGCCGCCAGCGGCAGCGACGACTGCTGCAGCACCGTGGCGACGGCAAAGCCCGAGCGGTGCATGGCCATCAGCAGGAAGCCGGTGGCGGCCACCTGGCTGATGGCGCCGGCGACCGCGCCGACCCAGAACCGCAGCGACGGGTCCGGCGCGGCGTCCGGCGTCAGCAACGCCACCACTCCGAAGATGGCGACCGAGAACGGCAGACCGAACAGGAAGCGCACCAGCGTCGCGCCCCACGGCCCGGCGTCGCCCACCAGCCCACGCTGGGCGGCGTTGCGCGCCACCTGCAGCGGCGCGGCCGCCAGGGTAAGGAAAATCCACAACAAATCCCGTCATCCCGGCCAACGGAGCGGCGAAGCCGCGGAGGCCGAACCGGGACCCAGAAGGGCGAGGGCTCGGCGCCTGCGTCCCGGATCGGCCCTGCGGACCGTGCGACACGAGACCTGGGTTGCCTAGAACCCGCTGGCCATCCGCTCTGGCGCGCTCTTCTCCTTGCGCGCGACGAGGTTGTTCAGCGCATTGACATAGGCCTTGGCCGAGGCCGTCAGGGTGTCGGTGTCGGCCGCCTGGCCGGTCGCGATGCGGCCGTCCTCCTCGAGCCTCACCGAGACCTGCGCCTGGGCGTCCGTGCCCTCGGTCACCGCGTGGACCTGGAAGAGGCGCAGGATGGCGGCGTGCGGGAACACCTCGTGGATGGCGTTGAACACCGCGTCCACCGGCCCGTCGCCCGTGGCGTTGGCCGACTTCTCCACGCCTTCGATGGTGACCGTCAGGAAGGCCTCCTGCGGCCCTTCGGTGCCCGCGATCACGCGCAGGTTCTTGACCTGGATCTTGTCGGCCTGGCTGGCCAGGGCGTCGTCGACCAGCGCCACGATGTCGTCGTCGAAGACGTGCTTCTTCTTGTCGGCCAGGTCCTTGAAGCGCTGGAAGGCCTCGTTCAGGGCGTTCTGGCCCAGCTCGTAGCCCAGGGCCTTCAGCTTCTCGCGGAACGCGTGGCGGCCCGAGTGCTTGCCCATGACGAGGTTCGACTCGATCTGGCCCACATCCTCGGGCTGCATGATCTCGTAGGTGCCCCGGTCCTTCAGCATCCCGTCCTGGTGGATGCCGCTCTCGTGGGCGAAGGCGTTCTTTCCGACGATCGCCTTGTTGAACTGCACCGGGAAGCCGGTGATGGCCGAGACGTAGCGGCTGGCGCGCGTGATGTGCTGGGTCTCGATGCCCGTGTGGTACGGCAGCCGATCGCCGCGCACCTTCAGGGCCATGACGATCTCTTCCAGCGCCGCATTGCCGGCCCGCTCGCCGATGCCGTTGATGGCGCATTCCACCTGGCGCGCGCCCGCCTGGACGCCCGAGAGGCTGTTGGCCACCGCCAGGCCCAGGTCGTTGTGGCAGTGGGTCGAGAAGATCACCGTATCCGCGCCCGGCACGTTCTCGATCAGGTCGCGGAAGATCTCTGCGTATTCCGACGGATAGGTGTAGCCGACCGTGTCGGGGATGTTGATCGTCGTGGCCCCGGCGCGGATCGCGGCCTCGACGCAGCGGCGCAGGAAGTCCTGCTCGGTGCGGGTGGCGTCCTGGGCCGACCATTCCACGTCGCCGCACAGGTTCCGGGCGTGCGTCACCGAGCCCACGATCATCTCCAGGATGTCTTCCTGGCTGGCGCGCAGGATGTGGTCCCGGTGGCTGGGGCTGGTGGACAGGAAGGTGTGGATGCGGCCCCGCTTGGCCTTGCGGATAGCTTCGGCGCAGCGCTCGATGTCCTGGACGCCCGCGCGGGCCAGGCCGCAGACGACGCTCTCGGTGACGATCTCGGAGATCTGGCGCACCGCCTCGAAGTCGCCGTTCGAGGCGATCGGGAAGCCCGCCTCGATCACATCGACGCGCATGTCTTCCAGGATCTTGGCGAGCTCCAGCTTCTCTTCCAGCGACATGGACGCCCCGGGCGACTGCTCGCCGTCGCGCATGGTGGTGTCGAAGATGATGACGCGGTCGCGCTCGGACGGCGTGGATACGGTGGCGGTCATGATGTCGGCTCTGGTCTAGGCGTTCGGTTCGGCGGGCGGGGTGTGGCTTAAGCCCCTGAGCGCCCGGCCGCGGAGATGCGCGTGCCTAGAGGGTCGCCCAGGGGCGGCTAAGCCCCAGCGACAGGAGAAGAAGCGAGCTGTTCGCTTGCGTGCGCATCGAGGTGGGCTTCTAC
>NZ_JAPSKZ010000264.1 GCF_031181185.1 Phenylobacterium sp. | reverse complement strand
TTCTTCATCTCGGGCCTGGCGGAGACGAACCGCCCGCCGTTCGATCTGCCCGAAGCCGAGTCCGAGCTCGTGGCCGGCTACGCCGTCGAGTATTCGTCCACGCCCTACCTGCTGTTCCAGATCGGCGAGTACGCCAACATCGTGCTGATCTGCGCGATGACGGTGATCCTGTTCTTCGGGGGCTGGACCGCGCCGTTCCCGACGCCGTTCACCGACGCCTGGGCGCCGACGGCGGCCAGCTTCTTCTACTTCATGTGGTTCTTCCTGAAGGTCATCTTCTTCTTCTTCCTCGTGGCCATGGCGAAGGCGATCGTGCCCCGCTACCGCTACGACCAGCTGATGCGGCTGGGGTGGAAGGTGTTCCTTCCGTTCTCGCTGATCGCGATCTTCTTCATCTCGGGCTGGGCGCTGTTCGTGCTGCGGCCGGCGATGGGCGCATGAGGACGGTGACCGCCATCATGGCCCTTGTGGCGCTGAGCGCCTGCGCGAGCGCGCCGGCGTACCGCGACGAGGGCTTTGCGACCTACGACGCCCTTCGCGACGCGCAGCAGGCCTGCGCCGCCAAGGGGATGACGCTGAAGCTTCGGGACCAGGGGGACTCCAGGCGTCTGGACCACTGGGCCTGCCAAAAGGACTGAGACGACGATGCTGAACCGGATCGGTCAGGCGGTGAAGGGCGCGGCCCTGCTGGATTTCGCGGGCGCCTTCGGCCTCGCCATGAAGCACATGGTGCGGCCCAAGAAGACCGTGCAGTACCCGCACGAACGCAATCCGCAGAGCCCCCGGTTCCGCGGCGAGCACGCGTTGCGCCGCTATCCCAACGGGGAAGAGCGTTGCATCGCCTGCAAGCTTTGCGAGGCGGTGTGCCCGGCTCAGGCGATCACCATTGAGGCGGAACCGCGCGCCGACGGCAGCCGCCGGACGACGCGCTACGACATCGACATGGTGAAGTGCATCTACTGCGGCCTGTGCCAGGAGGCCTGCCCGGTGGACGCCATCGTGGAAGGCCCGAACCTGGAATTCGCCGTCGAGACCCGCGAGGAGCTCTACTACGACAAGGAGCGCCTGCTGGATAACGGCGACCGCTGGGAACGCGAGATCGCGAAGAATCTGGAACTGGACGCGCCGTACCGCTAAACCCGCGGCGCGATTCCGCCGCCCGCGACGCGGGCAAATCCGAGGGACGAAAAAGAGAGCCGAATGGCCCTGCAGGCGATCGCATTCTACTTGATGGCGGCAGTCACCGTCGCAGCCGGTTTTGGCGTGGTCTCCGCGCGCAACCCGGTGCACTCGGTGCTGTGGCTGATCCTGGCCTTCTTCTCGGCCGCCGGTCTCTTCGTCCTGATGGGCGCGGAGTTCCTGGCGATGCTGCTGGTGGTCGTCTACGTGGGCGCCGTCGCGGTGCTCTTCCTCTTCGTGGTGATGATGCTGGACGTGGACTTCACCGCGCTCCGGCAAGGCTTCGCCCGTTACATGCCGCTGGGCCTGCTGATCGCAGGCGTGCTGGCGGTGGAGATGGTCGTCGTGTCCTCGACCGTGGCGGCGCGCGGCGCCGCCGCCGGCAACGCGCTGCCGATGGCGGCCGGCCGCGGGCCGGTCGACGTCACCAACGCCGAGGCGATCGGCCGGGTGCTCTACACGGACTACGTCTACTTCTTCCAGGCGGCGGGCCTGGTGCTGCTGGTGGCGATGATCGGCGCGATCGTGCTCACCCTGCGCCACAAGCCGGGCGTGAAGCGCCAGCTCGTCGCCGACCAGGTCCTGCGCACGCCGAAGACCGGCATGCGCGTCATCGACATCAAGCCGGGCGAGGGGATCGGCGAATGACCATCGGCCTAGCGCACTACCTGGCCGTCGCCGCCATCCTGTTCACGATCGGCGTCTTCGGCATTTTCGTGAACCGCAAGAACATCATCGTCATCCTGATGTCGGTCGAGCTGATCCTGCTCGCCGTGAACATCAACCTGGTGGCGTTCTCGGTCTACCTCGGCAACGTGGTGGGGCAGATCTTCGCCATGTTCGTGCTCACCGTCGCGGCCGCCGAGGCCGCGGTGGGCCTGGCCATCCTGGTCACCTTCTTCCGTAACCGCGGCGACATCGCCGTGGACGACGCCTCGATGATGAAGGGCTGAGCGAGAAGTCCATGGATCCGCAAGTCCTCGTCTCGATCATCCTGTTCGGCCCGCTGCTGGGCGCGATCACGGCCGGTCTCTTCGGACGCTTCATCCCGAGCGTCGTCAGCCAGGCGGTCACCACTGGCCTCCTGTTCCTGTCCGCGGCGCTGTCGTGGGTGGTGTTCAGCCAGTGGACCTGGGGCGGCCTGGAGCCGTTCACGGTCACCTACGCTCCGTTCATCCACGTCGGCGACTTCATCTCGAACTGGTCGTTCCGTCTCGACGGCCTGTCGGCGGTGATGCTGGTGGTCGTCACGACCGTCTCGTCGCTGGTGCACCTCTATTCGTGGGGCTACATGGCCGAAGACCCGCATAAGCCGCGGTTCTTCGCCTATCTCTCGCTCTTCACCTTCGCCATGCTGGCGCTGATCAGCGCCGCCGACTTCATGCAGCTGTTCTTCGGCTGGGAAGGCGTGGGCCTCGCGAGCTATCTGCTGATCGGCTTCTGGTTCAAGAAGCCGACGGCCAACGCCGCCTCCATCAAGGCGTTCGTGGTCAACCGCGTCGGCGACTTCGGCTTTGCGCTCGGCATCATGACGGTGTTCTGGGCCTTCGGGACGATCCAGTTCGCCGAACTGTTCCCCCAGATCACGGGCGCGACGGCGCGCACCTGGGAGTTCATCGGCCGCGACTGGCGCCTGCTGGACCTCGCCTGCGTGCTGCTGTTCATCGGCGCTATGGGCAAGTCGGCCCAGTTCTTCCTGCACACCTGGCTGCCCGACGCCATGGAGGGCCCGACCCCGGTGTCGGCCCTGATCCACGCCGCCACGATGGTGACGGCCGGCGTCTACATGGTCTGCCTGCTGTCGCCGATGTTCGAATACGCGCCCGTCGCGAAGAACGTCGTGACGATCATCGGCGCGGTGACGGCCCTGTTCGCCGCCACCGTCGGCCTGACGCAGAACGACATCAAGCGGGTCATCGCCTATTCGACCTGTTCGCAGCTGGGCTACATGTTCTTCGCCGCGGGCGTCGGCGCCTATCAGGCGGCCATGTTCCACCTGTTCACGCACGCCTTCTTCAAGGCCCTGCTGTTCCTGGGCGCGGGCTCGGTGATCCACGGCATGGCCCACGAGCAGGACATGCGCCGCTACGGCGCGCTTTCGAAGTACCTGCCCATCACCTATGCGGTGATGACTATCGGCACGATCGCCATCACCGGCCTGGGCATTCCCTTCGTCGACTGGGGCTTCGCCGGCTTCTACTCCAAGGACGCGATCATTCACGCGGCCTACGAGGGCGCTCAGGCCGGCCACGCCATCGGC
>NZ_JAPSKZ010000263.1 GCF_031181185.1 Phenylobacterium sp. | reverse complement strand
GGCGGCGATCCGGGCAAGCTGGTCGAAAGTGTCGGCCGAGCTCTCTTCGGGGATGAAGTCGCGGAAGGCCTGCTCGGCCTCCTCCACCTCTTCGGCCGCCGTGGCGCGCAAGCCCCGCCAGATCAGCGGCAGGACGCGCGAGGGAAACGTCAGGGCCCGCGGATCGCGGCCCTCGCCGACGCACATCGGCGCCACTGGCTGCAGGACGGTGTTGCGCAGCCGGCGCTCGCCCACCTCCAGTTCGACCAACCGGCGCACGCTGCCCAGCGGCGAGTCCTCGCCTGTATCGGCCAGCGCCATCTGCAAGCCGCCCACGATCTTGTCGGGGGCCGCCTCGACCAGCGTCCGGACGATCTCGATCTTGCGCGGCGACAGCGCGCCCATGGGCCTCACACTCCGGCGAACACAAGTCCGCGAACTGCCAGCTTGCCCTTGGGCGGGTTAAGGTTTTGCGAAACTTAAGGTTATCAGGCCGCCGCGCGCGGCAGGCGGATGGTGAGCGCCAGACCGCCCAGCGGCGAATCCCCCAGCTCCAGCGCGCCGCGGTAGGCCCGGGCCAGTTCGTCAACGATGGAAAGCCCAAGGCCCGAGCCGGGTGCGTTCTCGTCCAGTCGGGCGCCGCGGCGCAGGACCTCCTCGCGGCGGTCGGGCGGCAGGCCGGGCCCGTCGTCCTCGACCGTCAGCTTCAGGTGCGCCTCGCCGTCGTCCACCGCCCGGACCCGGACCTTGGCCTTGCACCACTTCCCGGCGTTCTCCATGCCGTTGCCGGCGATCTCCAGCAGGTCCTGCCGTTCGCCCAGGAAGAACAGGTCCTCGGCCGCATCCCAGTCGATGGTCACGCCCTTGTCGCGGAAGATCCGCTCCAGCGTGCGCGCCAGTTCGTCCAGAACCTCCGCCACGCTGGTGCGCTCGCCGACCCCCTGGGTTCGCGCCGCCGCCCGGGCCCGGCGCAGGTGGTGGTCGACCTGCTGGCGCATGACCTCGGCCTGGCGGCTCACGACCTCCGCCAGCGGACCCGGCCGCTGCTCGGCCTCGGTCATCATCACCGAGATCGGGGTCTTGAGCGCATGCGCGAGGTTGCCGACGTGGGTGCGCTGGCGCTCCACGGTCTCCTGGTTGTGCTGCAGCAGCGCGTTCAGCTCCTCCGCCAGGGGCTCGAGCTCGGTCGGGTATTCGCCCGAGAGCCGCTCGGCCTTGCCGCGGCGGACGTCGCCCACCTCCCGCTGCAGGCGGAACAGCGGTCGAAGGCCCACCCGCACCTGGATCACCACCGCCCCGATCAGCCCGGCCGACAGCAGGCCGAAGGCCGCGGCGGTCGCGGCCATGAAGTTGCGCACGTCCCGGTCGATGGGCCGGCGATCCTCGGCGGCCATGAAGACCACCGGCTGTTCGTGCCCGTAGAACGTCGTCCAGCGCGCCAGCACCCGCACCCGCTCGCCGGGCTGCGGCCCCTGGGCGTCGAAGGCGATCGGCTTGCCGGGGTCGGCCTGCAGCCGGCTCGCCAGGTCCGCCGGCGCCTCCAGCTCGGAATCGAACAGCGAGCGTGACGTCAGGCCTTCGATGGCCCGCACGCGGCCGTCGGCGTCGACGCGGGCGATCTGCCAGTAGCGGCCCGACAGCGCCCGCAGCGCCCGAAGGTCGGTGAGGGCCGGCGCGACGACCTGGCCGTTCTCGATGGTCGAGCCGGCGATCAGGTTGTCGATGAGGTCGGAGAGGCTGGCGTCGAACCGCCGCAGCGCCGCCTGCTGGAACAACAGCGCCAGCACCACGGCCACGATCACCAGGGCCGCGAAGCTCCAGCCGACGGCCAGCAGGACCAGCCGCCGGGCGAGCGAGGGCCGCCGAAGAGCGGTCGGGATCGCCCGCCCGAGCTTCAAGGCCGCATCACCCCTTCTCGCCTGCGCCGAGTTCGTCGTCGGGGCAGATCAGCCGGTAGCCCAGGCCGCGCACCGTTTCGATGCGATCGGCGCCGATCTTCTTGCGCACGCGGCCGATGAACACCTCGATGGTGTTGGAGTCGCGGTCGAAGTCCTGGTCGTACAGGTGCTCGACCAGCTCGGTCCGGCTGATCACCCGGCCCTGGTGCATCATCAGATAGTGCAGCAGGCGGTATTCCAGCGACGTGAGCCTGAGCGGCTCGCCGTTCACGCTGGCCCGGGCGGCGCGTGGGTCCAGCCGCAGGCCGCCGCACGAAAGGTTCGGCGTCGCGTGCCCGGCCGAGCGGCGCAGCAGCGCCCGCAGCCGCGCCAGGAGTTCCTCGGTGTGGAACGGCTTGGTCAGGTAGTCGTCGGCGCCGGCGTCGAAGCCCGCCACCTTCTCGCTCCAGGCGCCCCGGGCCGTCAGGATCAGGACGGGGGTCGCCATGTTGTCGCGGCGCCAGCGCTCCAGCACCGAGACGCCGTCCACCTTGGGCAGGCCAAGGTCGAGGATGATGGCGTCGTAGGGCTCGGTCTCGCCCAGGAACTGGGCCTCCTCGCCGTCGGGCGCGTGGTCCACCGCATAGCCGGCGTCGGTCAGCGCCAGCTTCAGCTGACGCGACAGGTCCGGATCGTCTTCCACCAACAGGATGCGCACTGGCCGCGTCCTTTCGCTTGCAAAGTTTCTTACGCCTCGACGCTGCCCAGGCTATCCGCCCTGGCGGCCGATGATCTGCCCCGACTCGGCGTCCACGACGAACACCACGACCCGGCCGTTCTCGAGCTGCCACTGCACGAAGTAGGCGGGCCGGCCGCCGGCGTCGCCCTGCATGGTGTTCAGGTGCCGGCCGCCGTTGCGGGCGGCGATCGCGGAAAGAACGCGCGAAAGCGGGACCTGGCGTCCCGAGCGCACGCCTTCGCGGGCCTGCTCCTGGTCGCCCCGCCCGGCGCCGAACACCGGCCGGCCCATGTCCTGGGCGAACGACGCGGCGGGAGCCGCGGCGCCGGCGAGCAGGACAGCGATGGCGAAGAGGCGTTTCATGGCATCCCGTGTAGCGGGCCCGGACTGAACCCTGGCTGAACGTCGGTCTTAAGCTAGGTTCGGCGTCTCGGCGTATACGGCCTGGCTTTGCGCATGTCTTCCGCCAGGATTTCCAGCGCCGGGTCGGGCGCATCCGGCAGGGTTACCACCAAGCGGGCGAACAGGTCGCCCCTGTGGCCCTGGGCATCCGTCAGGCCACGTCCCTTCAGCCGCAGCTTCGCGCCGGTGTTCGAGCCCTTGGGGATCGTCAGCGTGACCGGGCCGTCCGGCGTCGGCGCCTCGACCTTCCCGCCGAGCACGGCGTCGTAGAGCGTGACCGGCAGGTCCATCACCAGCACCTCGCCTTCGCGCTTGAAGACCGGGTGCGGCAGGATCGAGAGCTCGATGAAGGCGTCGCCGGCGCCCGAACGGCCCGGCGCGCCCTGGCCGCGGAGCCGCAGCGTCTGGCCGTCCTGGGCGCCCTTGGGGATCGTCACGTCGACGGTGCGGCCGTCCGAAAACGCGATGCGCCGCTTGCCGTATACGCCGAGACGC
>NZ_JAPSKZ010000262.1 GCF_031181185.1 Phenylobacterium sp. | reverse complement strand
CCTGCTGGACCTCAGGCCCGGCGTGCACGACGACCTGCGCGAGACGCTGGCGGAGCCCAGGCTGGAGCGCTTCATCGGCGTCATCTACCGGCCCGAAACCGAACGGTGGAGCCACTACGCCGAGTCGCGGCTGGCCGAGCAGTTCGACGCCTGGGTCTGGTTCGATGAAACGCGCGCTGTCACGCCGCTCGCCACCGCGCCGCCGCCGCCCGACGAGGACGGCGCCGAGGAGACCTGGCCGTTCGGTCTGTAGCTGAGGCTAGCCCAGCGAGGCCCGCAGCATCCAGGCGTGCTTCTCGTGGGCCTGAATGCGGTCGTCGATCACCGCGGCGGTGACGTCGTCGGCGCCTTCGCGCGCCGCCCGTGCGGTCTTGATCAGCGCCTCGTGGTCGCCGATCAGCTCCTTCAGCATCCCGGCGGCGTCCTTGTTGGGATCACCGTCCTGGATGCCGGACAGGTTGCCGAAGCTGCGGTAGCCCTGCGGCGCGAGTTCGCCCAGCGCCCGGATCCGCTCGGCGATCTCGTCGATCGCCTGCCACATCTCGGTGTACTGCTCCATGAACATGGCGTGCAGCGAGTGGAAGTTCGGGCCGCGGACGTTCCAGTGATAGCCGTGGGTCTTCAGATAGACCGCGTAGGTGTCGGCGAGCAGCTTCGACAGCCCGGTCACAGTGTCCTTGTCGGCCATGTTCGAGATCTCCTTCAGCGCCCAATCACGCATGTGCGCGCGGCGTTCCGTTCGAGGCGGGAACGCGCGCGGGCGCGAGCTTCATCCACGCGCGCTCGTGCAGGACGAAGGCGATGGTCTGGAAAATGGGTTCGATCAGACCAACGGCCAGCGCCGCCCGCCAGTCCCGGGTCAGCGCATAGGCCACGGCGATCGCCACGATCATGTGGGTCACGGACCAACTGGCGGTCTTGGCGGCGAGGCGCATGCTGCAGTCCTTCTTGCGAGCGATTCTTAATATAATCGTCGCCGATGGAAACGCAACGATCCAAAGAAAGTTTCTTTGGTTACGCCTGTAAGCGCGTCAGCGCGCCTTCTTCTCCGGCACGGTCCAGCGGTAGATCACCCCGCCGGCCGGCACATTGACCGTCTGCTCCGGCTCCCACTGACCCATTGGGAAGGCGTGGCTGACGATCCGCGTTCCCGGCTTCAGGTCGCTGAGCAGCTTGGGCATCAGCTTCTCGTTGAGGCTGGGCAACAGATAGAGGGTCACGACGGTGGCCTCTCGGAAGTCGGCCTCGAACAGGTCTTCGTTGCGGAAGGTGACCAGGTGGGTGACGCCCGCCGCCTTGGCGTTGGCGTTCGCCTCCTCGATCCGCTTGGGATCGATGTCGATGCCGACGGCGCGGATGCCGAACTGCTTGGCCGCGGCGATCGGGATGCGGCCGTCGCCTGAGCCCAGGTCGTAGAGCACGTCGCCGGGCTTTACCTCGCCCAGCTTCAGCATGGCGTCGACCGTTTCGGGCGGCGTCGGCACGTAGATGACGTCGGGACCACGCTCGGGCGGCTTGCTGGCGGGGGCGGGCTGGGCGTCGGCCTCCTGCACGGCGGGCGGGGCCTGGCAGGCGATCAGGGCGAGGGCGGCGGCGAACAGATACGCTTTCATGGCGAGTCCTCCTTCCGGGTGCGAAGCGGGATCAGCAGCAGCCCGCCGACCGCAAGCACCGCGAGGCCCAGAAGGGCCCCGCGGCCGGTGTAGGCGAGGCTGGAGTAGAGCAGGTAGGCGTTGGTGGCGACGAACAGCGCCGGCAGCAGCGGGTAGAGCGGGACCTTGAATGGCCGATCGGCGGCGGGATCGATCCTGCGCAGGCGGAACAGGGCCACGCCCACCAACAGGAAGAAGCCCCAGAACACCGGCGCGGTGTACTCCACCGCCAGCCGGAACCCGTCGCGGGCGAAGGCGCCGATCGCCACCAGCGCCAGCGCCGCCGCCCCCTGCAGCAGCAGCCCGTTGCGCGGCGTGGCGGCGTCGGGATGCCAGTGGCCCAGCGCCGCCAGCTGCGGATTGTCGCGGCCCAGCGCCCAGGCGGTGCGCGCGCCGGTGAACACCGTCGCATTGGCCGAGGTGAGCGCGGCCACCGCCACGATCGCGCTTACGGCGACCGCCCCCGGCGCCCCGAAGGCGATCCGCATCAGCTCGGCGGCCACGGCGTCCGACTTCGCCACGCCGCCGAGGCCCAAGGCGCGCAGATAGGCGGCGTTGGCCAGCAGGTAGAGCAGGGTGATCAGCGCCAGGCTTCCCAGCAGGACCGGGGCCATGCGGCGGCGCGCGTCTTTCAGCTCGGCTGAGACATAGGCCGCCTCGTTCCAGCCGCCGAAGGTCAGGAGGACGAACACCATCATCAGGCCCAGCGCGCTGGTCTCGGCCGGCGGCGGGGACGGACCGGCGGCCGGGGCGACCAGCAGGCCTGCGACGATCACCGCCACGAGCCCCGCGACCTCGGCCAGTGTCAGCCACATCTGCGCGCCCGCGCCCGCCCGGACGCCGATCCACTGGATGGCGGTGATGCCGACCACCGCGCCGGCCGCATAGAGGGCCGATGAGAACGGCCCTAGCGGTGCGAGCTCGCTCATGTAGTCGCCGAAGACGAAGGCCAAGAGGGCCACCGAGCCGGTCTGGATCACCGCCAGCCGCGCCCAGCCGTAGAGGAAGGCCAGCCGCCGCCCGAAGGCGCGCGCTAGGTAATGATAGTCGCCGCCCGCGTGCGGATAGGTCGAGGCGAGTTCGGCATAGCACAGGGCGCCCACCAGCGAGACCAGCCCGCCGGCCGCCCAGGCCAGCAGCACCGCGCCCGCGCTGTCAGCTGCGCCCGCGACCAGGGAGGGCGTCCGGAAGATCCCGGCGCCGACCACGATGCCGACGGTGATCGCCACCGCCTCCCGCGCGCGCAGGGTTGCCCGTACGCCGCCGCCGCCGTCGACCGTGCCCATGCCGCTTGTCCCTGAAGGCGTCGGCTGCCGAGGCGCAACTGTGGGTGCTGGATATGTCCTCCGGTCAACCGCCAAGCGCGTCGTCCGGCGATCACGGCCTCGTGATCGCGCCTGAACCAAATCCCCATTTGGTGGTTTTGACGGCCAATCAGAGGGACCGAATTGAGGAGAAAGGCTATGAAAACCCTTGCTTTGGCCCTTGCGGCCGCCACTGCGATCACAGCTTCGGCCAGCGCCGGCGCGGCGGCCGCTCAGGGCTGGTTCGGCGGCCAGGGCTGGTACGACGACCGCGGCGAATGGGTGCACATCGAGCGTCGCAAGATGCAGCTCGACCGTCGCATCGAGAACGGCCTGCGCAACGGCCAGCTGACGCCGCGCGAAGCGGCTCGCCTGCGGGCCGAGTTCAACGAGATCGCTCGCATGGAGTACCGCTACAGCCGCAACGGCCTGACCCCGCGTGAGATGGCCATGCTGGACCGGCGCTTCGACCGGCTCGCCATGCAGATCCGGTGGGAGCGGCGGGATGACGACCGGCGCTACGGCTATAACCGCTGGTA
>NZ_JAPSKZ010000261.1 GCF_031181185.1 Phenylobacterium sp. | reverse complement strand
ATCCTATGAACCAATGATTTCACCATGCTGTTCGACGCCGGCCGCAGCCTGGAAGAGCGGGTGCTGGCCGAGCAGTTCGCGGTCTAGGTCGCAAGGCCATCGCACGGCTCAGGTGTTATTAACGGGTTGAGCCTAGCCTTTGCTCGCGACCCTGCCAGGAGAGCCTCCGTGAGCGACCAGAAGTCCGGTCACATGATCCAGCCGTCCAACGCGCTGCGCCTGAAGGTCGGCGGCGGACGGCTCGGCGCGATCGACGCCTCGGCGATCGCCAAGGCCGAGGCCGCCCTGAAGAGCCTGTCGGGCAACTTCGCCCAGTGGCTGAACGACGAGGTGGCCAAGCTGGAGGCCGCCCGCCAGGCCGTGCGCGCCGACGGCGTGACCGCCGACACCATGGAGACGCTGTACCTGCGGGCCCACGACCTGAAGGGTCTGGGCGCCACCTACGGCTTCCCGCTGATCACCCGCATCGCCGGCCTGCTCTGCCGGCTGATCGACGACAAGGCCAAGCGCACCGACGCGCCGATGCCGCTGATCGACGCCCACATCGACGCCATCAAGGCCGCCGTGCGCGACGACATCAAGGACGTGGAGCACCCGATCGGCAAGGCGCTGGTCCAGGAGCTGGAACGCCGCGTCGCCGAACTGGGCGCCTAGCCCATAATCCGATCCATCGGCTCCGCGACTGCGCCGTAGCCGGCGTCGGGCGGCAGCACCAGCACACGCCCCTCCGCGCGGGTCTCCACCTGCGGCAGGACGGTGACGAGCGGACGGGCCTGCGCACGGGCGACGGCGTCGGCGGCGCTGTCGCCCTCGGCCAGCAGTTGGACGTTCATCCGCGTGGGAAAGATCACAGTGCGCTCGCCGGCTTCCGCCAGACGCAGGATCTCGGCCGGCGGGATCCATTCGGCGTCGACCGTCTCCCGGCCGTCGCAGGCGGCGAGCTGACCCTCGGGCGCGCGCACGACGTAGAACCAGGTGTCGAACCGCTTGGGCATCATCGTGGGCGTGATCCAGCGGGCGAAGACGGTGAGTGCGTCCAGGCTCAGCCGCACCCCCAGCTCCCGGACGACGTCCAGGAACGCCCGCTCGCCGCGATCGACGGCGCTGCGCACGGCAGGATCGCAGGCCTCGGCGAAAGGCTGCCCGTCCAGGCGCTCGGCCAGCAGGATGCCCGCCTCCTCGTAGGCCTCGCGGATGGCGGCGATGCGCAGCGCCCGCTGCTCGGCGTCGAGGCGTTCCCATCCCAGGCAGTGGTCCGCCCAGGCCGGATCATGGTCGCCCGCGTGGGTCTTGCCGCCCGGAAAGACCAGCGCGCCCGAAGCGAAGTCGATCTGGTGATGGCGCTTGACCATCAGCACCTGGAAGGCGGGGTCGTCGCGCAGCAGGAGGATGGTGGCGGCGGGCTTGGTTTCAGCGGTCATGGCGCCAGCTTGGAGGCTGGCTGGCCGTCAAACAAGCGTTTCAGGCGGTCTCGACGGTTTCGCGGCCGACCGGAGCGACGCGATTCATGCGGTCCAGCAGATAGTCCACGTCCTCGCGGGCGGCGGCCTGGGGCTGGGTGAGGAAGCGTTGCAGCATGCGCTCCTGGAAGCGCTCGCGATCGCGGGGGCCGCCGTCGAACTCCATGGCGTGGAAGGCGTCCACGGCGGCGCGGAAGGCGGGGAAGAGGCGCGCCGGCAGGCCGGCCCGCTCGTAGATCGCCCGCAGGCCCAGCGGCCCGGCGTCGTGGATCATCAGCCAGGTGCGGTGGTGCGGCACGCCGGCGAGCTCGGCCACGCCCCACTCGAAGAAGGTCATGTGGCCGTGGGCGAGCGTCCGCAGCAAGAGCGACGCGGTGAGCCGGCGTTCGGCGTTCAGGTGGGCCACGAAGGCTTTGACGTCGGCGGCGCGGCCGGCCTGGTCCACGAGGTCGACCGTGGCGCGTTCGGCCGAGCCGATGGCGACCTCCAGCGCGGTCTCAGGCGAGACGGCGTGCTTGCTGACCAGGTGGTCGCGGACCTGGTCGGTGACGAGCAGGATCAACCGCTCGGTGACCGACAGCGGCAGCACGCTGCGGTAGGCGATCGCGGCCAGGACCTTCTCGGACTCGGCGAAGCGGCCGATGACCTTCTGCAGCGCGCCCTCGGCGAAGTCGGCGTTGTCGTTGGCGCAGGCGGCGGCCACGGCGCGCTCGGAGCCGTGCTCGGCCAGGCTGTCGGTGACCTTGCGCGGAAGCGTCGGGCGCTTGGCGATGGCCAGCTGGCGCACGGGCCCGCCAAGGCGGACGATCTCGGCCAGGTCGTCGTCGGTGAACGCTGGCGAGACCGCCAGCATCGGCAGGCAGACGCCTTCCACGTCGCGGGCGAGCTTCAGCGCCACGTCGCGGGGCACGACCCTGGAGGCCTTCAGCGTCTCAACCAGAGCGCGGCGCACCAGCACGGCGGCGTCGGCGGCCATGACCCGCAGGATGTCGGCGGCGGCCTGGCGGTCCTCGTCGGAAAGGTCCGGCCGGTTGATGGTGAGGCAGAGCTTGCGCGCGGCGATGGCCCGCTCGTCCGGCGTCGCGCCTTTCACCAGCGTACGGATGTCGCTCTCCGTCAACGCTGAACGCGTCGTCGCCATAGCCCGCCCAAAACCCCTCAGAACCCCACGGGGACCGGAGTCCCACGAGTCGAGTTATCGGCCGTTAAGCTTAATCAGAGGTTGCCGGCGAATCTGTGGATTAAGGATTTTCCGTAACCCTGCGCCAACCCGCCACGCCTAACCTCGCGCCGAGGTAGAGCGGAGGAGCCGACGTGGCCCACGGCAAGGCGTCCCACGACTTCGGCGGCCTGACCGTCGCCGAGCAGGGCATGAACGCCCAGACGGCCCTCCTGCCCTACGCCCTGGCAGCCTTCGGGGTCTGCCTGCCGATGTTCGTCTGGGTGGGCAGCCACGCCGCCAACGCCGCCTGGATGAGCGCCTGTTTCGCGCTGTTCGCCATCGGCTGGGCCGCCTTCTACGGCGTGGTGAACTGGCTGAGGAGCCCGAAGGCCGCGGACCTGAAGGCGCGCGCCCGGGTGCAGGTGATGGGCGGGCTGATCTGGGCCGGGACCGTGGCCCACATCGCCCTCTTCGCCGACGGCGCGGGCCCGGTTCGCGAAACCCTGCTGCTGATGTCGCTGGGCGCCGCGCTGATATGCGTGTTCTTCGCCGCCCCCTGGCTGCCGAGCCTGCTGATCGTGGCGCCCGCCGCGGTGGCCGCCCCTTTGATCCTGCTGCACAGCCGTCCGGCCGACCTGCCGCTGGCGAAGCTCGGGCTGTCGGCGACGGCCTTGGCGCTGGCGCTGGCCCTGCTGGTGAACCGCATCCTGCGCAGCCACTTCGCGTTGGCGGCCGAACGCGAGCAGCTGATGGCCGAGCGCGCCGAGCAGGCGGAGGCCGCCCGGCGGCTCGCGCGCTCGAAGTCGGACCTGGTCTCCACTCTCTCGGACGAGATCCGCAATGGCCTGACCGGCGTGGCCCACATGCTGGCGTCCGCGGCGGGTCC
>NZ_JAPSKZ010000042.1 GCF_031181185.1 Phenylobacterium sp. | reverse complement strand
ATCTCGAACTTCTCGGAGAAGAACCGCAGTTCCTCGAAGGCGCGCGCGACGCCGATGTCCTCAGGCCGGCCGTCGACCTCGGCATAGAAGAAGGTGGCCGTGAAGGCGCCGTTCTCCATGTAGCTCTCGAGCTTCGTCATGTTGACGCCGTTGGTCGCGAACCCGCCCAGCGCCTTGTAGAGCGCCGCCGGCAGGTTCTTCACCCGGAAGATGAAGCTGGTGACGCACGGCGCGGTGAACGGCGGCGCCGGCGGGTCCTTCTCCGCCGTCATCACCAGGAAGCGCGTCGTGTTGTTGTGCTCGTCCTCGAGGTCCCGGACCAGGATCTCCAGGCCGTAGAGCTCGGCGCACAGGGCGGGGCTGACCGCCGCCTTGGTGGGGTCCGGATGCTCGGCCAGCTCCTTGGCCGCGCCCGCCGTGTCGCCCGCCGACTGAGTCTTCAGCTTCAGCCGCCGGAGCGTCTTGCGGCACTGGCCCAGAGCGATCGGCATCGAGACCGCGGTCGTCACCTGCTCCAGGGTCACGCCGGGGTTTGCCATCAGCTGGAAGTGGATCGGCTTGAACCGCTCGCCGATGATCTTCAGGCCCGAGGACGGCAGCAGGTGGTGCACGTCGGCCACGCGGCCGGCGATCGAGTTCTCGACCGGGATCATGCCCAGCTGGCAGTCGCCCGACTTCACCGCCTCGAAGGCGTCCTCGAAGCTCGCGTGCGGAACGGGCTCGTAGTCGGGGAAGTAGGTCGAGCAGGCCTCATGGCTGTTGGCGCCCAGCTCGCCCTGGAAGGCGATGCGTCCCTTACCCATGAGGTCCCCCGATGGTGTCTGCGAACCGGCGCGCGGCGTCGAGATCGGCCGGCGTGTCGACGGAGATGGGCGCGGCGTCCGCCACCGTCGCCCAGATGGAAAGACCCAGCTCCAGCGCCCGCAGCTGCTCCAGCTTCTCGCGGGTCTCGAGCGGGGACGGCGGGGCGGCGTTGAACCGCCGCAGCGCTTCGCGCCGGTAGCCATAGATGCCGATGTGCCGCCAGACCGGCTGGTCGCCGTAGAGCGTCGAGCGGGTGAAGTAGAGGGCGCGGCCGCTGCGGCCGCCCGCCGGCAGCGACAGGATCGCCTTCACCACGTCGGGATTGGCCCGGTCGGCTGGCGAGGCCTCGGGGGCCACGACCGTGGCGATGTCGCACTCCGGCTGTTCGGCCAGCAGGCCGGCGCAGGCCGTGACCACCCCCGGACTCACGAACGGCATGTCGCCCTGCAGGTTGATGACCACGTCGCGCTCGCCGTGCGGGTCCAGCGCGTCCAGCGCCGCCAGGATCCGGTCCGAGCCCGACGGCAGCTCCGGGTCGGTCAGCACCGCCCGGCCGCCGGCCGCGCGCACCGCTTCGACGATCTCGGCGTCACCCGCCGCCACGGCCACGGGACCGGCCCCCGCCGCCTCGGCCTGACGCAGCACCCGCACGATCATTGGCATACCGCCGATGTCCGCCAGGGGCTTTCCCGGCAGGCGTGTCGCGGCCATTCGCGCGGGGATCAGGACGATGGGGTTCATGCCGATGGGGGGGTCATACCTGGGCGGTTGCGCGAGCGCCGGTAGCGTGTAAGAGAGCCGCACGCAACAAGGGGCGGGATTCCCGCGCGTACGCTGGCGGGGTCCGCTGGCCGAAGAGAGGCGTTTCTAAGGACTATGAGCGACCTGACGTTCAACAAAGTCGCCGGCGCGGTTCTGGCGACGGGTCTGGCCATCGTGGGCCTTCGGGAAGTCTCGAAAGGCGTCTTCGCGCCCCACCCGCCCGAGAAGATGGGCTACCTGATCGAGGTCGCCGAGGAGACCGAGGCCGGCGGCGGCGGCGCCGAAGCCCCGATCGACTGGGGCACGGTGCTGCCGACGGCCAACGTGGCCGCCGGCGAGGCTGCCTTCGCCAAGTGCGTCTCCTGCCACACCATCGCCGCCGGCGGTCCCAACGGCACCGGCCCGAACCTGTATGGCGTGCTCGGCCGCAAGCCCGGCGCCCACGCCGGCTATGCCTATTCGCCGGCCATGGTCGAGTTCGGCGCCCAGCACCCGGTGTGGGACTACGAACAGCTCGACGCCTTCCTGAAGGCGCCGCAGAAGCACATCTCCGGCACCAAGATGACCTTCGTCGGCCTGAAGAAGGCCGAGGACCGCATCAACATGATGGCCTACCTGCGGGCCCAGGGCGGCACGCTGCCGATCCCGGCGCCGAACCCGGCCGCCGCCGCGGCGCCGGCTCCGGGTCCGGAAGGTGTCCCGGCCGAAGGCGCGGCCGCCGCGGGCGAGCCTACCGCCACCGGTTCCACCGCCACGCCGCAGACCACCTCGGGCGGCCCGGCCGGCCAGGGCGCGGGCGCCGTGGCCCCGGGCGCGGTCACCCAGCAGAAGGGCGCCAGCGCCGCTTCGCCGACCGCCTCCGGCAACAGCCGCCAGTAACCGGCCTTCCTTCTCCCCTTGCGGGAGAAGGTGTCGCCCGCAGGGTGACGGATGAGGGGTCGCACCGAGAGAGATCGGGCGGCCCTTCCTCATGTCTGCGAATGCCGCGACCGGCTCGGCAGGCCACCTTCTCCCGCAGGGAAGAAGGCACGCGCGCCTACATCACCCGCCGATAGCCCGTCGGCGCGCCGTAGGCCGGGCGGGCGATGGTCTCGGTCAGGGGCTCGACCACCGTCAGCATGTGGGTGGCGTTGGCGTGCACGATCCGGCCCTCACCCACGCCCATGGCCACGTGGCCCTTCCAGAACACCAGGTCGCCGCGGCCGAACTCTTCGGCCGTGATCTCGCGCCCGAGCTCCTGCTGCTGGTCGGTGTCGCGGGGACAGGCCAGGCCGCAGGCGAACAGCGCCTGCTGCACCAGACCCGAGCAGTCCAGGCCGATGCTCTCGCGTCCGCCCCACAGGTACGGCGCCCCGACGAACCGCAGGGCCACCGCCGCCGGGTCGTCCTCGAACACGCCCACAGGGACCAGGTGGTCGAAGGTGATCCAGCCCGAGCCGGCGATCTTCGCCAGCCGCCCCTCCTGGGCTTCCACCGTCACCAGGCTGTTCAGCGAGAACGGCCCCAGCGCGCGCGCCTTGATGCTGGGCCCTTCGAACGCATAGGTCCGGATCGCCGCCACCCGGTGCGTCGGCTCGGGGGCGAGCAGGCCGAGGGCCGCCTTCGACACATAGCCGACGTAGCCGTCGCGCCGCGCCTGACCCAGGACGAAGCCGCCGTCCTCCTCCAGAACCTCGAACCGCTCACCGAACAGCAGCTGGTCCATCTGTTCGGAGGCCGCGTCCGGCGCCCGGTGGATGCCGGCGGCCGGCACCGCGCAGCTCATCGGCGTGGGGTCCAGATAGACCTCGGCCGGCTCGACGCCTTCCAGCCAGCGTGCGGCGATCCCGTCGCGGCTGAGGGTCACGCGCGCGTCGCTCATGCGAACCGCTCCCGGATCATGCGGTAGAGGGCGCGGATGGTCTGGGCCTCCGCGCCGGTGGGGACGCCCGGCCGCCCCTTGGGGTTCCAGGCGAAGATGTCGAGGTGGACCCACGGCCCCGGCGGCGCGAACCGCTGCAGGAACAGCGCGGCCGTCACCGAGCCGGCCTGCGCCCAAGCGTCGGGGTCGTTCTTCAGGTCGGCCACGTCGCTATCCAGCGCCTCTGCGTAACTCTTCCACAGCGGCATCCGCCAGACGGGATCGGCCTCGGCGGCGGCGGCCGCCTCGATGTGTGCGGCGAGTTCGTCGTCGTCGGTGTAGAACGGGATCACCTGCGGCCCCAGCGCGATGCGCGCCGCCCCGGTCAGGGTCGCCAGGTCGATGGTCAGCGCCGGCGACAGCTCGCCGGCCCGGGTCAGGGCGTCGGCCAGGATCAGCCGCCCCTCGGCGTCGGTGTTGCCCACCTCGACCGTCAGCCCCTTCCGCGTCGCCAGCACGTCGCCCGGCCGCATGGCGTCGCCCGAGATGGCGTTCTCGACGAGGGGGCAGAGCACGGCCACGCGCACCGGCAGGCCCGCGGCCATGATCATCCGGCCGAGCGCCAGCGCGTGCGCCGCCCCGCCCATGTCCTTCTTCATCAGCCGCATGCCGGCCGAGGGCTTGATGTCGAGGCCGCCGGTGTCGAAGACCACGCCCTTGCCGACGATGGCGACCAGCGGCTTGTCGGCCTCGCCCCAGGCGAGTTCGATCATCCGCGGCGCCCGATCGGGATGCGCCGCCCGGCCGACCGCATGGACGGCCGGATAGTTGGCCTCCAGCAGCCCGTCGCCCGCGATCACCGTCGCCTGGGCGCCGTACTGCTCGGCGATCTCGCGGGCGATGGTCTCGATCTGCCGCGGGCCCATGTCGTTGGCCGGCGTGTTGACCATGTCGCGGGCGAGCGCGCAGGCGTGCGCCACGGCCCTGGCTTCGGCGAGGTCCGCGCCGGGGCACGCCAGCTTCGGCCGCTCGCCGTCGCGGGCCTTGTACCGGTCGAAGCGGTAGCTCCCGAGGGCGAAGTAGAGCGCGATCCGCTCGATGCCGACGCCCTCGGGGGCGGTCTCGAGACGGTAGGTTCCCGCGGGCAGCCGGGCCGGCAGGGCGCGGAACACCGCCGCCTCGGCCTTGGCGCCCAGGCCGAACAGCACGTGGGCCAGGGCGCCGTCCGCGCCCGGGACCAGCAGCGCCTGTCCCGCCCGCCCCTTGAAGTCGGCCGTCGCGGCCAGCGCCTTTTCGAACGGGTCCGCCTCCAGCCGCGCGGCCGCGGCCTCCTCCGACAGCGCGTGGATCGGAACGGCGGGCCCGTCCCAGGTTTCGAGGATCACGTCGGACATGCTGTTCCTCTCGCCGATGCGGGCGAGGCTGGCAATCTAGAGGGCGGCGAGCGGGGCCAGGAAGGGCGAGTGCGGGAAGGCGACCAGCGCGCCCGCGGCGATGGCCAGGCCGTAGGGGGCGCCCTCCTTCGGCTCGGCCAGTCGGACGAACCACGAGGGCCCCAGGACGACCAGCGGGCGCAGCAGCGGCGCGCGCAGCGTGATGAGGCCCAGGCTCAGCGCCCCGCCCACCATCACCGTCGTCAGCACGAACGGCAGGAGCGCGGACGACCCGAGCCACAGCGCCGCTCCCGCCATCAGCTTGGCGTCCCCGCCGCCGATCACCCGCAGGGCGAAGAGCCCCATGCCGAGCGCCAGGGCGCCCAGGCCGACGCCCAGGTGCAGGCCGATCTGGCCGAGCGGCAGGCCGGCGGCGAAGGCGGCGGGCAGGAAGGCCGCGGCCAAGGCCAGCGAGATCCAGTTGGGGATGGTGTAGCTCGTCAGGTCCTTCACGGCGGCCACGATGACCAGAGCCGGAAGCGCGAGCGCCAGCAGGGCGGCGAGGTACGGGATCATGCGCCCATCCTGCCCGCCAGCCGTGAACGAATAGAAAAGGCCCCCGGCGTCGCCGCCGGGGGCCTCATCATGCAGAACTTCGAACGTTGCCTTAGGCCTCGTTGATGGCCTCTTGGATTTCGTCGAACTTCTCGTTCAGGCCCGAGCCGATGAGGCCCAGGGCGGTCACCAGAACCACGGCGATCAGGGCCGCGATCAGGCCATACTCGATGGCCGTGGCGCCCGACTCGTCCTTCATGAAGCGGGTAACGAACTTCGACATGGTCACTCTCCTTGTAGTCCGCGAGCAGACGTTGGGGGGCTTCAAGCTGCGCCTGCTCGCCCCGATTGGCATGACCACAATCGCGTCGTTGGCTTAATTGGCAGTAAATACAGCAAGTACTTGCGCGAATATTCTATGGTTTACTGCTATTCAGCATTTATATCGGTTAACCACACCCGCGAAAACGCGCAATTCCTTCAAGGAAATCAAGCAGGGGCTCAGGCTGCCTCGCGCTCCAGCCGCCCGCCGCCGCGGACGAAAAAGAGTCCCGCGAGCCCCACGCCCAGCAACGCAAGGATGGTCGCAAGGCCGCCCTGCTGGGTGCGCGTGAGCTCGGTTCCGAGGTTCACCAGGGTGGGCGCGAGCCAGGCCGTGGCCACCCCGGAGAGCGCGAAGACCCCGAAGAACGCGCCGCTCTGCTCGGCCGGCGTCACCCGCACCAGCATGGTCCGGCTCGACGCGTACTGAGCCGTGATGAACACCGCCGAGAGGAAGCCGAAGCCGACGTAGATCCAGTCGGGCAGGGTCCGGAACACCGGGCCCGACCACAGCGGCGCATGCGCGGCGGCGTCGTAGGGCCAGAAGAACAGGATGCGGTCGGGCGCCATGCCCAGGATGGCCAGCAGGCCCACCATCGAGAACGCGATCTCGATCTGCAGCGCCACGCGGGGGCCAAGCGCCCCGTCCAGCCAGCGGGCGACATAACCGCCCAGCACCGCGAAGACGCTCAGGAGCACGCCGTAGGCCAGCATCTCGAGCGCGCCCCACTTCATCACCCCCACCGCCAGCACCCCGGCGTAGATCAGGATGGCGTTCATGCCGTCGACGAAGAACATCCGCGAGACCAGGTAGACGGCGGCGTCCCGGTGCTGGCCCACGGTGCGCACCATCCGGCCGAGTTCGGCGGCGCCTTCGCGGAACGCGCGCGCCACCGGAATGCCGGTGCGCGGCGCGTCCGGCGTGAACAGGAACAGCGGGATCGAGCCCGAGGCCAAAAGACCCGCCGCCATCAGCGCCACCACCCGCTCGGGCTCGTGCGTCGCCGGATCCAGCCCGAACAGCGGCGCATCGGGCACGAAGCCCCAGTCCACCTTGCCCGGCAGCGCGAAAGCGATCGCCGTGAACGCCAGCGCCCCCACCGAGAACAGATTGCCCAGCGACAATCCCAGACCCGAAGCCTTGTGGGCCGCCCCCAGGCCCGCCGCGCGCACCAACAGCGAGTTGTGCAGCACCTCGGTGTAGACGAACAGCACGCGCGCGAACGCGCCCAGGAACAGCACCGTGGTCAGCGGCAGCGGCCCGCCGGGCCTGGCGAACCACAGCGCCGCGATGGCCGGGACCATCAGGCCCACGCACAGCGCCAGCCAGCCCTTCCGCGGCCCCAGCTTGTCGATCGAGGCGCCAAGGAACGGCGCCGTCAGCATCACCGCCCAGCCGATGTACTGGTCCCAGCGGGAGATGACCGCTTGGCCCGCGACCGGGTCCCCCACCAGCGTCGCCGCGACGTAGGGCATGAAGATGTAGATGGTGACCAGGATGATGAACGGGTCACGCCCGCCTTGGAACACGGCCCACGAGATCCCGCCGCGGTTCAGCCGCCGCCCATGATGGTCCGCCCCGCCGACCGTCGCCGTCACCGGCGGATCGACCACCGCCGCGGGCCCGCGCGCATCCACCGATTCCGGATCGATCATCCCGTCCCCTTTTCGGGCCGCGTCTTCCGGCGGCGCTTCTGCGACACGTTAGACGGCTCCGGCCGCTCCGCAATCATCACTCCGTGATTCACGCGCAGGTGATTGGGCGCGCGGCGCCACGCGAGGGCAGAGTATGTCCAGGCTTCTCTGAGGTCTGTCCCTGAAAGAGCGCCCGTTGCGGTTTGCGGAGGCCGCAGCGGGCGCTGACCTTTCAGTGGTGGAGCATCGCAGCCGTTCGCCGCATACTCCCGACGGCTCGTGGAGTAGCGCCATGCCCGCCCCTGCTCACGCCCTCGAGGCGATCCTGACCGCCCTCCCCGTGAAACTCGACCCGTGGAACGGGACGGCCGGGACGCTGACCATCACCTATGCGTTCGAGGACGCGCAGTCCCCCGAGTTCCTGAAGCTCTACACGGGCTGGAGCGGCTGGACGGCCGATCAGAAGGAGGCCGTGCGCAAGGCGCTGCGCGAGTACGAATCCGTCGTCGACGTGAAGTTCGTAGAGCTCCCGGCCGGGGCGTCCGACCCGATCATCGCCTTCGGGCGGGTGGACGTGGCCTCGGTGGCCGAGACCTGGTGGAAGGTCTCGACGGGGCCAGACGCCAGCGGACAGCCGGTCATCAAGCGCTGGGACGCAGGCGTGGTGTTCGACGACGACGTCGACCTGACCGATCCGGTCCGCCAGTGGCTGATCCTGCACGAGATCGGCCACGCCTTGATGATGAAGCATACGGGGGACTACGACACGACCGGCAAGTCCACGCCGGGTCCCTTCCTGCCGCCGGCCGAGGACAACCGCGACTACACGGTGATGTCGTATATCCGCAACGACGGGGCGGCCAACGCCACCCAGCTCCAGCTGTACGACATCGCCGCCCTGCAGGCCCGCTGGAGCGCCAACACCCAGGAGGCGGCGGGCGACAGCGTCTATGCCTTCGCCGAGGGCCCCGACATCTTCGCCATCTGGGACACCGGGGGGATCGACCGGATCGACGCCAGCGGGGCGGCCGCGGCGGCGGACATCGACCTGGCCGAGGGCGCGTTCTCTCAGCTCGGCGGCCAGAACCGCATCTCGATCGCCTGGGGCGCGCGGATCGAGAACGCCGCCGGCGGCGCGTCGGCCGACCGGCTCCGCGGGAACGACCTGGACAACCGCCTGACCGGCGGCGCGGGCGCCGACACCCTCGAGGGTGGCGCGGGCCTCGACTTCCTGCGCGGCGAGGACGGCGACGACCTGCTCGTCGGCGGCGCCGGCTTCGACGACGCCCACGGCAACATCGGCAACGACACCGTACACGGCGGCGACGGCGACGACTGGGTGGTGGGCGGACAGGGCCAGGACCAGCTGTTCGGCGAAGCCGGCTTCGACATCGTCTACGGCAACCTCGGCCACGATGTCTGCGACGGCGGGGCTGGGGCGGACTGGGTTCGCGGCGGCCAGGGCAACGACGTCGTCCGCGGCGGCGAGGGCGCCGACTGGCTCTGGGGCGACCGCGGCGACGACACCATCAGCGGCGGCGCCGGCGCCGATGACTTCCACGTCCAGGCCTTCTGCGCCCTGGACTACGTCACCGACTTCAGCCTGGCCGATGGCGACCGGGTCTTCGTGGACGGCGGCGCCGGCTACACAATCAGCCTGTGGGGCTCCGACACCGTCATCGATCTCGGGAACGGCGATCGCATGGTGCTCGCCGGCGTGCAGCTCACGCCCGGCGCCTGGCTGGTGACGACCTGAGCTACCCGCCCGGGTGCAGCCCCGGCGCCTCCTGGCCGGTGCGCGCGACATATTCAGTATAGCCGCCGCCGTACTGGTGGACCCCCTCGGGCGTCAGCTCCAGCACGCGGTTCGACAGGGCGCCCAGGAAATGGCGGTCGTGGCTGACGAACAGCATGGTGCCCTCGAAGTCCGCCAGCGCCTGCACCAGCATCTCTTTGGTCGCCATGTCCAGGTGGTTGGTCGGCTCGTCCAGCACCAGCAGGTTCGGCGGGTCGAACAGCATCTTGGCCATGACCAGCCGCGCCTTCTCGCCGCCGGACAGCACCCGGCAAGGCTTCTCGACGTCGTCGCCCGAGAAGCCGAAGCACCCGGCGAGCGTCCGCAGCTGCCCCTGTCCCGCCTGGGGGAAGGAGCCCTCAAGCGACTCGAAGATCGTCTCCTCGCCGTCCAGCAGGTCCATGGAGTGCTGGGCGAAATAGCCCATCTTCACGCTGGCCCCGATGTTGACCGTGCCCTGGTCCGGCTTGGTCGCGCCGGCGACCAGCTTCAGCAGAGTCGACTTGCCGGCTCCGTTGGCGCCCAGCACGCACCAGCGCTCCTTGCGGCGCACCAGGAAGTCGAGGTCCACGTAGATCGGCTGTTCGCCGTACCCCTTGTGGACCTTGCGCAGGCTGATCACGTCGTCGCCCGACCGGGGCGGGCTTGCGAACTCGAACTGCACCGACTGGCGGCGACGCGGCGCCTCGACGCGTTCGATCTTGTCCAGCTTCTTCACCCGGCTCTGCACCTGGGCGGCGTGGCTGGCCCGCGCCTTGAACCGCTCGATGAACTTGATTTCCTTGGCCAACATCGCCTGCTGGCGCTCGTACTGCGCCTGGCGCTGCTGTTCCGAGAGCGCCCGCTGCTGGTCATAGAAGTCGAGGTCGCCCGAATAGGTGACCAGCGAGCCCGCATCGATCTCCACCACCTTGCCGATGATGCGGTTCATAAAGGCGCGGTCGTGCGAGGTCATCAGCAGCGCGCCGTCGTAGTTCTTCAGGAAGGCCTCGAGCCAGATCAGGCTTTCCAGGTCGAGGTGGTTGCTGGGTTCGTCCAGCAGCATGGCGTCGGGGCGCATCAGGAGGATGCGCGCCAGGGCGACGCGCATCTTCCAGCCGCCCGACAACAGCCCGACGTCGCCGTCCATCCGCTCCTGGCTGAAGCTTAAGCCCGCCAGCACCTCGCGCGCGCGGGCTTCCAGCGCATAGCCGTCCAGGTCCTGGAACCGCTCCTGCACCTCGCCATAGCGCTCGACGATGGCGTCCAGCTGGTCCGCCTGGTCGGGATCCACCATGGCGGCCTCGAGCTTGGCCATTTCGGCGGCCAGGGCGCTGATCGGACCCACGCCGTCCATCACCGCGGCGACGGCGCTCTGGCCCGACATCTCCCCGACATCCTGGCTGAAGTAGCCGATGGTCGTGCCGGGATCGATCGCCACCACCCCGTCGTCGGGCTGCTCTTGCCCGGTGATCATGCGGAAGAGCGTCGTCTTGCCGGCGCCGTTCGGGCCGACCAGGCCGACCTTCTCACCCTTCTGGAGGCCCATCGACGCTTCGATGAACAGGATTTGGTGGCCGTTCTGCTTGGAGATGTTGTCGAGGCGGATCATCGGGCGGTCTGCTAGCCCGAGGGCCGCGGCGACGCCAGCCTCAGGCGCCGCGACCGGTCCGCGCGCCGGCGGCGACAGCTCCTCTCAGACCCCAGCCCCCTCAGAGACCGCCGCTCGAAGCACTCTTGTCAGTCCATCCGCAGAGTACGGCTTGTGCAGCAGGGGAAATCCATGAGCGGTGTCCTCAGCCAACACGTGACTGTAGCCGCTGGTCAGAACGATCGGGAGATCGGGCCAACGGCGGCGCACCTGGCGGGCGAAATCCACGCCACCCATCCCCGGCATGACGACGTCGCTGAAGATCACATCGAAACGTGAGGCGTCGTTCTCCAGCAGATCGAGGGCCTCCTGAGCCGAACTGGCAAGCGTCGGCCTGAAGCCTAGGTCCGCCAGGATGCGCTCGGCGAACTCCCGAACGTCGGTGTTGTCTTCGACCACCAGCACGCGTGCGGCGCAGACCGCCCCGCTTCGGTCAGGCGGCGACACGTCTTCGCTGGCTTCCTGATCCGCGGCGGAAGGGAGCAGCATCGTGAAGGACGCGCCCTGTCCGGGTTCGCTTCTAACCTCGACCCGCCCTCCCGATTGGCGGGTGAAACCATAGACTTGGCTGAGCCCCAGGCCCGTTCCCCGGCCGACTTCCTTGGTCGTGAAGAACGGCTCAAACACGCGCTGCAAGTCGTCCGGCGCAATGCCGTGCCCGGTGTCGCTGACCTCGATAGCCACACACGGGCATTCGGTGAGCGCCGGCGAGCTTGCGCTCGGATCGAGGCGCGTCGTGCGGATGGTCAGGCGTCCCTCGCCGTCCATCGCATCCCGGGCGTTGACCGCCATGTTGACCAGGGCCGTTTCGAATTGCGCGGGATCGGCTCGGATGAAGGCCGGCCCGCCATCTTCGATCTCCAGGAGGACACGGGCGCCCAGGACCGTGCGCAACATCTCGGCGATGCCGCGCACCCGCGCCGCGGCGTCGAAGGTCTGCGGCGTCAGGGCCTGCCTGCGTGCAAAAGCAAGAAGCTGGCCGGTCAGCTTGGCGGCGCGATCCGCTGTGTCCGCGATGGCTTCCACGTAGCGTAAGCGCCGCCCTTCGGGCAGATCAGGGCGCCGCAACAGGTCGACCGAGCCGCGGATGACCGTGAGCAGGTTGTTGAAGTCGTGCGCGATCCCGCCGGTGAGCTGCCCGATGGCCTCCATCTTCTGGGCCTGTCGAAGCGCCTCATGCGCAGCCTCGAGCTCGCTCGTGCGCTCGCGGACGCGCTCTTCCAGCGTTTGATTGGCGCGCTGCACCGCCTCGAGGAGGCGCGCGTTGTCCATCGCGATCGCGGCTTGCGAGGCGAGGGCCTCAACCAGCTTCTCGGAGCGCGTGGAGAAAACGCCGGCCTCGGAGTGGGCGAAGAACAACCCGCCAATCACTTCGCCCGACCGGGTGCGAACCGAAGCCGCGAGATAGCTGCGAACCGGCAAATGGCCCTGCGGCATGCCCTTATGAGGCGCATTTTTCCCGTAGCGCGGGTCCTGGGTGATGTCGTCGCTACGTACGGTACCCTGGCCGAGGAACGTCGGCTCGAAGACCATGGTGTTGCGTGGGTGCGGGAAGCCGGCGAACGCCGACTGATCGGCGCCCGAGAGCCGGTAGAGCATGAAGCTGCCGCCGGTCTCGTCCACCTCCTTGTAGAAGAAGGCGCCGAACTGAGCCCCAGTCAGTTTGACCGCCGCATCGATGACGATCTGAACGACCTGGTCGTGATTGAACTCAGCGGCCAATGCGGCGCCGACGCTGTTCAGCGTCTCGAGCGCCCGACCCTCTTCCTGGAGGGATCCGACCAGCCTGGCGTTCTGCACCGCAGCGCCTGCCTGCGTGGCCGCGATGTTGAGCAGCAACTGGTGCGTGGCGGTAGGCGGCGAGTTCGACGGGAATCCCGCGGCGAGGACACCGAATTCGGCCATGTGGCCGATAGGACGCACAGCGACGAGCAATTCGCCAGAACCTCGAGGGTTCGGCAGCCGAAGCAACTCGTCAGGATCGTGGGTCCTGGCCCACTCCATCAGAAGGGGTGCGACCCGATCCGCGAGCTCGGGGCTGCTTTCGTAGCGCCCCGTTTGGGCGACCACCACCGGTGGTTTGGCCGAGTCCGTCACGCAGAGCGCACAGACGAAATCGGGGCCGAGGGTGGTGAAGAGGGCGGCAGCCAAGCTCTCGGTCAGACGGACGCGGTCGGCGCCGAACCAGAGCGCGGGCAGCGTCGAGAGCGCGACGATGTCGCGGAGACATCGCCGAGCTTCCGCCTCATCCTTCAGATCGATCGCCGGAAGCACGTTCTAGGTTCGCTCAGCGTCGCCTTGCGGGAACCTCACGCCATCCGGCTCTTGAGTTCGGCGAGCATCTCGTCGGGAGCCACGTAAAGCGGGTTCTCCTGCAAGACGCCGCCGATGATCACCATGGGGTGAGTGCGAAGGATATCCATCACCACGCTCCCGCTATGCTTGTTGAGGTCGTAGACGCAGACCACGGGATCAGGATAGCGCGGCAGGATGTAATTCAGCTTGGTTTCGTACTCGACGATGTCGGTCACGCCGGGCGCCGACTCCAGCGCCCATTCCATGTTGCCCATCAGGCGCGTCAGGCCGTGCTTCTCGCGGGCGCCCTCGAGAACCTCGATGAGGATGTCGACCATGCGGTCGCCATCGAAATAGCCGTCCTTGAGGTAGGCGTCTTCCCAGTGGCGGATCTCGAGTTGGCCGTCCTCCAGAGCGCCTTCGCAGTCGATCCCAGCAGTCCGGCAAGCGCACAGATGCTCGTCACGCAGGCGGCTGTCGACGATGTGGAAGAGCTTTTCACCTCGATCGTACCCCTCCTTGAAGAAGGGGATCAGGATCTTGTCCTGCTCTTCACGCGAGTTGAAGAAGGCGCAGATGTGCCGAGCCTTTCCCAGCGTGCGGCCCGCTAGCCGAACCGGCTGAGCCGGCGCCGAACTGTCACTGTTCATCGGGGCGATCTTCCGAATGATTGCGTTTGATGCGGTCCCCCGACCTGCGCCCGACCTTCGAACAGCGTTAGCCAATTGTCCAGCCGATCGACGGGAGTTTGCGCCGATCTTCATTCCTGGAAGCTGAATTGTTTGCGACGGGCTGCGCGCGCGGCGCTGGAGCAGAACTTCCCAAGTTTTAGTCCCAACCGTAGCGACGTTCGACGGCCCGCTTCCGCGCCGCCGCCCGCCGTCGGCTCCCCCGCTCAGGCCAACAGCCGCTCGTGGATCTGTTCGCGCAGCGCCGGCGTCAGGCCCAGCGCCTCGTCCAGATAGCCGTCGATGGAGCCATGCTGGGCGCGCATGGCGGCGAAGGCCCGCTCCAGGTATTCGGCCTCGACCCGCATGGCCACGCGGAGCGCTTCGTCGGTAGGCTCGCGCCCGGTCGCCTCCGCGATGGCGGCGCGGATCATGGGCAGCCGCCGCTCGATGCGCTCAGGGTCGTTGGTGAGCAGGTAGTCGGCGACGATGTCGTCCTCGTGCACGCCGGCCACGTGGTGGGTCAGGGCGCACAGGATGCCCGTCCGGTCCTTGCCGGCCGCGCAGTGGACCAGCACCGGCCCTTCCGTGCGGGCCAGGGCCTGGAAGTAGCGGGCGTAGAGGTCGATGTGCCGCTTCGCGTGCGGCGCGCCGTCGTAATAGTCCAGCATGTAGCTGTGGAACGAGGCGGGCGTCAGGTCCGAGCGGGCGATGAACTCGTGCCACTCGTCGGCGTGCTCCTGGCCGATGTCGTTGTCGATCACCTCGGCGGCGAAACCCTCCCAGCGACGGCAGGGGTGGTTCTCCCGCTCGTTCGACCGGCGCAGGTCGACGATCAGCGACAGGCCCAGCGCCGCGAGCTTCGCAAGGTCGGCCTCGGTGGCCTGGGCGTGGTGCGCCGAGCGGTAGAGCAGGCCGCGCTTCAGCCGGCGCGTACCCGCGGCGTAGTCGCCGAAGTCGCGAAAGTTCTCGATACCCTCGAAGGGAAGATGTCGGCTCATCGGAACGGAGGCTCGTCGAAGCTGCGCAGCTTGCGCGAATGGAGGCGGGCGCCTTCCTGGCGAAGCAGGTCGACGGTGGCGAGGCCGATCTGCAGGTGCTGGCCGATCGCCCTTTCGTAGAACGCGTTGGCCTGGCCCGGCAGCTTGATCTCGCCATGCAGCGGCTTGTCCGACACGCACAGCAGCGTTCCGTAGGGCACGCGGAAGCGGTAGCCCTGGGCGGCGATGGTGGCTGACTCCATGTCGATCGCCACGGCCCGGCTCTGGTTGAACCGGATGGCGCTGGTCGAATACCGGAGCTCCCAGTTGCGGTCGTCGGTGGTCACCACCGTGCCGGTGCGCAGCCGCCGCTTCAGCACCTCTCCGGTCTCGCCGGTGACGATCTCGGCGGCGCGGTTGAACGCCACCTGCACCTCCGCGATCGGCGGGATCGGGATCTCGGGCGGCAGCACCCGGTCCAGCACATGGTCGTCGCGCAGGTAGGCGTGCGCCAGGACATAGTCGCCGATGGTCTGGCTGCCGCGCAGCCCGCCGCAGTGGCCGATCATCAGCCAGGCCTGAGGCCGGAGCACCGCCAGGTGGTCGCAGATGGTCTTGGCGTTCGAGGGACCGACGCCGATGTTCACCAGCGTGACCCCTGTGCCGCCCTCGGCCATCAGGTGGTAGGCCGGCATCTGGTGCCGCCGCCACGGCCCCGCCGCGACTACGCCCTCGGGATCGGGGGTCTCGGCCGTGACCGTGATCCGGCCCGGGGCCGACAGCGCCGTGTAGCGGCTGTCGGTCTTCAACTGCTCGGCCGCCCAGCGGACGAATTCGTCGACGTAGCGGTGGTAGTTGGTGAACAGCACGTACTGCTGGACGTGCTCGGCCGGGGTGCCGGTGTAGTGCGCGAGCCTCGCCAGCGAGAAGTCGGTGCGCAACCCGTCGAACAACGCCAGCGGCCGCGGACCGTTGTCGGGGATCAGGAAAGCGCCATCGGCGATCTCGTCGCCGATGTAGGCGAGCTCGGTCGAGGGAAAGTGCCGGGCGATCTCGGCCGCGCCGATATCCGCCAGCGCGATGTCGCGGGCGCCGTCCAGCACATAGGGGAACGGGATCTCCTGCTTCGACCGTCCGACCTCCAGCTCGACGTCGAAATCCTGCTGCAGCAACGACAGCTGCTCGACCAGGTAGTCGCGGAACAGATCCGGGCGGGTGACGGTCACCGCATAGCGGCCCGGCAGGCCCACGCGGGCGAAGGCGCGGCTGATCCGGGGATAGGGCCGGCCCGCCGGCCAGGTCATCCGCAGTTCGGGATAGACGTAGGCGCCGGCGCGCCTGGCGACGGGATCGGGCGGCGGTCCGCCGGCGAGGAAGGATTTCAGGGCTGTCCGGAGCGAGCCGACGCTCGCCTGGTACTCTTGTTCTAGCCGATCAACGATGCCGGCTGCGTCTGTCTTCTTCATCGTCGGGCTTATAGCGGCCCGGTGTGACGGTTGCCAAACCTGGCGCGCGTCGGGCGCTGGACTGGACCCCCGTTCTTGGCGACAAAGGCGCCAACAAGTTCCCCGGGGGCTGAATGAACCGCCTTTTCACCTACCTCATCGTCGGCTCGATGGTGCTCGGCGTCGCTGTCGGCTGGGCCATCAACACGACGATGGCGCCCGAAGCGGCCGCCGCCGTCGCCGGCAACCTCTCCATCATCACCGACATCTTCCTGCGCCTGATCAAGATGATCATCGCGCCGCTGGTCTTCTCGACCCTTGTGGTCGGGATCGCCCACATGGGCGACGCCTCCGAGGTCGGCCGCGTCGGCGTGAAGACCATCGGCTGGTTCATCGTGGCCTCGATCTTCTCGCTGACCCTGGGCCTCGTGATGGTCCACATCCTGCAGCCGGGCGTGGGCATGAACCTCAGTCCGGCGGACACCGCGGTCGCCTCGACCGCCGTCGACATGTCGAAGTTCACCCTGCGCGAGTTCGTCACCCACCTGGTGCCCAGCTCGATCTTCGACGCCATGGCCCGAAACGAGATCCTGCAGATCGTGGTCTTCTCGGTGTTCGTGGGCGTGGCGGTCTCGGCCGTCGATGACCGCGCGCCCCAGGTTCTGGCCCTGGTCGAACAGGTCGCCCAGATCATGCTGAAGGTGACGGGCTATGTGATGAAGACGGCGCCCTTCGCCATCTTCGCCGCCCTCGCCGCCTCGATCGCCACCCGCGGCATCGAGGTGATCTTCACCTACGCCAAGTTCGTCGGCGGCTTCTACCTGTCGCTCGGCATCCTCTGGGCGCTGCTGATCCTGGCTGGCGTGGTCATCGTCGGGCCGCGCATCCTGAAGCTGATCGGCCAGATCCGCGCGCCCACGCTGCTGGCCTTCTCCACCGCCTCGTCCGAGGCCGCCTATCCCCGCACGCTGGAAGAGCTCCAGAAGTGGGGCGTCAGCCGCAAGGTGGCCAGCTTCGTCCTGCCGCTGGGCTACTCGTTCAACCTCGACGGCTCGATGATGTACTGCACTTTCGCGACGCTGTTCATCGCGCAGGTCTATGGCATCGAGCTCTCCATCGCCCAGCAGATCACCATGCTGGCGCTGCTGATGGTGACGTCCAAGGGCATGGCCGGGGTGCCGCGCGCCTCGCTGGTCGTGATCGCCGCCACGCTCACCTTCTTCGACCTGCCCGAGGCCGGCATCGCCCTGATCCTGGCGGTCGACCACCTCCTCGACATGGGCCGCTCGGCCACCAACGTCGTCGGCAACTCCGTCGCCAGCGCCGTCGTCGCCAAGTGGGAGAACCAGATCGAGGAGCCGGCCGCCGAACCGGCCAAGGCCTGACGTTCCGGGGCCCTCCGCCGCGCGCGGAGGGCCCCGCGACAAAACCCTCCGTTAAGCACGCCGCTTAACGGGGCGTTCGCCTCGATGACGCCAAGGTGGGGCCTTCCGTCGAGGTTAGGCAGAACGCCCCACCGTGTCCGACACGCGAAAAAGTCATGCGGAGCTCGCCCGGCGGGTGGCCGCGCTGGAGGCCGAGCGGGCCCTCACCCTGCGGCTGGCGCAGACGGATTCCCTGACCGGCCTCGTCAACCGGGGCGCGTTCACCACCGCGCTCTGCGAACGACTTGAGGCGGCCCGCGCCAGCGGCGGGACCGTCGCGCTGTTCGTCGTCGATCTCGACCGCTTCAAGCACCTCAACGACACACTCGGCCACCATGCCGGCGACCTTCTGCTGGCCGAGCTGGGGGAGCGCCTGCGAAACGACTGCGGTCCCGGCGAGATCGCCGCCCGCCTCGGCGGCGACGAGTTCGCCATCATCTCCGACGCAACCGACGTCGCTCGCCGCGCCCAGCGCCTGGTCCAGGTTGTCTCACAGCAGCAGGTGATCTACGGCCGGCAGGTGTCGCCCGGCGCCTCGGTGGGCGTGGCGGTCTATCCGAACGACGCCGCCCACGCCTCGGACCTGCAGCGTTTCGCCGACATGGCGCTCTATCGCGTGAAGACCGCCGGCGGCCGCCGCTTCTCGATCTTCGACGCCGAGTTGCGCGCCGAGACCGAGCGGCGCCGCACCCTCGAACAGGAACTCCGCCGCGCCATTCCGGCCGGCGAGATCGAGCCGTGGTTCCAGCCCGTCGTCGACAGCCTCTCGGGCGGCGTCGTGGGCGTCGAGGTCCTGGCCCGCTGGAACCATCCCGAGCAGGGCCTGCTATCGCCCGCCGCCTTCGTGCCGATGGCCGAGGAGCTGGGCCTGATCCGCGCCATCGACGAGGCGGTGTTCGACGCCGCCTGCCGCCGGGCCGCCGCCTGGGTCGCCGACGGCCTGATCGAGCTCGTCTCGTGCAACGTCAGCCCGCGCGACCTGCTGGACCCCGGCTTCTCGCGCAAGCTGATCGGCCGGCTCGAGCGCACCGACCTGCCGGCGACGGCGCTCACCGTCGAGATCACCGAGACCTTCCTGGTCCAGGACATGGCGCTCGGCCGCCGCCACATCGAGCGCCTCGCCGCCAAGGGCGTGAAGGTGGCCCTCGACGATTTCGGCACCGGCTACTCCAACCTCCGCGCGCTCATGAACCTGCCGATCCAGACGGTGAAGCTGGACCGCTCGCTGATCGCCGACGTCGGCCGCGATGCGCGCGTCTCCAAGCTGGTGGCCTCGATGCTGCACGCCGCGCGCGCGCTGGGCGTCTCGATCGTCGCCGAAGGCGTGGAGGACGAGGCCCAGGCCCTCTTCCTGCGCTCGACCGGCTGCGACCGCATGCAGGGCTACTTCTTCGCCCGGCCGATGAGCGGCGAGGCCATGGATGCCCAGCTCCGCGCCGCCCGCGCCGAGGCCCCGGCCGAACGCGCCCTGCGCCGAGCTTCCCGCTGACCTGCCTCCCCTGTCGCGAAGACGACGGGGGAGGGGTACCGTTCGCCGAAGAGCGAACGGTGGTGGGGGCGAACCGCCGCACTGCAGAACCCTCGCCCCCTCCACCATCGGCTCTCCGCTGCGCTCGGCCGACGGTCCCCCTCCCCCGCTTTGCGGGTGAGGTAGGAATCCCCATATTGCGCGTGGGGACGTTCCGGACCGCACAGATCCAAAAGGACCATGCGCAACCACCTTCGCACCTTCATGCTGCTGGCCGCGCTCACGGCGCTCTTCATGGGCGTAGGCTATCTGATCGGCGGGCCCACGGGCATGGCCATCGCCTTCGTCTTCGCCGCCGGCATGAACCTCGTCAGCTACTGGAACGCCGACAGGATCGTGCTGCGGATGTACCGCGCCCAGGAGGTCGACCGCGACCATCCCGAGCCGCTGATCCGCAACTACGTGGAAGACACGCTCGAGCTCGCCAACCGCGCCGGCCTGCCCCGGCCGAAGATCTACGTCATCGACCAGGATCAGCCGAACGCCTTCGCCACCGGCCGCGACCCGGCCCACGCCGCCGTCGCCGCCACCCGCGGCCTGCTCACCATGCTGGACCGGCGCGAGATCCGCGGCGTCATGGCTCACGAGCTGGCCCACGTGAAGAACCGCGACACGCTGACGATGACGATCACGGCCACCATCGCCGGCGCCATCTCGGCGCTCGCCAACTTCGCCTTCTTCTTCGGCGGCCGCGACGAGGAAGGCCGCCCGACCGGGATCATCCCGATGATCGTCGTGGCCCTGGTCGCGCCGATGGCGGCCGCCCTCGTCCAGTTCGCGATCAGCCGCGGGCGCGAGTACGAGGCCGACCGGCACGGCGCCGAGATCTCGGGCGATCCCCAGGCGCTGGCCTCGGCGCTCCAGAAGATCGAGGCCTACGCCAAGGGCGGCTACTTCAACCCCGACGCCGAGCGCAATCCGGCCACGGCCCACATGTTCATCATCAACCCGCTGGCCGGCGGACGCGGCGGCGACAATCTCTTCAGCACGCATCCCGCCACCCACAACCGCGTGGCGGCGCTGATGCAGCTGACGGGCGTCGCCGCCGAGGCGATCGTCCAGCCCGCCCGCCGGCGCAGCGGCACGGCCGTCCCGCTCACCGCCGGCCGCAAGAGCCCCTGGAACACCTAGCGAGCCAAGGCCTCGTCGGGCATCTCGATATCGATCTCCAGGGTCGAGACCTGGGCCCCGCGGTCTAGCTTCACCACGACCTTGTCCTGATCGATGGGGATGTGCTTGGCGATCACCGCCAGGATCTCCTTGTGCAGCACGGCGGCGAGATCCGTGCTGCCGGCGCCCACCCGCTCGTGCGCCAGCAGCACCTGCAGCCGGTCGCGGGCCACGGGCGCCGAGCCGCGGTTGCGGGTGAAGAAGTTCAGGAAACTCATGCCGCCGCCCTCCGGCCGAACAGCCGGCTGAACAGCCCAGGCTTCTCCGGCTCGGGCAGCTTCAGCGCCACGTCCTCGCCCAGCAGCCGGCGCGCGGCGTCCGCATAGGCCTTGGCCGCCGGCGAGGCCGGGTTGTTCAGGGTCACCGGACAGCCGACGTTCGAGGCGGTCAGCACGTCGGGGCTCTCGGCCACCACGCCCAGCAGCGGGATGGCCAGGATCTCCAGCACGTCCTCCACCTTCATCATCTCGCCCCGCGCCGCCCGGGCGGCGTCGTAGCGGGTGAGCAGCAGGTGCTTCTCCATCGGCTCGCCCACCTCGGCCTTGCGGGTGCGGGCGTCCAGCATGCCGATGATCCGGTCCGAGTCCCGCACCGACGACACCTCCGGGTTCGTCACCACCACGGCGAGGTCGGCGAACCGCATGGCCATGGTCGCGCCCTTCTCGATCCCGGCCGGGCTGTCGCAGATGATCCAGTCGAAGGTCGCCCGCAACTCGTCGATCACCTTGCCCACGCCGACCTCGGTCAGCGCGTCCTTGTCCCGCGTCTGGGAGGCGGGCAGCAGCCACAGCCCCTCCAGCCGCTTGTCGCGGATCAGGGCCTGGGTCAGCCGCGCGTCGCCCTGCACCACATTGACCAGGTCGAACACCACGCGCCGTTCGGCGCCCATCACCAGGTCGAGGTTCCGCAGGCCGACGTCGAAGTCGACCACCGCCACCCGCTTGCCGGCCTGGGCCAGCGCCGCTCCCAGCGAGGCCGAGGAGGTGGTCTTGCCCACGCCTCCCTTGCCCGAGGTCACAACCAACACCTTGGACGCCATGGCCCTGCTCCTCGTTCTCTTGAATGCTCAGTCGATCTGCGAAAGGGCGAGCGCGCCGCGGTCCAGGCGCACTTCGACGGGGCGGCCGTGCAGCGCAGGCCCCCAGTGCGACCCGCCATCCTGGTTGGGCGTGCGGTACAGGCCGTCGATGCCGACCATCTCGGCCTCCATCCGGCGGCAGAAGATCCGCGCGGCCGCGCCCGCCCGCTGCCCGGCGATGGCGCGTCCGCGCAGGGGGCCGTAGACGTGGATCGAGCCGCCGGCGATCACCTCGGCGCCCGAGCCCACGGCGCCCACGATCGTCACGTCGCCGTCCTCGAACACCACCGATTGCCCCGAGCGCACCGGCCGGTCGATCAGCAGCGAGGCGGCCTTGGGCGGCGCCTCCACCTGGGCTTCCCGCGGAAGATCACGCCCCTGGATGCGCGGCAGCCGCTCCCAGCGGGTGCCGGCCAGCGCCGCGGCGCTCACGCCGTCCACGCCCACCAGCCGCAGGTCCCGTGCCTCCAGCCCTTCAAGCAGGATCGGCGCTGCCTCCGGCCCGCCTTCCGCCACCGCCGCCGACAGGTCGGCGATCACCGGCCGATCGGCGAACACGCCCGCCGCCTCGCGCATCTGGGCGTCCAGGCCTGCGAACCATGCCGACGCCGGCAGCTCGGGCGCCACCACCAGGGCCATGAAGTTCCGCCCGCGGATGCGGAAGCTCGATGCAGGCGCCCTCTCGCTCAGCACGGCCATCGCAAACGCCTCCGCCCTTCCGAAGCGCGCAGATGTCCGGAGCGTCGGCGGCCAAAACTAGGCCCGAACGTGGCCGTCCCCGCCCAAGGTGTCACCAAGCTTGGCCGTAGGGATGGTTCAAGATCGAAGGATCAAGCCTTCCGCAGCTCGGAGGGCTTGTGCGCGGCGACGGCGCCCGTCTTGTCGGACTTCACGATGTATTCGGGATTGTCCTTCGACGCGGCCACCTTGTGCCCCTTGATCTTCGTGGGCGTGGTCTGCTTGCGCACCACCTTGCCCTTAGTAGTCCCCTGGCTGTGGTCCCACTTCACGGCGTCACCCGCCTTGAACGTCTTCTCGGTCATCGCGGCCTCCTGTCAGCGGGCAAGCTGCTGGAGGACGCGGATGTTCCGCCGTTCACCCCCTTCTCCGCTTGCGGGAGAAGGTGTCAGCCGAAGGCTGACGGATGAGGGGTCGCACCGCGCCCCCGCCGCCGTCGCACCGACCCATCTTCAACCCCTCATCCCACCCGCTTCGCGGGCCACCTTCTCCCGCAAGGGGAGAAGTGAGAAAGCCTTCGATCTCACGGCAGCCAATCAGCCTGCGGGTCCGGGCGTCTCAAGGACGCGTGCGCAGCGCGCGCCGCCCCGCGGCCGGCCGGTCCTTGACACGACCGAACCCGGAGCCTCGCATCGGATCGTGAAGTTTGGGGCTCCAACACCATGCTAGAAGCAGACTATTTCGATTGGACGGACGCTCGCGCGGGTACGGGACCCTGCGCCGACGCTCAGTCAGCGATCATGCTTGCAAGGTCTGCGTTGAACGCCAGCGGCATCGACGCGGCGGAGTGGAGGCTCGTGGCTGAGCCCGGCGCCGACCTATGGTTCGTCAGGCCGACGCAGGTAGTGCCCCCTGAGGCGTGTTGCGTCTTGGTCCACGAGCAGACTGGCCAAACGCTGATCGGAGGCTACGCGGCGACAATAATCAAAGAGCAGCTATAGCCCCCTACTCCGCCGGCATCCCCTCCGCCGCGCGCTTGGCCTGCATCCGGTCGAATTCGGCCCAGACGCCTTCCGACCCGTGCCACTGCCCCTTGGTCGCGGCCTTCGAGTATTCCGTTGAGCGGGCCTCGAAGAAGTTGGCGTGCTCCACGCCCGACAGCATCGACTGCAGCCAGGGCAGCGGGTTCTCCTTGATGCCGTAGACGGTGGGCAGCTGCAGCTGCTTCAGCCGCCAGTCGGCGACGAACCGGATGTACTGCTTGATGTCGTCCGGGGTCATGCCCTGGACCTCGCCGGCCTCGAAGGCCAAGTCGATGAACTTGTCCTCCAGGCCTACCACCGTCTTGCAGCAGTCGACGATGTCGTCGCCGACGGCCTTGGTCACCGCGCCGGTCTCCTTGTTGAAGGCGTGGTACAGCTTGATGATGCCTTCGCAGTGCAGGCTCTCGTCCCGCACCGACCAGCTCACGATCTGGCCCATGCCCTTCATCTTGTTGTGGCGCGGGAAGTTCATCAGCATGGCGAAGCTGGCGAACAGCTGCAGCCCCTCGGTGAAGCCGCCGAACATGGCCAGGGTGCGCGCGATGTCGGCTTCGGTGTCGACGCCGAACTGCTGCATGTAGTCATGCTTGTCGCGCATGGCCTGGTAGTCGAGGAAGGCCGTGAACTCGGAATCGGGCATGCCGATCGTCTCGAGCAGCAGGGCGTAGGCCGCGATGTGGACGGTCTCGATGTTCGAGAACGCCGCCAGCATCATCTTCACCTCGGTGGGTTTGAAGACGCGGCTGTAGCGCTCCATGTAGTTGTCGTTCACCTCGACGTCCGACTGGGTGAAGAACCGGAAGATCTGGGTCAGCAGGTTGCGCTCGCGGTCGTTCAGCTTGACCGCCCAGTCCTTCAGGTCCTCGCCCAGCGGCACCTCTTCGGGCATCCAGTGGACCTGCTGCTGGCGGCGCCAGAACTCGAAGGCCCACGGATACCGGAACGGCTTGTAGGCGAACGAAGGGGTCATCAGGCCCGGCAGGCTCTTGCCGTTCGGAGTGATAATGCCGCTCATTTGAGTCCGTCCTGCCCCAGGTGTTTCGACTGAAAGGTGACGCAACATCTTGTGGGCGTAAAGTGCGACAGACGCCGCATCTAGAGTTTTCCACGAGGTTGTGAATGACTGGGGATTATCTTGTGTACGGCGGCCAGGGCTCGGGCTCGGTGCCTGTCGAAGCCGCGCTGACGCTGATCGGCGCGCCCTACCGGGTGATCGAGCGCCGGGTGTGGGAGGACAAGGCGGCGGCCAAGGAGATGGCCCGCATCAATCCGCTGCGGCAGGTGCCGGCGCTGGTGCTGCCCACCGGCGAGCTGATGACGGAAAGCGCCGCCATCCTGATCCACCTGGCCGAGAGCCACCCGGCCGCGGGCCTCTCGCCGCCGCTCGAATCGCCGCTCAGGCCCCGGTTCCTGCGCTGGATGAGCTACATCGCCACCCAGATCTACGCCCTCTACTGGATCCGCGACGACGTCAGCCGGCTGGCGGCCGACGAGGAGCACGGCCCCGTGATCCTGGAGCGCACCGCACAACGCATCCTCGACTGCTGGCGGATGATGGACGCCCAGGTGAAGCCGGTCGGCGGCTTCATGCTGGGCGACGGGATCAGCGTGCTGGACCTCTACATGGCGGTCGCCTCGCGCTGGGGTCCCCGCCGCATGGGCTTCTACGAGGTCGCCCCCGGTCTGGCGCC
>NZ_JAPSKZ010000041.1 GCF_031181185.1 Phenylobacterium sp. | reverse complement strand
AGATCACCGGCGCCAGCATCGAGACGCCGAACGGCAGCACCGGCAGGCAGTCGGCCTTCGCGGTCTCTTCCGACCAGATGTACTTCTGCGTGGGCGTCCAGCCCGTGCCGCCGTGCTCCACCGGCCAGGACGGCGCGAGCCAGCCCTTCTTCGCCAGCACCTTGTGCCAGAGCAGATACTCTTCCTTCGTCAGCGGGCGATGTTCGTCCTGGGCCTTGCGCAGCTCGGCCGGGTAGTTGTCGCGGATGAAGGCGCGAACCTCTTCGCGGAAGGCGTTCTCTTCAGGCGTGAAGTCGAGGTTCATGGCCGGCTCCTCTTACAGGCGTTTGAAACCCTATACGCGCGGCCCCAAGCCCTGGAAAGATGACGCTAACGTAAGCGTCAGCGGTTCGGGTCGCCTTCCCTCAACGCCTTCCGCCAAGCCCCTTCGAAGTTCAGCGGAATTTCTACCCAGGGGTCCTGCCCGCCCGTCGGCGGCGTGAAGCGCAGACGCGAGCGGAGCGACATGGCGGCCTGGCCGAATCCCTGACCGGCGGGAGTCTCGGATTTGACGCTGCAATCCGCCGCCGTGCCGATTGAGGTCACGCGGCAACGCAGCACCGCCCTTCCGTCCAGCTGCCGCTCCGAGGCGTGGCTGGGATAGGCCATTGCGCGCTCGTAGGCGCTGGGAAGGCGGAGGAGGCGCGGCGCTTCCACGGCCGCCGCGGGCGCGGCGAGAGTCAGGACGACCGAGGCGATCATGATCCCAGTTTGCCGCCGGAGGTGGGCGAAACCTAGGCCCCGCGTCGGGTGTTGCGCACCTTGCCTTCGCCGCAGTTCGCGGCCAGACCTCAACCCTCATGCCCCGCATCGTCACCTACAACGTCCATCGCTGCGTCGGGAACGATCGCCGTCTGGACGTGGCGCGGATCGCCGCGGTGCTCGCGGCGCTGAACCCCGACATCGTGGCCCTCCAGGAGCTGGACGTCGGCCGGCGGCGCACCGGCCACGTGGACCAGGCGCACGAGATCGCCCAGCGTCTCGAGATGAGCCACCATTTCCACGCCGCCATGCAGGTCGAGGAGGAGCGCTACGGCGACGCCATCCTCACCGTCTACCCTGAGCGGCTGGTGAAGGTGGGTCCCCTGCCCGGCTACGACCGGATGCGCGGCCTGGAGCCCCGTGGCGCGCTGTGGGTCGAGGTCGAGATCGACGGCAAGCCGGTCCAGATCATCAACACCCACCTGGGCCTGGTCCCGCGCGAGCAGCAGATCCAGGCGGCGCACCTGGCGGGCGCATCGTGGCTGGACCACCCCGAATGCCGCTGGCCGACGATCCTGCTGGGCGACTTCAACGCCACGGGCACGTCCGTGGTCTATCGTACGCTGACGACCAGGCTGCAGGCCGCCCGGCGGCTGTCGCGGCGGCGCACGCCCACGTCCACCTTCCCGTCGCCGCTGCCGGTGCTGCGCATCGACCACGTCTTCGTCAGCCCGGGCATCGAGGTGCAGGACGTCTTTGCGCCGTTCGATCCGCTGACGCGGGTCGCCTCCGACCACCTGCCGCTGGTGATGGACTTCGACGTCGCCTAGCCCTGGCCGCGGCTTCGGAGCCGCCGCTCGGCCATCTCGCGAGCTTCCCGGAACAGCCGCTCGCGGCGTCGGCCGAGGCGCCAGGAGTCCGAGACGTCGGTCGGATCGCCAGCGTGGTAGGCGGCGATGAGCTCCTCCAGCGCCGATCGACGGGACGGATCCACCGGCTCCAGCCGCCCGCTCCGGTTCAGCGCGTCGATGGCGGCGCCGAGGCTTCCATGGTCGGCGCGCGCCTTGCGCACAGCGTCCCCCGTCACGGCCAGGAAGTGGCCCACCAGGCGGTCACGCAGGGCCTCGATATTCAGGCGCGCCGTCTCGTCGTCGCATTCGACGCCAAGCTCGATCTCGGTATCGAAGCCGAACGAGCGGTTGTTCAGGTTGGCCGAGCCTACCCGCACGATGCGGTCGTCAAAGATGCTGACCTTGGAGTGGACGATGATGTTCGTGCCGCCCGACGTCTTCGGCAGGAAGGCGCGGAAGCGCCCGAAGATGTCCGCCGCCCTCAGCCGCCAGATCATCGCTCCGCGCGTTCGGTCCATCGTCAGCTGGTCGAACCAGCTCGGCGCCTTTCCTGTCGTGATGAGGATCACTTCCGGCCCGTCCGGCTCGGCCAGGCGTTCGGCGAGCGCCTCGGTCACCAGCGGCGACGTGAAGTACTGGTTCTCAAGGTAGATGACGTCCTTCGCCTCGGCGATGCAGGCCAGGGTCAGCGCCTTGATCTCGGCCACGGTGCGCGGCTGCTTCCAGGCCGGCTCGGTGCGAGCGATCGCGACCTGCGCGTGGAAGAGATGCGGGGGGACGTGGTCGGGCCAGGGATCTCCGCCGGCGTCGGGCGGCGGGGCCATCTCTTCCTTCTCCATCCGCCGCCAGCGCTCGCGGAAGTGGTCGCCGAGGGCGCGGGCCGCCTCGCCGTCGACCATCATCATCACCTCGTGGCGCGGCGCGTGATAGTCCTGGTCCGGCATGATCCGGCGCGGGTCGTCCTCCAGGTGGCCCGGCGTGTCCCAGCGGTCGATCGAGATGTCGCCGCCGCCGCAGAAGGCCAGCCGGTCGTCGATCACCAGCAGCTTCTGGTGATGGCACGCGCCGAACGGGACCTGGTCGTCCAGGCGGAACTTCACCCGCGTGCCCTCGAACCACTTGCGGGCCTTGTGCGGGAAGAACTGCTGGCTGGCGCTGACCGGCAGCGCCGACTTCCAGATCAGCAGTCGGATGTCGAGATCGGGGCGCTGCTCGGAAAGGCGCAGGAGGATGCGGCCCACCTCGTCCGGGTCGTTCGGCCCATCGTAGCCATCTGGGAACAGCCGGGTGCGCGGGTCGAAGCCCCAGCCCAAGAGCAGGATGGAGCGACGCGCCTTCTGCATCGCCTCAAAGGCGGCGGTGAAATAGGCCTCGGTGTCGATCAGGAACGCCACGCGATCCGCACCCGCCGTACGCCAGCAGGTCTCGCCCGGGTTGAAGATCGTCATCCGCATCCTTGCCGCTGGCCTGCGGCCGGGTAAGGCCGCGCTCGCAGGAAAGCCCTACGGCCAAGGCTGGGTTCCCGTCGCCCTCCACGCAAGACGAAAGCGCGCCGCCGGGGCCGTGGCGGCGCGCTACGACAGCACTAGGACAGGGCTAGAGAGGGTGTCCTTAGCGCTTGGCGACGTTGGCTGGCTCGCCCAGGTAGGACGAGCAGGCGCCGGTCAGTTCGGCGGTGAGGCGGGCCTTGCGGTCTTCGCTGCGGGCTTCCCGCTTGGCCTTCTGGAATTCGCTGTCGGCGCGGTCGAGCACCATCGGCGAGCGGGCGCCGCCCGCCGTCTTAAGGAAGCTGTCGATCGCGCCGGCGTCGACGACGCCGGTCAGGGTGGTGGCCAGGCCCTTGCAGCGGCTCGCGCGCAGGTAGTCCAGGTCGGTGACCCGCTCGGCGGCGGAAGCGGAACCCGCGCTCGCGACGGTGGCGGCGGCGATCAGGATGGCGGCGAACTTCATGAGACTTTCTCCCTAGGAACCTGGGACAAACCTCATCCGCCATCGCTCTCAATTCAAATGAACAAGCTGCAATAATGAGTATTCGGCGATGAATCTTTAGTAATGGTACACTACATGTCACATGTAACAATAAACTTCTTGTAATGAGACCACCGCCCGCGCGAGAAGGAAGCGCATGAGCGCACCTACGCCGCTGCTGGACGCCCAGGGCGTCAACGCCCTGCTCGAGACCGCTTTCCCAGGAGTCCAGCAGACAGGTCCCCAGGTCCTCGAGGTGGATCCCGGTCGCGTGCGGCTTCGCCTCCCCTACCGCGACGGCCTCCTTCGGCCCGGCGGGGTGATCTCGGGCCCGACGCTGATGAGCCTCGCGGACACGGCGGCCTACGCCCTGGTGCTGGCCCACATCGGCGACCAGCTGATGGCCGTAACCTCCCAGCTGAACATGAGCTTCCTGCGCGGCGCCAAGCCGGGCGACATCCACGCCGAGGCCGAGATGCTGCGCCTGGGCCGGCGGATGACGGTCTGCGACGTGCGGATCTGGACCGAAAGCCCCGACCGTCTGGCCGCCCAGGCCAACGTCACCTACGCTCTGCCCCGATGAGCCAGCCGCCCGCCCCCATCAAGACGCCCTGCATCAAGGTCTGTGTCGTCGACGCCGAGAGCGGCCTGTGCCTGGGCTGCTTCCGCCGGCTCAACGAGGTCGCCGGCTGGGCCCGCCTCAGCGAGGCCGAGCGCGAGCGGATCATGCAGGAGTTGCCGTCCCGCCGCAGCCTGATCCGGCCCGAGAAACTGGGCCTCTTCTGACGTTCACGGCTTGAAAAGGGCTGCCGCCTAATCTCCGCCGCCTGAACGGGCCGCAAGGCCGTCTCCGCGGGTCGCAACGGGTGTCCAGGCAGGCGTCGAACCTCGGCCGGCATATGCAGGTGGTGATGGTGGCCGGCGTTTCGGCCCTGGTCAGCGCCGCCGGGATGCTGGCGCTCACGCCCCAGCCCCTCCGCATCGCCCGCTTGGACGCGCCGGGCTTCGGGCTGACGAGCGCGGGCGCCGCGGCCCCGTCCGCCGCTGTGCTCAAGGGCGCCGATGGCCACTTCTGGGCCGACGGCCAAGTCAACGGCGAGCCGGTGCGCTTCCTGGTCGACACCGGCGCCACCGCCGTCGCGCTGACCCCCGCCGACGCTGAGCGGCTCGGCTTCCGCACGCAGGACCTCGACTACTCCTACAGGGTCACCACCGCGGGCGGCCGCTCGCGGGCCGCCGCCGTGACCCTCTCCTCCGTCTCCGTCGGCGGCGCCCGCCTGGACGACGTGGGCGCCTTGGTGATCGAGAAGGGCCTCGACACCTCCCTGCTGGGCATGAGCTACCTCGGACGGCTCGCCCGGTTCGAGGCCACGCGAGAGGCGCTGTTCCTCCAGCCCTGACGGCGCGGCTTCGGCGCCACGGCGGGGCCGCGCGCGATGCTGCGGCGCAGCGACGACTTGATCTCCGGGACCGGGTTGGCGCATTGGCCGTCGCGATGTCGAGTCTCTGGACCCCATCCATGCCGTTGCGCGCCCGCCGCGACGCCGCGCCCGCAGCCGCGGAGCCCGCCGGCGCACGGATCGCCCGGCGTGCGGACCTCGACTGGATCCGCGTGGCCGCCTTCGGCCTGCTGATCCTGTTCCACGTGGCGCTCGTCTATGCGCCCTACGACTGGCACATCCAGAGCACGCATCGCTTCGACTGGCTGCGCGAGGCGATCCTGCTGACCGGTCCATGGCGGCTGACCTTGCTGTTCCTGGTGGCCGGTTCGGCCCTGCGGCTGATGTCGCTGCGCCGGACGACCGCCGAGGTGACCCAGAGCCGGCTCGCCCGTCTCATGCCGCCGCTGCTGTTCGGCGTCGTCTGCCTGGTGCCCCTGCAGTCGTGGATCGAGGCGACGGACAAGGGCTTCTGGTCGGACGGACTGCTGCCTTGGGTCGCGCAGGAGTTCAGCCTCGCAGGCCTGGCGAACGGCGTCCCGGTGAACCACCTCTGGTTCCTCGTCTATTTGACGGCCTACACCGTCGCGATCCTGCCGCTGATGGCGCGTCCGGCGCTGATGGAGCGGCTGGGCGCCGGCCTCGAGGCGGCGCTCGGCGGCTGGCGGGTGCTGGCCCTGCCGGCGCTCTATCTGATCGCCATCCGGCTGGCGCTCTATCCGTTCTTCGGCGTCACCAACCGACTGAGCTGGGACTGGTACAACCACGCGCTCTCGCTGGGCGCCTTCGCCTTCGGCTTCCTCATCGTCACCCGAGAAGGGATCTGGCGCGAGCTCGAGCAACGCCGCTGGACCAGCCTCGGCCTCGCGGCGGGCAGCCTGGCGTTGGTGATGCTCCAGGAGTGGCACCCCGGCGGCGGCGCGTTCTTCGGCATCCCGCGCAATGCGGTGTTCGGCGTCGCCCAATGGGTGGTGATCGCCGCGATCCTGGGCTTCGGCAGCCGCCATCTGCGCGCCGCCAATTCGCCGGTGCTGCGCTACCTGAACGAGGGCATCTTCCCCTGCTACCTGGCGCACCAGACCATTCTGGTCGCCGCCGTCTGGCTCCTCAAGCCGGCGCGGCTGCCCGCGCTGCCGGAAGCCTTGATCCTGACAACGGTGACGTTTGGCGGCAGTCTGCTGGTCTATGAGATCGTCCGCCGCGTCCCGCTCATGCGCCCGCTCTGGGGCCTGAAGCCGCTGGACGGTGACGCCCGGGCGGCCATCGGCCGGGCGCTGCTGCGGCTCGGCGTCTTCGCCCCCGCGTTCGCGGCCGCGGCCGTCGTGCTGGCGACCCTCGCCTACCCCGGCTTCAACCACGCCCGGCAGTACCTCAGCGAACTGGGGGGGCCGACGGCGCCGCTGCCGCTGATCTTCAACGTGGGCGTCCTGGCCGCCGGTCTGATGGCCGGACTGGCGGGCGTCGGTTTTGGCCTGGCGATCACCCGCCTGACCGGCGCCAAGCTTACAGGCGTCTTCACGGCCATCGTCTTCATCCTGGCCGGCTATGGCCTGGTGGCCGCTGCGCTCTATCCCTGGCCCGACCCCCGGCACCTGGCCATCAACCTGGCGCTGGGCATCCAGCTCGCCCCGGTGCTGCTGCTGTGGGCGCTGCGGCCGGTTCGCGATCTCCCGCGGCTGAAGTGGTTCCTGGCTGCGGCCTTCGTGGCCATGGCCCTGCTGACCGTCATCACCAAGCACCTGCTGATGCCGGGCCTCGTGAACGACGCCAACGTCGGCTGGTGGGAACGCAGCTACGCCGTGATACTGGTGGGCTGGGTCGCGGTCGCCGCCTACCTCCTCGAGCGCCGCCTCGAAATGGGCGCCCCTGAGGCAAATCGCGCCTAAACAGCAATCACGCGTTCGTTAGACTGGCTTTAATCACGAGTCCGTGATTGAAGAGGGCGAAATCTAACCGGAGCTTGGGAGCGGCCATCCAGCGGGCGCTCCGCCGGCGCAGTTTCGGGGGCGAGCGGTACACATGAACGGCATCGTCGGTCTCTTCCAGCCCGTCGCGCTCTGGCGCCCGGACGAGGTCGTCGACGACCCGTGGATGCCCGAAGAAGCGCCGCTGGCCATGCCCCGCCAGGCGCTGGGCCGGGACGAGGGTCCCGACCTCGCCGCCCCGCCCGCCACCTCGCCTCTGGACGTGAACCTGCGCCGCGCCATCGTGTTCGGCGGCGCGCTGGTGCTGGCGGGCCTGCTGATGTGGGGCCCGTTCGTGCTCTACGCCCGCAAGGGGTGGCAGCCGCTGGAAGTCCTGGGCTTCGGCGTTTTCGTGATGCTGGGCGCCGCCATGTGCATCTGGTTCTGCAGCGCGCTGGCCGGCCTCTTCGTGCTGGCGACCGGCCGCGAGCAGGACGACCTGCGCTTCTCGCCGCATCCCAACCGGCCGAAGACCCGCACGGCGCTGCTGATGCCGCTCTACCACGAGGACGCGCATGCCGCCTTCGCGCGGCTCGCCGCCCTCGACACAGCATTGGAGCGGCTGGGCGTCGCCGACTGCTTCGACATCTTCGTACTGAGCGACTCGCGGCGCGAGGACATCGCCCAGGACGAGCGCGCCGCATACATGGCCCTGCGCAGCCACGCGCACTGCAACCTCTACATGCGCCGCCGCGCCGACAACGCCGAGCGCAAGGCCGGCAACATCGCCGACTGGGTCCGCCGCCACGGCGGCGCCTACGACTTCATGATCGTGCTGGACGCCGACAGCACCATGGCCGGCGAGACCGTCCTGCGCCTCGTCGACGCCATGGAGCGCCACCCGGGCGTCGGCCTGATTCAGACCACGCCCGCGATCATCGGCGCGCGCACCCTGTTCGCCCGGCTCTCGCAGTTCGGCGTTCAGATGTACGGACGGGTGGCCGCCGCTGGGCTCGCCTGGTGGACGGGCGCGGAGTCCAGCTACTGGGGCCACAACGCCATCCTGCGCGTCCGCGCCTTCGCCGAAAGCGCCGGCCTGCCGATCCTGCCCGGCGAGAAGCCGTTCGGCGGCCACGTGCTGAGCCACGACGTCATCGAAGGCGCCCTGCTGCGCCGCGCGGGCTGGGCCGTGCATCTGACAGCCGCGCTGGACGGCTCCTGCGAACAGACGCCGCCGACCCTGTTCGAGTTCATGCGTCGCGACGAGCGCTGGTGTCAGGGCAACCTGCAGCACCTGGCCCTGCTGAACGCCAGGGGCCTGCACCCCATTAGCCGGCTGCAGCTCTTCTTCGGCTGCCTGGCCTACATCGCCTCGCCGCTCTGGTTCGCCGCCCTGGTGATCGGCCTGGCCATGCAGCTGCAGTACCCGGTCGACTGGAACTCGTTCCTCTACATCCTGAACCCCGAGTTCACGCCCTTCATGCTGACGACGGTGCTGTCGGCCGTGCTGCTGATCAGCCCCAAGCTGATGGGCGCGGCCCTGGTGCTCAGCCGCCCGCGCGAGCGGCGTGCTTTCGGCGGGACCCGCAACATCATGAAGAGCGTCGGGCTCGAGGTCCTGCTGTCGGCCCTGCTGGCGCCGATCCAGATGGTGGCCAACACCCACTCGGTCATGCAGACCTTCCGCGGCGGGGACGTGGGCTGGGCGCCCCAGCAGCGCGACGCGGGCGAACTGCCCTGGGAGACGGCCTTCAAGGCCATGCGCTGGCAAATGGTGACGGGCCTGGTCTTCACGGCCGGCCTCTGCTTCCGCCCGGACCTGTCGCTGTGCTTCGCGCCGGTCGTGCTGCCGCTGCTGTTCGCCGCCCCGATCGCGGTGATGACCTCGCGGCTGCCCGGCCGCTTGCGCCGTCGCCACGCGCTGTTCGCGACGCCGGAGAACCAGCTGGCCAGCGCCACCCTCGCCGTGCTGGTCTCGCACTCGCGCACGGCGGCGGCCCGCTGAAGGCTCATTTTGGTCTCAGAGGGGCTTTCCCTTCCCGGTTGAATCCAGGAAACCTGCGTCTTTCGGAGGGCATTCCCTGCGTGGACGGGTACCTGGCATGCACGCACTCATCATAGAAGATGAGATGCTGATCGCGTTGGAGATCGAGCAGCTCCTGCGCGACCTCGGCTACGACTCCTTTGACTGGGCTGACAGTCCGCCTGTCGCGCTCACGTGCGCGCGGCGACACCGCCCCGACTTGATCACGGCCGACCTGCGCATCATTGGCGGCACCGGCCTTGAGGCCGTGAGCGCCATTACCGCCGAGCTGGGCGACGTGCCGGTCGTCTACGTCACCGCAAACGCCGATCTGCTGAAGGGCGAGCCCGGCGCGAAGGTCGTCAGCAAGCCGATTCAGCCGCGGCGGCTGGCGGAGGCGTGCCGGGCGGCGGCCTGAGCGGCGCCGACCGTTGCGTCCAGGCGCGTTTGCCGCGATCACTGCGGCTCAGCCGGCCTCGCGGCGGAGTCCATGACCGTATGAACACGCCGCCACCCGCCCGACGCCGACGCGTGCTCGTCTATCGCGCGGTCGGCTTCGTGGCGGTCGCGCTCGCGGCCGTCGGCGTGGTGCTGCCGGTGATGCCGACCACCGTCTTCCTGCTGATCGCAGTCTGGGCCTTCGCCCGCGGCTCGCCCGAGCTTGCCGAGCGTCTGCGGCAGCACCCCACCTACGGCCGCCTCATCCGCGACTGGGAGGAGCGCGGCGCCATCCCCACCCGGGCGAAGGTCGCCGCCGTGGCCATGATGGCCGTGAGCTGGGGCTTGGTCGCCTACACCACGCGCAACGTGTGGATCGCCGGCGCCGTCGGCGTGATCCTGACCGGCGTGGGCGCCTATGTCGTGAGCCGGCCGGCCGCCTGAGCCCGAGCCGCGCCCGCAGAGGTTCTGAGGCGGACGTTAGAATTTCCGCCGACCCTCATTCCTAGTCCAGGAGTAGACATAAGCGGGAGGGCAATCGCGCGGCGAAGGACAGCCCATGGCCACCGCATCTCAATCCCGCTTCATCAGCGGCTTCGGGCTCCAGGTCCTGGCGGGCATGGCGCTTGGCCTCGGCCTCGGCCTTCTCGCCCGCAGCCTGGGCGTGGACGAGGGACAGGGCGGCCATGGCCTGGCCGAGGCGCTGCGGATCGTCGGCTCCACCTTCATCCAGCTCCTGCGGGCGCTCGTTCCGCCGCTGGTGTTCACCGCCATCGTCGCCAGCATCGCGCGGCTCTCCGAGCTGCAGAACGCCGCGGCGCTTGCCTGGCGCACGCTGCTGTGGTTCGCCATCACCGCCCTGATCGCCGTCTCCATCGGCATCGCCCTGGGGCTGCTGCTGCAGCCGGGCCTGCACGCCGGGGTCGCGGCCGAGGCCGCCAAGGCGCCGGCCACGCGCGGAACCTGGCTGGACTTCCTTGTCGGGCTCGCGCCTTCCAACTTCCTGGGGCTCACGGCCGCAACCAAGCTGTCGGACGGCTCGGCGACCACGACGCTCAACTTCAACGTCCTGCAGATCCTGGTGATCTCGCTCGTGGTGGGCCTCGCGGCGTTGCGCGTCGGCGAAGCCGGCCGCGCCTTCCTCGCCTTCAACGCCTCGGCGCTGGCGGTGGTCCGCAAGGTGCTTTGGTGGGTGATCCGCCTCACGCCGATCGGCACGGTGGGCCTGCTCGGGAACGCCGTGGCCCACTACGGCTGGGATGCGCTGTCCCAGCTCGGCGAGTTCGCGGCGGCCGTCTACATCGGTCTCGCCATCGTGCTGCTCGTGGTCTACCCCGCGCTGCTCGCCGCCCATGGACTTAGCCCCGCGCGGTTCTTCCGCGCCGCCTGGCCCGCCATCCAGTTGGGCTTCGTCTCGCGCTCGTCCATCGGCACGCTGCCGCTGACCGAGAGCGTAACCGCAAGCCGCCTGGGCGTGCCCCGGGCCTACGCCGCCTTCGCCGTGCCGCTGGGCGCGACGACCAAGATGGACGGCTGCGCGGCCATCTACCCCGCCATCTCGGCGATCTTCGTCGCCCAGTTCTTCGGCTTGCCGCTGCATCTCACCGATTACCTGCTGATCGTCCTCGTCTCGGTGATCGGCTCGGCGGCCACGGCTGGGCTCACCGGCGCGACGGTGATGCTGACCCTCACCCTGTCCACCTTGGGTCTGCCGCTCGAAGGCGCAGGGCTCCTGCTGGCCATCGACCCGATCCTGGACATGGGCCGGACCGCCGTGAACGTCGCCGGCCAGGCGCTGGTCCCCACCCTGGTCGCCAAGGAGCAGGACCTGCTGGACCGCGAGGCCTACGACGGCGCCTGGGCCGGCGAGGCGCCCGAAGCGAGCCTCGCCGGCGCCTGACTGCTCTCCCGTTGGCTGCGGCCTTCGCCGGGTGATACCGGTGCCCGTGCGATGTCCCGCTCGTCCGAGATCGACCGCCGCGCGCTCGTCGGCCTGGGCCTGGCCGCCGCCCCGACGCTGGCCGCCGCGCAGGAGCCGCCCGACCCGGCCGAGGTTCTAGAGCTGTGGCCCGGCCGGCCGCCGGGCGCGCCGGCCGACCTGCCGCAGGATGTCGTCACCGACCGCGCCGCAACCTCCGGCTTCCAGGACCGGATCGCCACGCGCGTGGGGCGCCCGCGCCTCACCGTCTTTCGCCCGACCCGCCCGAACGGCGCCGCCGTGATCATCGCGCCCGGCGGCACCTATGTCCGCGTGGTGATCGACAAGGAGGGCTTCGAAACCGCCCGCCGCCTTGCCCAGGCCGGGGTCACCGCCTTCGTGCTGCGCTACCGCCTGCCGATCGACGGCTGGGTCAATGCCAGCGAGGTCCCGCTGCAGGACGCCCAGCGCGCGATCCGCCTCGTGCGCGCCCACGCCGCCCACTACGGGGTGCACCCGCGAAGCGTGGCGATGATGGGCTTCTCGGCCGGCGGCCATGTGGCGGCGTCCTTGGCCACCCGGCACGCGGACCGCACCTATGCCGCCGTCGACGCGGTCGACGCCCAGGACGCCAGGCCCGATCTCTCCGCCCTGATCTATCCGGTCATCGACATGAGCCTGCCGCACGCCAACCGCGGCTCGCGCGAGTCGCTGCTGGGCCGCGCGCCGACGCCGGAGCAGGAGACCGCCTACTCCCTGCACCGCCGGGTGGACCCCACGACGCCGCCCACCTTTCTCGTGCACGCCATGGACGACCAGTCCGTGCCCGTGGAAAACAGCCTGCAGTACCTCGCCGCCCTGCGCGCCGCCGGCGTTCCGGCCGAGGCCCACCTGTTCGAGGAAGGCGGCCACGGGTTCGGCATCCGCCTGATCCAGGGCAAGCCCGCTGCGGCCTGGCCCGACCTGTTCCTGGCCTGGGCCGAGCGCCGGGGCCTGTTCCGCCGCTGACCTCCCGAAGGAGACCGCCATGCCCCGCCTGTTCGCCGCCCTCGCCCTCGCCGTCCTCGCCGGCCCCGCGCTCGCAGCCGACGTTCCGGCCGACGTCGCCGCCGCCGTGAAGGCCGCCATGCCGCAGATGAAGGTCGCCGAGGCAGAGCTGAAGGAGCGCGAGGGCCGCCGCTACTACGACGTCGAAGGGACGCTGCCCGACGGCTCCGAGATCGAGCTCGACCTCCTTCAGACGCCGCAGGGCTGGCAGGTGGTCGAGATCCAGCGCGACATCGCCTGGGCCGCCGCGCCTGACGCGGTGCGCACCGCGGCGACGTCCGCGTGGAAGGGCGCGCCGCCCGCCCGCGTGATCGAGAGCACGCAGACGGACGGCGGAGTCGTCTATGAGCTCTTCGCGCCCGGCCGGCCGCAGACGCCGGCCCTCGAGGTCATGCTGAAGGACGGCAAGGCCAGCGTCCTGAAGGAAGTCTGGCCGCACTAGGCGCTCAGCGGCGCTGGTCCAGCCAGTCGATCAGCACCGTCATGTTCTGGATGTAGGCTCCGGTCGAGATCCCCGGCTTAGGGGCAGGGTCGGGGTACGGCGAGGTGTCGGTGCGGTCGCCCACGTGGGTGGTCGCATAGTCGCCGTCCGACCGGGCCGGCGGGGTTTCCCCGCGATAGGGATTGCTCGTCGCCACCAGCGGCGTCGGCCAGTAGCCCTGGCGGTTCAGGTCCGAGATCAACTGGCGGACCTTCTCTGGCGCGACGGCCTTGGCCTCGTCGTCGGCCGGACGGACGTTCAGGTCCGAGGTCTCCAGGTCGCGGGTCGCATAGTAGCGCGGCAGCGGCACGAGGCTGCGGGCCTTGAGCGGCGAGTTCCTGGAGACCTGGTCGCCCGGCGTGGCCTTCAGCCGCTCGTAGCGCGCGCGCAGGGCCGCCACGTCGATCTTCCGGAAGGCCCCGTAGTGGGCCAGCGTCCGCTCGGGGCTGTAGTCCCAGTAGTATTCGCCGTTCACGACGTTCGAGCCTCGGCGATGGACGTAGATCGGACGATCGGTCCCAAGTTCGATGAAGGTCGGGTGCGTGCGGCCGTCGGCGGTGGGCTTCTCCAGCCTGACCCTTTCCAGCCAATCCAGCGCCTCGGGCACCCGCGCCAGGTAGCGGCTGTCGCCGGTTAGTTCGTAGAAGGTCATGAGCTGGGCGATGTTGTTCGCCGTGGTCCCGGTGTGCAGGGCGTTGGGCTCATAGCTGCGGGCGGCGGCCGGTTTCAGATCCAGCGTGTACTGAAGCGCCCAGCCCGGCTGCGGCGGCCCGCCCTGTGTGACGATGAAGCTGTTCATCGCCCGGTGGATCGCGTCCAGGACGCGGTCCTCGCCCAGCGCCTGGTAGACCATGATGAGGAACTTGATGTTCTCGCCGGCCACGTCGTCGTTGAAGGTGATGTAGCCGGTGTAGTCGCCTTCGAACTTCGGCTTCACCGGATAGCGCTGCGGCCAGCCACCGATCGGATACTGCGCCTCGAGGACGAAGTTCAGCGCCTTGTCGAGGGCGGGCTTCCAGCGCGGGTCGCGCTTCTCGACATAGAGGCGCAGCAGGAACTGCATGGCCTCGGACGTGCCGGCGTCGTCGAAGGTAGCGTTGCCCCAGTCGTGCTGGAATTCCTCCATCCGCCAGGCGTTCTTGCCGTAGGTCTCGTACCAGTCCTTGGTCGACGCGGGCCCGCCGAAGTCGATGAAGTAGTTCCAGCCGCCGCTCTCGTGCTGGCCCCAGATCAGGGCCTCGGCCGCCCGCTCGGCGCCTCGGTAGTAATAGTCGTCGCCGGTCGCGTGGTAGGCGTCCAGGAACAGATGCCCCATCGTGCCGGTGCCCGGCGGCTGGACCCAGATCATCGTGGGCTTGGCCTCGAGCTCGCCCCAGCGCCTCTGGAAGTCCGGCGTGTAGGACCAGACGTAGCCGCCGTTGTAGGCCGCCCTCTCGACCATGAAGCTGGTCGCCCGCCTCATCGTCGCCAGAACCTGGTCCCGCGACTGCGCCTGACCCTCGCCCGCTGCGAGCACGCACACGCCGGCCAGGACGGCCGCCAAGCCCTTGAACACGCCGGTTTCCTCCACTTCGTTGCAGAGGTTGTAGCGCGGATTGCCACCGGTGTCATAGTCTGCCGCCATGGCTTCCGACCTCACCCGCCGCGGCGCCGTCGCGGCCGCCCTCGCCCTTTCCGTAGCGCCCGCGTTCGGCGCGACCTCACCGGTCGCGAAGACGCGGCACGGCCGCGTACGAGGCTATGTGGACGGCGGGATCCTGGTCTTCCGCGGCGTCCGCTACGGCGCCGACACCGGCCCGCGGCGCTTCCAGCCGCCGCAGCCGCCCGCCCCCTGGTCCGGGATCGTCCCGGCGCTCGAGTATGGCGCAGCCTCGCCGCAGCGCGACCGCAGCGCAGGCGCCACCTCCGAGGACTGTCTGTTCCTGAACGTCTGGACGCCTGCCCTGCGGGACCGCGCCAAGCGCCCGGTGATGGTCTACATCCACGGCGGCGCCTATTCGAACGGCTCGGGTTCGGCGCCGCTCTACGACGGCGTGCGGCTGGCGAAGCGCGGCGACGTCGTGGTGGTGACGCTGAACCACCGTCTCAACGTCTTCGGCTACGGCTATTTCGCGCCGTTCCTTCCAGAGCTCGCCGACAGCGGCAACGCGGGCCAGCTCGACCTGATCCTGGCGCTGCAGTGGGTGCGGGAGAACATCGCCGAGTTCGGCGGCGATCCCGATCACGTGATGGTCTTCGGTCAGTCGGGCGGCGGCGCCAAGATCGCCACCATGATGGCCATGCCGGCCGCCGCCGGCCTCTTCCACCGGGCCGCCACCATGAGCGGCCAGCAGGTGACGGCGTCCGGCCCCATGAACGCCACGCGCCGGACCCTGGCCTTTCTCGATGCGCTGAAGCTCAAGCCAGAGCAGGCGGGCGAGGTCCGCACCCTGCCCGCCGAGCGGCTGGTCGAGGCGATGGCGATCGAGGACCCGGTGCTGGGCTTCGGCGGCCTCTACTTCGGCCCCGTGCTGGACGAGCGCAGCCTGAAGCGCCACCCGTTCTACCCGGACGCGCCGGCCCAGTCCGCGCGCATCCCCATGATCATCGGCAACACCCATGACGAAACCCGCGCCTTCATGGGCAATGATCCAACGAACTTCGCCCTCACTTGGGACGACCTGCCGAAGAAGCTGACCTTCGCGAACCTCCGCGTCGACGTCCTGCCCGAGGCGGTCGTCGCCGAGTACCGGCGGCTCTATCCGCACTATTCGCCGTCTGACGTGCTGTTCGCGGCCACCACCGCGGGCCGCTCCTGGCGCGGCGCGATCATCGAGCTGGAGGAGCGCGCCCGGGCCGGCCATCCCACCTGGACCTACCAGCTGGACTGGGCGACGCCGAAGGACGGCGGCAGGTTCGGCGCGCCGCACGCCTCCGACATCCAGTTCGTGTTCGACAACGTGGGAAAGCCCGGCGCGACGGCCATCGGTCCCGAAGCGCAGGTCATGGCCGACCAGATGAGCGAGGCCTTCCTCGCCTTCGCCCGGACGGGCGATCCGAATTGCCGGGCCATCCCGCAGTGGGAGCCGTTCGGGCTGGCGCGCCGCCAGACGATGGTCTTCGACGTCCCCTCCAAGCTGGTGGACGACCCGCGCGGAGCCGAGCGGCGCTTCTTCGCGAAGGTCCCCTACGTTCAGCCGGGAACCTAGGTCACCGCGCGAGCCAGCCGCCGTCCACGGGCACGATGGCGCCGTTCATGTAGTCGGACGCCCGGCTGGCCAGGAACACCGCCGCCCCGGCCAGGTCCTTGGGATCGCCCCAGCGGCCGGCGGGAATGCGGCCCAGGATCTCCTTCGATCGGCCTTCGTCGTTGCGCAGCGCCTCGGTGTTGTTGGTGGCGAAATAGCCCGGCGCGATGGCGTTGACGTTGATGCCCTTGCCCGCCCACTCGTTGCAGAGCAGCTTGGTCAGGCCGGCCAGGCCGCTCTTCGAGGCCGTGTAGGACGGCACCCGGATACCGCCCTGGAAGCTCAGCATCGAGACGATGTTGATGATCTTGCCGCCGCGGCCCGCCTCGACCCAGCGCTTGGCCACCGCCTGGCACAGGAAGAACGTGGTCTTCAGGTTGGTGTCCATCACCGCATCCCAGTCCTCTTCCGTGAAGTCGAGGCTGTCGTTGCGGCGGATGATGCCGGCGTTGTTCACCAGGATGTCGATGCGGCCGGCCGCGGCCAGCGCCTCGTCCACGACCCGGCCGATCGGCTCGAGCGAGGAGAGGTCGGCGCTGACCGCGTGCAGCCTGCGGCCGGCCTTGGCCACCAGTTGGGCGGTCTCGGACGGCGCGCTGCGGCCCACGGCGACGATGTCGGCGCCGGCTTCCGCCAGGCCCACGGCGATGCCCTGGCCCAAGCCGGTGTTGGCGCCGGTGACGAGGGCGACCTGGCCTTCCAGGCTGAAGAGGTTCGCGCTCATTTCAGCTGGCAGATGTCGAGGACGCGCATGTCGGTGTAGTCGAGGTTCTCCCCGCCCATGGCCCAGATGAAGGCGTAGTTCGAGGTGCCCGAGCCCATGTGGATCGACCACGGCGGCGAGACCACCGCCTCCTCGTTGGCCATGATGATGTGCCGCGCTTTGTCGGGCTCGCCCATGAAGTGGAACACGCGGTCGTTCTCGCCTAGGCCGAAGTAGAAATAGACCTCGCTGCGCCGGTCGTGCAGGTGCGGCGGCATGGTGTTCCAGACGCTGCCGGTGTTCAGGATCGTCAGCCCCAGCAGCAGCTGCGCCGACTTGCAGGTCTGCGGCACGACCAGCTGGTAGATCGTCCGCTCGTTCGAGGTCTCCAGCGCCCCGCGCTCCAGCGGCACGGCGTCGGCGATCGACAGCTTCTTGGTCTCGAAGGCCGCGTGCGCCGGCGTCGACACCAGGTAGAACCGCGCGCCCTCGCCTTCGAACGTGACGTCCTTGGCGCCCATGGTGATGTAGAGGCAGTCGCGCGGCGCCATGTCATAGGCCGTGCCGTCGACCGTCACCTTGCCCGGCGCGTCGGCGACGTTGATCACGCCCATCTCACGCCGCTCGAGGAAGGGATGTCCCGCGGCGCTCTCGGGCTCTGTCTGGTCCGGCAAGCGGACGGCGCCGGCGCCCGGCTGTGCGCCGCCGATCACGAAGCGCTCGTAGTGGGTGTAGTTCAGGACCACCTGGCCAAGCTGGAACAGCCCGTCGATCAGATAGCGCTGGCGCAGGGTCTCGTTGTCGACGCCCTCCATCATGTCGGGATGGGTGGCGTGATAGATGCGCTTGAACACGTGCGGCGTCTCCGGGGTCAGGCGAGCGCCGGCTGCTTGGCCGGCTCGTCCAGTTTGTAGGCCCGCTTGGGCAGGTTGTACGCGAGGTCGACGACGGTCTCGTGGGCCGCCTCGTCCGACAGGCGATGCTCGGCCACGAGCCGCGCAAGGAAGCCGGCGTCGATCCGCCGGGCGACGTCGTGGCGCGCGGGGATCGACAGGAAGGCGCGCGTGTCGTCGTTGAAGCCTACGGTGTTGTAGAAGCCGGCCGTCTCGGTGACCTGCTCGCGGAAGCGGCGCATGCCTTCCGGGCTGTCGTGGAACCACCAGGAGGGGCCCAGCTTCAGCACCGGATAGTGGCCTGCCAGCGGCGCGAGCTCGCGGGAATAGGTGCTCTCGTCCAGGGTGAAGACGATGATCGACAGGTCCCGCTCGTTGCCGAACCGGTCCAGCAGGGGCTTGAGCGCCCGAACGTAGTCGGTGCGCATCGGGATATCGGCGCCCTTGTCCCGGCCGTAGCGGGCGAAGATGCCGGCGTTGTGGTTGCGGAACGAGCCGGGGTGGATCTGCATGACCAGCCCATCGTCCAGGCTCATCTTGGCCATTTCGGTCAGCATCTGGGCCCGGAACAGCTCGGCGTCGTCCGGCGTGAAGGTCCCGCTGAGCAGTTTGCGGAACAGGGCCTCGGCTTCGGCGTCGGTCAGGTCGGCCGTGGCCGCCGTCGGGTGGCCATGGTCCGTGGAGGTCGCGCCCATCTCCATGAAGGCGGCCCGGCGCATGCGGTGGGCCTCGAGATAGCCGCTCCAGCTCTCCACGTCCTGGCCGGTCAGTTCGCCGAAGCGCTGCAGGCTGGCGCGGAAGTCCTCGTGCTCGGCGTCGATCACCGGGTCGGGCCGGTATGCGGTCACCACCCGGCCCTTCCAGCCGCTGGCGCGCATGGCCTTGTGGTGCAGCAGTTCGTCGGTGGGGCTCTCGGTCGTCGCCAGTAGCTCGATGTTGAAGCGCTCGAACAGCGCCCGCGGGCGGAAGGCTTCCGTCTGCAGCGCCTCGCCGATGCGGTCGAAGTACATGTCCGCGGTCTCGGCCGAGAGCTCGACGTCGAAGCCGAACACCTCGCCGAACACGTGGTTCAGCCACATCGACGACGGCGTCCCGCGGAACAGGTGCATGTTCGACGCCAGGATCCGCCATGCCGCCCTCGGGTCGGCGGACGATGGCCCGGCCTTCGAGGGCACGCCCAGCTGCTCGAGCGGCACGCCCTGCGAATAGAGCATCCGGTAGAGGTAGTGGTCCGGCGACAGGAACAGGCCGGTCGCGTCCGAGAACGGCTGGTTGCCGGCGAACCACTCCGGGTCCGTGTGCCCGTGCGGGCTGATGATCGGCAGGTCCTTGACGGCCGCGTACAGGCGGCGGGCGATGGCGCGCGTGTCGGGATCGGCTGGGAACAGCCGGTCCGGATGCAGCCTGAGCGGCGTTGTCATGACCTTGTACCTCCCTTGGCGGCCTCGGTAACCGGTGTCATACAGCGGCGCAAGCCATCTGGCGCCAACCGTTGAGATCAAGGGCGAGTGAAGCAGATCGCGCCGCCGGAGCCAAATTGACACCGGTTACCTGATGCCACAATGTGAAGCCGAACCGCGGGCGGGCGCCTCCCGATGCGCCGCCCGCCAACAATCAAGCCGCGACCATCAGACGGACCGGCCGGAGGACGACAGGACGTGACCGCGCCGGCGGCCCAGACCGCGACCCGCTTCGACGCCCAAGCCATCGCCGACGCCTTCGTGGCGGCGCGCCGGGCTGCCCGTCCCCTGCCCGGCTTCCCCGGCGGCCTGCTGCCTGACGGTCTGGCCGCCGGCTATGGCGTGCAGGACCTCGCCATCGGCCTTTGGCCGGACGAGGTCGCCGGCTGGAAGGTGGGCCGCATTCCCGAAGAGCTGCAGGCCGAGCTCGGCTCGGATCGCGTGATGGGTCCCGTGTTCCGCCGCAACGTCTGGCAGGCCGAGGCCGGCCGACCGACCCGGCTGCCGGTGATTCCCGGCGGCTTCGCGGCCGTTGAAGCCGAGTACGTCTTCCGCATGGGCCGCGACGCCCCCGGCGACAAGTTCGATTGGACGCCGGCCGAGGCTCTGGCGTTCGTGGACGACATGCTGGCCGGCGTCGAGCTGGCCGGCAGCCCGCTCTCTACCATCAACGTGCTGGGCCCCAAGGTTGTGGCCTCGGACTTCGGCAACAACGCGGGTCTGATCCTGGGCCCGGCGATTCCCGGCTGGCGCGAGCGTCCGCAGGACGTGCCGGCCTGCGAAGCCTTCGTCGAAGGCCAGCTCGTGGGCCGCGGCACGCCGGAGTCGGTGCCGGGCGGTCCATCCGCGTCTCTGGCCTTCCTGCTGGGCGCGGCTGCGCGCCGCGGCCGTCCGCTCAAGGCCGGACAGCTGGTGACGACCGGCGCGGCCAGCGGCATTCATGACATCGAGGCCGGACAATCGGCCCGCATCGTCTTCGGGGACTTGGTGGAGATCCGCTGCGAAGCGGTCGTCCAGACGCCCGAAGCTCCGGGAGGAACCACGGATGACAACCACCATCGGGCCGGCTGACGCCGCCGCTCCGTCCGCCGCGGCGGGCAAGTATCGCTGGGTCGTCGTCGGCCTGCTGTTCCTCGCGATGGTCGTCAACTACGTCGACCGGCAGACGCTGGGCCTCTTGAAGCCAGCGCTGACCGAGGAGTTCGGCTGGAGCGAGACCGACTATGCGGACCTGGTCTTCTGGTTCCAGGCCGCCTACGCCATCGCCTACCTGACCTGGGGCCGGGTCATGGACCGGATGGGCGCCCGCTTCGGCTTTGGCCTCGCCTACCTCATCTGGCACGTCGGTCACATCGCCACCGCGGCGGCGACGTCCTTCGGCGGTTTCGTCGCCGCGCGCGTCCTGCTCGGCCTGGGCGAGGGCGGCGGTTTCCCCGGCGGGATCAAGGCGGTCACCGAGTGGTTCCCCAAGAAGGAACGGGCGCTGGCCACCGGCCTGTTCAACGCCGGCACCAACATCGGCGCCATCGTGACGCCGCTCGTCGTACCGGCCATCGTGCTGGCCTGGGGCTGGCAGGCGGCGTTCATCGTCACCGGTGTCGCCGGCCTCATCTGGCTGCCGATCTGGCTGCTGGTCTATCGCCGCCCCCGCGAGCATCCGAAGGTGAGCGCCGGCGAGCTCGCGTACATCGAGCAGGATCCGCCGGACACCGTGGAGAAGGTCGCCTGGACCAAGCTCCTGGGCTATCGCGAGACCTGGGCCTATGCGATCGGCAAGTTCCTGATCGACCCGGTCTGGTGGATGTTCCTGTTCTGGTTGCCCGACTTCCTGGGCAAGCGCTACGGCCTGGACCTGAAGACGTTCGGGCCGCCGCTTGTGGCGATCTACCTGCTGTCGGATGTTGGCAGCGTCGGCGGCGGCTGGATGTCCTCGCGCTTCATGCACATGGGCTGGTCGATCAACCGCGCGCGCAAGGTCACGATGCTGATCTGCGCCCTCCTGGCCCTGCCGGTGGCCTTCGCCGCCTTCGCCTCGAACCTCTGGGTGGCGGTCCTGATCATCGGCGTGGCGACGGCGGCGCACCAGGGCTTCTCGGCGAACCTCTACACCCTGCCCAGCGACGTCTTCCCGCGTTCGGCCGTCGCCTCGGTGATCGGCATCGGCGGGATGCTGGGCGCGATCGGCGGCATGGTGTTCTCGAAGTACGTCGGCTTCATTCTCGAGCGGCTCGGGACCTACACCCCGATCTTCGTGATCGCCGCGACCGCCTATCTGCTGGCCCTGCTGGTCGTGCACCTGCTGACGCCGAAGATGGAGCCGGTGAAGCTGTGAAGCCGATCCTGGTCCTCGCCCTGGCGGCGCTGGCGGGCCCGGCGCTCGCCGCCCCGCCGGCGGCGTTCGTGGACGAGAAGGACGTCGTCCGCCGCGAGCCGCCGCCGCACGGCGCCATCGGCATGAGCACGGCCTACCGGATCTCCGACGCCGCCCCGAACCGGACGATGGAGTTTCGCAAGCGCGTCCTGCACAAGGGCGCCGCCATTGGCCTGCACCCGATCAACCACGACGAGGTCTATTACGTGCTCTCCGGCCAGGGCGACGTGACGTCGGACGGGGTGACGAAGCGGCTGGGGCCCGGCGGGGCCGCCTACCTCTACAAGGACGCCGTGGTGGGCATCGCCCAGGTCGGCGACGAGGACCTGGTCCTCATCATCTCCTACCCGCTGGCGCCGAAGCCCTGAGTCTTCGGCGCGGCCGTGGAGTCGCGCACGACCAGCGACGGCAGGCGGCTCTTCGGGTCGCGGTCGTCGTCCTCGAGCCCGAGCAGCCGGCCGACCGCGAGGCGGCCGATCTCCCGCGTGGGCGTCCGGATAGTCGTCAGCGCCGGCCAGACGCGCGAGGCGATCTGGAAATCGTCGAAGCCCACCACCGAGAGGTCCTCGGGGATGCTCAGCCCCAGCTGCCGGGCCGCCTGCAGGACGCCGGCGGCCATCTCGTCATTGGCGGCGAAGATGGCGGTGGGACGCTGCTCGAGCTGCAGCAGCTCACGCCCCCGCTCGATGCCGGACTCGAACGTATAGCCGCCCTCCAGCACATAGGCCTTCGGCAGCGTCAGGCCGCGCTCGTTCAGCGCCTCCTCGAAGCCCGAGCGGCGCTCGTATGACGAGCGGAAGGTGGGCGGCCCCGAGATGAAGCCGATGCGCGTGTGGCCGAGGTCGGCCAGGTGCCGGGCCGCCTCCCGCCCGCCCAGCCGGTCTCGCGTCTCGATCATGTGCTCGGGCGTATCCAGGCTGACTGAGGCGACGCGCACGTAGGCGCAGCCGATGTCGGCCATCAGCTTGGCGGCGCGCTCGTCCTCCGACACGGACGGCGTCAGCACGACGCCGAACAGCCGCTGACGCTCGATGAACGCCCGCAGGTCGTCCAGGAACGTCGGGCTGTTGCGGTCGCAGGGATGCACCACCAGCTCGAAGCCCGAGCCGCGCATGCCATCCAGCAGACCCAGCTGCATGTTCACGACGTATTGCGGGTTCGGGTTGTCGTAGACGAGGCCGATCAGGAAGGCCCGCCCATAGGCAAGGCCGCGCGCCTGGGGATCCGGGGCATAGCCCAGCTCGGCGATGACCGCCTCGATGCGCTCGCGGGTGTCGGAGCGGACGAAGGGCGAGGCGTTGATCACCCGTGAGACGGTCTTCTTCGACACGCCGGCCAGCCGGGCGATGTCGTTGATCGTGGGCCGCCGGCGCGGGATCTCGGAAGCGTCGTCCTGGGCGCGGGGCGCCTTGTTCATCCGAAGCCTCGGTCTGTTTCGAGCCTGACCACTAGCGACATCGCGCCCGAATGCAAATCCTATGGAGGGTCGCGCTAATAAGCCTTACGACCCCGGCTTGAGCTTTCAGTGACACCGGTTACCATTTTGCGATGAACGCCTCCGCCGACCTCCTGATCATCGATCCGCGCGACGACGTGGCGGTGGCGCTGCGTGGCATGGCGGCCGGCGAAACGGTCGACGGCCTCACGGCGGCGGCCGACATCCCGGCCGGCCACAAGGTCGCCCGCCGCGCGATCGCCAAGGGCGAGGCGGTGCGCAAGTACGGTTGGCCGATCGGACGGGCGAGCGCCGACATCGCCCCCGGCGAGCACGTTCACACGCACAACCTGTCGACCGCGCTCTCGACGCACGAGGAATATGCCTGGCGGCCAGCCGCCCCAGAGCCGCTGCCGGCGACGGACGGCGCCTTCATGGGTTACCGGCGCAAGAACGGCCGCGTCGGGACGCGCAACGAGATCTGGATCCTCTGCACGGTGGGCTGCGTCGCCCGTACCGCCCAGCGCATCGCCGAGCGCGCCAGCCGCGAGTTCGCAGGGCGGACCGACGGCGTGCACGCCCTGACCCATCCGTTCGGCTGCTCGCAGCTCGGAGGCGATCTCGACGCCACCCGCGCCATGATCGCGGCCCTGGCCGGTCATCCGAACGCCGGCGGCGTGCTGATCCTGGGGCTGGGATGCGAGAACAACCAGCTCTCGGCCCTGCTGGAGTCGGCGCCGCACCTGGACCGTGAGCGCCTGCGCGCCTTCACCGCCCAGATGGCCGAGGACGAGCTCGAGGAAGGGCTGCGGGCGGTGGCCGAGCTGGTGGCGATCGCCGAGCAGGACCGCCGCGAGCCCTGCCCGGTCTCGGACCTGGTCATCGGCCTGAAGTGCGGCGGCTCGGACGGCCTGTCGGGCCTCACCGCCAATCCTCTGGTCGGGCGCATCGCCGACAAGGTCTGCGGAGCCGGCGGGACGGCCGTCCTGACCGAGATCCCCGAAATCTTCGGCGCCGAGCGGCTGCTGATGGCGCGCGCCGCGGACGAGGCGGTCTTCCGGGGCGTCGCCGAGGTGGTCAACGACTTCAAGGCCTACTTCACCAGCCACGGCGAACCCGTCAGCGAGAACCCATCGCCCGGCAATATCGCCGGGGGCATCACGACCCTGGAGGAGAAGTCCCTGGGCGCGGTGCAGAAGGCTGGCCGGGGACCGGTAACGGAAGTCATTCGCTATGGTGAGCAGGCGCACGCGCCAGGGGTCGTCTTGCTCGAAGCGCCCGGCAACGACGCCGTCTCGTCGACGGCGCTCACCGCCGCCGGCGCGACGGTGATCCTGTTCACGACCGGCCGCGGCACGCCGCTGGGGTTCCCCGCGCCGACGCTGAAGATCGCCACCAACTCCAGCCTCGCCCAGCGCAAGCCGAACTGGATCGACTTCGACGCCGGCCGCATCGTCGCGGGCGAAACGGTCGACCAGGCCGCCGACCGGCTGATGGACCTGGTGCTGGCCACCGCCTCGGGCCGCGAGACCCGCGCCGAGGCCAACGGCGAGCGCGAGATCGCCCTCTGGAAACGCGGGGTCACCCTTTGAACCGACTGTCCGACGCGACGCTGGCCCAGGTCCGCGCGCCCGTCCGCACGCCCGCCTACGATCGCTCGGCGATTCAGATCGGCGTGGTCCATTTCGGCCCCGGCGCCTTCCACCGCGCGCACCAGGCCTTCTACTTCGACGAGATGCTGAAGAGCCGCCCCGACTTCGGCGTCTGCGCTGTGTCGCTCCGGACGCCGGACGTGCGCGATGCGCTATCCCCGCAGGGCGGCCTCTACACCCTCGCGGAGAAGGAGGCCGAGCCCGCCTATCGCGTGATCGGTTCGATCCGCGAGCTGCTGGTCGCCCCGGAAGATCCCGAGGCCGTCTTCCGGCGTCTTGTGTCGCCGGACGTGCGCTACGTGACCTCCACGGTCACCGAGAAGGGCTACTGCCTGACGACAGCCGGCGAGCTCGACCTGGCCCACCCGGATGTCCAGCGCGACCTGGCGCAGCC
>NZ_JAPSKZ010000040.1 GCF_031181185.1 Phenylobacterium sp. | reverse complement strand
TTCCCCCGTGGCCCCCCCCCGGTTACTCGGCCGGCCCCCCCCCTGGGCGCATTCGGGCGGGTGGCGTCGCCGCCTCCCCTAGCGGGCGGCGGCGCCTGGGGGGCGCCGCGGACGACGAGCCCCATCTCGGCGCCAGCCGCCGCGAGCAGGAGAGCGCCCGCATCCTGCGCCTGGTGGACGAGCAACTGGTCGAGCAGCGCATTGAACAGCAGCAACAGCCGGCCGTCGGCTGGCGGCTGGGCGCGCTGACCCTCGACGCGGACGGCCTGTTCGCCTTCCTGCTGTTCCTCCCGCTGCTGTTCATCGCCCAACTTCAGACGCTGGGCGCCGTGGCGCTGGTGGCGGCGATCCCGGCCTACGCGTGGGTTCGCCGCGAGCGGCTACTGCGCACGATGTGGCCGCGGATGTTCCTGTTCATCGCGCCGGCCTTCGCACTGTTCTCGGTCGTCTGGTCCGAGGCGCCGAAGGAGACGTTCAAGCTGGCCATCGAACTTGGCCTGACGGTCCTGGCCGGGCTCCTGCTGTCTTCCGCGCGGGACCAGGGCGCCGTCCTGAAGGGCCTCGCGCTGGCGTTCTTCGGCTATGTCGCCGCCTCGATCGCCTTCGGCGGCACAGTGGCGGTGGGCGTCGGCGCCGGGGGTTACGCCTTCTCGGGCCTCTCGGGCAGCAAGAACCTGCTGGGCGACATCGCCTCGGCCGGGATGATCGTGTCGGTGGCCGTCGCCATGCTGGCGATCAAGCACAGGCAGATCCTGTGGCTGGCCATCGCCGGCGCCGCGATGATGCTGGACCTCTATGTGGTGCTGGCGGCGCGGTCGGCCGGCGCCCTCCTGGGCCTGGGCATGGGCGTCAGCGCCATGCTCGCGCTCTCGCCTTTGCTGGTCGTCGGCAAGTGGGTGCGGGCCTGGCTGACGGCCGCGGTGGCCCTCTGCGTCCTGGCCGCCGGGCTCTCCTACCGCTGGCTCGCCCAGACCATGATCGAGGTCGGCGCCCAGGTGTTCGACAAGGACCCGACCCTGACCGGCCGCACCTATCTCTGGTACCGGGCGGCCGACCTGATCCAGGAGAAGCCCGTCCTAGGCCGCGGCTACTACGCGTTCTGGCAGCAGGGGAACATGGATGCCGAGGGCCTGTGGCGCTACTTCGGCATCGAGGAGCGCGGCGGCTTCACCTTCCACAACACGGCGGTGGAGCTGCTGGTCACCGTCGGCTGGGCCGGTCTGATCGTCTTCGCCGCCGTGGCGGTGATCGGCGTCCTCGCGCTCATCAAGCGCTTCGTCGAGCGGCCGTCCATCGCCCTGCTCTGCTGGATGAGCCTGCTGCTCTACATGCTGGCGCGGACGCCTATCGAGACCATCGGGGTCGCGCCCTTCTACTTCTCGACGGTGCTGGCCTTTGGGGCGCTGGGCGCGGGCTTCGGACGCGTGAAGCTGCCTAGGGCCTCGCGGGCCTACGCGCCCAGCAATGTCATCCACCTCACCCGCGTCGACTATTCGGCGCCGGGCTGGGCGACGGAGAGGCCGGCGCCGGCGCGCGGCTCGCTGCGGCTCCTGCGCGGGCCCGGCGCGGCGTCGTGACCCTGGCCGGCGTGCGCGGCAAGCGCGGCTTCGACCCGGCGGCGCTGGGTGCGCTTGCGCTCAGCGGCTCCAACTTCCTGCGCATGGGCGTGCAGCTGGCGATGCTGCCGATCCTGGCGCGCCTGGTCGGGCCGTCGGAATACGGCCTGGTCGCGCTGGCGGTGCCCTTCGTCCTCTTCTGCAACATGCTGGCCGACGCCGGCATGAGCCAGGCGCTGGCGAGGCGTCAGGACGTGACGCCCGAGCTGGAGTCCACCGTCTTCTGGCTGGCCGGCGGCCTGGGCCTGGCGCTCTCGGCCTTCGCGTGCGTGGCGGCCTGGCCGCTGGCGCTGGTGCTGGACCAGCCGCGCCTGCCCTGGCTAATCATGGCCCTGTCGCCGATCCTGGTGATGAGCGGGCTGACGGCCGTTTCGAACGCCCGGGTGATCCGCGAAGGCCGGTTCGGCGTCTTCGCCGGCGGCGACTTCATCTCGACGGCCGCGTCCGCCGCCGTCGCCCTGACCGCGGCCCTGAACGGCGCCGGGGCCTGGAGCCTGGTCTTCCAGCAGCTGACCCTCTGGGCCTGCAAGTTCACCTGGGTGAACCTGAACGCCCGGCCGAAGATCCGGCTCTACTTCCGGCCCTCGGAGGTGCGCGACCTCGTCCGCTTCGGCGTCCATTCGATCGGCTCCAACCTGTCGGACTTCGTCTCGCGCAACGTGGACAACATGATCGTCGGCGGCGTGCTCGGGACGGTGGCGCTGGGCTATTACGCCATGGCCTACCAGATCGTCCGGGTTCCCGACCTGATCATCTCCGGGCCGCTCTATCTGTATGTCTTCACGGCGGTGTCACGCGCGGCGCACGACGGGGCGCGGGGCAAGGCCGCGGACCTGGCGGTCTCGGCGCTGAGGCTGTCGTCGGCGGTCCTGGCGCCCACCTTCGTGGGGCTGGCGATCATCTCGCCGGTCGCCGTGGCGCTGGTGCTTGGGGAGAAGTGGCACGCGGCCGCGCCGGTGCTGACCCACCTGACCGCCGCCGGCTTCGGCTTCGCCCATTGCTTCGTCATGGGCGCGATCCTGATGGGCCTGGGCCGCTCGCACCTGCAGCTGCGGATGACCGCGCTCGCGGGCGTCACGACCATCGGGACCATCGCCGTCACCGCCCGCTTCGGCGTCGAGACCGCCTCGATGGCGATAGGAGGGGCCGTTCTGCTGATCATGCTGGGCTATCTCGAGGTCCTGGCCCGCGACCTGAAGATCGCCCGTCTGCGCCTAGCCGGCGCCTTCGCGCCCGCAGGTCTTGGCGTGACGGCCATGGCCGGGGCGCTGTGGACGGCGGGGCCGTTGCTGAGCGGGCTTGCGCCGCCGCTGCGGCTGGCGGCGACCATCGGCCTGGGCGGGCTGGTGTACGGCGCCGTGGTGCTGGCGCTGGCGCGGCGACGGCTCGCGGACGACGCCCGGGTGTTCGCCCGCGCCCACGCCAAGGCGCCGGCCGCCGCGCCGGCCTCTCCGCTTCCGGAAGCCGGCTAGACGATCAGGCGTGGGCCCGCGCCGTCAGGCGCTTCAGCCGCGCAGCCACCGGCATCGCCAGCAGCGGCCAGACGGCCGGGTCCGTGGCGCAGGCGCCGAGCGCGCCGCCCACGTCCTTGGCCTTCAGGGCGCAGATCACCCGGTCGTAGACCAGGGCCGTCTCCAGCGAGCGGCGGCGGCGAGCCTGGGCGCGGCGCACCTGGTCGCCCTGCTGGCGCATCTGCGCCTCCAGCGCGGCGTCGGCGGCCAGCATCTGCTCGATATGCTCGCGGCGCATGACGTGGGAGATCGAAGCGCCGTGTTTGCGGTAGCGGTAGAGCGGGTCCGGCAGGAAGCGCATGCGCGCGCCCTTGGCCAGGAGGCGCAGGACGAGGTCGTAGTCCTCGCCGATGCGCAGGTCTTCGCGGTACCGCTCGCCCTTCAGGATCTCAGCCGAGAACAGCGGCTTCAGATAGCCCAGGCCCGGCTGCTTGGAATACATGCGCCCGGCTTCGATGTAGTCGGCGAGCGTGATCCAGCGCGGATGGTTCCAGGCCTTCTGGCAGAGGAAGGCGCGCCAAGGCGCCGGACCGTCGTCCTGGAACACCAGCAGGTTGTCGACGACGATGTCGGCGTGGTCCACGCGGGCGCGGGCCACCAGCTTCTCGAGCCGGTCGGGCGCCATCAGGTCGTCGGAATCGAACACCGCGATGTAGCGGCCGCGGGCCGCCTTCAGGGCGCGGTTGCGGGCCGCGCCGGGGCCACCATTCCGGCCCGCCTTCAGCACCCGCACGCGCGGGTCGCCGGCGGCGGCGCAGGCGATCACCGCCAGGCTGTCGTCGCTCGAGGCGTCGTCGGCGACGATCAGCTCCAAGGACGTCAGGGTCTGGCCCAGCACAGAGCGGACCGCCGCGGCCAGGTGGCGCGCGCCGTTGTAGTTGGCGGTGATGACGGAGACGAGCGGAGCTGCGCCGCTCATGACGCGATCGCCGGGCGGTTCAGCAGCGGCGCCCGGGCCTCGAGCGGCTCGGGCTTCGGCCGGTCGGTGAAGAGCTGCCACCAGAAGCCGGCGGACCAGGCCAGGTGCATGATCATGGCCGCTACGCCCGACAGCGCCGCGGCGGGATCGCGCTTCCTCACGCCCAGCAGGAGACCGAAGCTGAGGGCAGCGGCCATCCACACCAGGGCCGGGACCGCGAAGGCCCAGAAGAACGGCGCGGCCGCGAGCGACGCCACCGCCGGCGCGACGGCCAGCGGCAGGGTCTGGCGAATCTTCAGCGGGGTGAAGTGCTTGAGCACGGTGCGGGCGCGGCCCTTGCCGTAGCTGAAGTACTGCTTCCAGAGCGCGCCGGGCGTCGAGCGGGGGTGATAGCCGATCCGGACCTTGTCGGTGAGCCAGATGCGGCCACCCTCGCGGGTCAGGCGCAGGTCCAGCTCGGCGTCTTCGTTGTGGCTGAAGCTCTCGTCGTAGCCGCCGATGGCTTCGAACGCGTCCAGGCGGAACAGCGCGTGGTGGCCGTGGTCGACCCAGCGGCCCTCGCCCGCCAGACGGTGGGCCGAACCGCCCGTGCCGAGCACCGAGTTCTGGGCTGCGGCCGCGGCGCGCTGGAAGACGCCCTCGCCCTTGGTGTCCATCGAGACGACCACCGAGGTTGCGCCGGTGCGCCGGGCTTCGGAGATCAGGGTCGAGACGTAATTCGGCGGATAGTCGGCGTGGGCGTCGACGCGGATCATCCACGGCCGCGCCTCGTCCAGGCTCTCGGCGGCGAGGTTGATGCCGGCGCTCTGCAGCCGGCGGGGATTGTGCAGCAGGCGCACCCGCGGGTCGCGGGCGGCGATGTCGGCGACGATCTCGCGGGTCCCGTCGGTGGAGCCGCCATCGGCGACGAGCAGCAACGGGTCGACCAGGCCTTGATCGTCGAGGATGCGGGCGATCACGCCAGCGATCGCCTTCGCCTCGTTCAGGCAGGGGATGATGATGACCGCACGGCTCTCGGTGTCCACTTCCGCGCCAGGCGCGCGGATCACCGCGTCGGGCGCCATGGCCCTCCAGGCCTGAGGCCAGGGCGCCACCACCTCGCCTAGGCCACGCCGGCCAGCAAGCGGCGCGAACGAGCGCGGCTCGGACCAGCGGCCTTCGAGCGGCGCGCGATCATGCGAATGGCCCGTCTCCGACAGACGCTCGGGGGTGGGCTTGGGGCTTAACATCGTGGAAACGCGTCCGAGCAATTCGACCAGCGCCAATCGCTTCGGAAGCTTCGCGATTGACCCGCGTTAAACCTCGCGCCCGGGATTCCGTTCCTGCGGTTTCGAGAGGTTTTCCAAAGCTAAGCCGCTAATTTTCCAGGCGAAGATTCAGCAGCTTGGCTGTTGGAACCAACGGGAGCGGAGGGCTTTTTCAACCCTTCGACCAAGCGTCGGCAATCCGACTCATCGGCGCGGAACGCCGACAGGGGCTGGGCGGCGAGTTCGGCCTTCAACGCCGCGTATCGATCGGGCGTCAGCGTCTCCAGGAAGCCTTCGAGATCCTCCGGCCGCGCCAGCCGCACGCCGAAACCGTGGTCGGCAAGATAACGGCCCGTCTGCACGTCCTGCAGCGCGACCGGCACGCAGCCGTAACGGGCGCTCTCGTAGAGGCGGTTCGGCAGCAGCCAGGCCGAGTTCAGGCCCTCCTCCATGAAGTCGATGGCCCAACAGAAGTGGGTCTCGCCATAGAGCCTGGGCAGGTCAGCGGCGGTATACGCCCCGCCGAACGTGACGTTCGGAACCGCCGCCACCTGACCGTCGAAATCGGCGAACTCGGTATAGGCCGGCCGTCCATGGATGCGGACCTCAAGCAGGTCGGGGCGGCGGGCCGCAAGCGCGGTCAGGATGTCCAGGCTCTTGCGGCAGCGGATGGCGCCCATCCAGTTGATCCGCCAGGGCCGGCCCGAGGCGGGGCTCGGCTGCGGCGTCGCCCGGCCGCCCAGCTCCAGCACCTTGTTCTCCACCAGCATGACGGGCGTCTGCAGGTCGTCGCCCAGGCCCTGGATCGGCCGAAAATAGGCGTCCACGAACGCCGGCGAACTCACGACGAGGAGATCCGTGCGCTTCAACAGCGCCTTCTCGACGTTCCGCATGGCCAGGCCCTTCACCGTGTCCTGCACCATGATCCGGTGGACATCGAGGGCTTCGTAGACCAGCCGGGCGCGGAGGCCACAGGTCCAGCGGGCCGCCTGGGCGATGGCCAGCATCTCCAGCTGGCGGGCCATGACGACCTCGGCACCCGCCAGCAGCCGGCGGAAGCGGCGCGACTTCAGGGCCGTCAGCGCTGTCATCCTGGCGCGGTGGCCGAGGCGGGCGTCGTACGTCCGACCAAGATCGACGGTGGGGCAGCCCTCCAGCGTTTCCGGCGCGGTCTCGGCGCGGCAGAAGCCCAGCACCACCGGCTGCGCTCCTCCGGCCTTCAGCATGCGCAGGCGCCGCGCGACGGCGGGATCCGACAGATCGTGGACGAAGTAGGCCAGCTTCACGTGGGCCCCCAAGCTGAAGCGTCAGACGCGAACCAAACGCGCGAGCGCCCGTTTGGAACCATGGCGCAGCCACATCTCGGAGAGGCTTCAGTTCACATGCCGGCCGGCGCAGACACCCAAACGCAAGCCGCGCCCCAGGCGCCCGGCGAGATCCGTTCGATCCAGTACCTCCGGGGCCTGGCCGCCTTCGGCGTGCTGGTCTTCCACGCGGCGGAACGCGCGGGCGGGCATTTCGGGGTCGGCGCGGCGGGCGTGGACGTCTTCTTCGTGATCTCGGGCTTCATCATGTGGGTGGTCACCTGCCGCAAGACGCCGACGCCCGGCGATTTCCTGCTGCGGCGGGTGCAGCGGATCGTGCCGCTCTACTGGGCCGTGACGCTCGTGGCGGTCGCCGCCGCCCTGGCGATCCCGGGCTCGTTCCCGAACATGCAGGTCACCCTGGATGCGCTGCTGAAGTCCCTGTTCTTCGTCCCCTACCGCGATCCGCATGGCCTCATCGCGCCGCTGATCGTCCCGGGCTGGACGCTGAACTACGAGATGTTCTTCTACCTGCTGTTCGCCGTAGGCCTGCTGGCGCCGGCGAAGCTGCGGGCATGGCTGGTCTCGGCGGCGCTGATCGCCCTGGTGGCGGTGCGGCCGCTGCTGGACGGCGACAACCCGCTAATCGCCACTTACACCGACCCGATCCTGCTGGAGTTCGGCGCCGGCGTCTGGCTGGGCAAGCTGTGGTCCGAGCGGAAGCTGCCCAGCGCGCGCACCGGCTGGGCGCTTGCGACGCTCGGCCTGGCGGGCTTCGCCGCCGTGAGCCTGGCGAGTGTCGACGTGTCGACCGCGCGGGTGTTGTGGTGGGGCGTTCCGGCCCTGCTGCTGGTGGCGGGCGCCGTGAGCGTCGAGCGCCACGGGACCGTGCCGGACCTCTGGCCGCTGCGGGTGATCGGCGACGCCTCTTATTCGCTCTACCTGGTGCATGGGCTGGCGATCTCGGCGACGGTCCGGGTGCTGGCCGCGGTTGGCCTGGACGCGCCAGGCCTCGTGTTCGCCGCCAGCATTGCAGCCGGCGTGGCCGCGGGTCTCCTGGCCTTCCACCTCGCCGAGCGGCCGATGATGAAACTGTTCCGCACCGGCCTGGGCGCCCATCGGCCGAGCGGCGTGGCCGCCGCGCCCGCTCCCTAGTCGAGGTCCAGCAGCTCGCGGCCGGCGTTGCGCACGTCGTTGCAGCCGGTCAGGATCATGGCCACCGCCAGCTCCGACCGCAGGATGTCCAGCATCTTGCGCACCTGGGCCTCGCCGCCGGCGCCCAGCGCATAGGCCCAGGCGCGGCCGAGGAAGCAGGCCTTGGCGCCGAGCGCGAGGGCCTTCAGCACATCGAGGCCCGACCGGACGCCGCCGTCCATGTAGACCTCGAGGTCGCCGCCCACCGCGTCGGCGATCCTGGGCAGCGCCGAGATGGACGAGCGCACGCCGTCGAGCTGCCGACCGCCATGGTTCGAGACGACGATCCCCTGCGCGCCGGCCTTGACCGCCGCCCTGGCGTCGGCCGGGTCCAGCACGCCCTTCACGACGATGGGGCCGTCCCAGGTCTCGCGGACCCAGTCCAGGTCCTTCCAGGTGACCGAGCGGTCGAAGTTGCGGGCGATCCACGACAGGAAGTCGGTGACCCGGCGGCTTTCCTGCACGGCCGAGGCCACCGAGCCCAGCGTGTGCGGCCGGCCGTGGACGAAGACATCCCAGGTCCAGGCCGGATGGGTGATCCCGTCCCAGGCCTGGCTCAGCGCGGCTTCGAGCTTGCTCGCGCCGGTGAAGCCGGAGCGGACGTCGCGGTAGCGGGCGCCGGGCGTCGGCAGATCGACGGTGAAGACCAGTACCGGGCAGCCCAGGCTCTTGGCGCGGCCCAGCAGCTCGCGCATGTAGCCGCGGTCCTTCAGCATGTAGAGCTGGAACCAGGGGGCGACGCCCGTCTGGGCCACCTCCTCCACCGAGCAGACGCCGACCGTCGAGAGACAGAACGGGACGCCCGCGGCGGCGGCCGCGCGCGCAGCCTGGGTCTCGCCCCTGCGGCCGTACATGCCGGCCATACCCACGGGCGCCAGGCCCACCGGCATCGCCATCGTCTGGCCGAGCGTCTCGGTCGTCATGGAGAGCTGGGTCATGTCGACCATGACCCGCTGGCGCAGGGCGATCGCCTCGAGGTCGGCGACGTTCCGCTGCAGCGTCACCTCGGCGTAGCTGCCCCCGTCGATGTACTCGAAGAAGATCTTCGGCAGGCGGCGGCGCGCCAGCTCGCGAAAATCCGACACCGAAGCTGCGCGCATGGACGTCCCTCCCCGGCCGCGGAAGTTGGCGGCTCGCCCGCGCCGACGCAAGCGCCCAGGCTTAGGCCGGCGGCGCGCCTGGCGGCGGGCCGAGCACGATCCAGACCTGGTGGGCCCGGGCCATGAGTTCGCCGTCGGCCGAATAGAGCGCGACGCCGGCGAACTCCTTGCGGCCTTCCTTGGCGAGCGGCCAGGCGACCAGGATGCATTCCTCGCCGGCGCGAGGCGCCTTCAGGACCTCCCCCGTCATGGTGCCCAGCAGCGCCCCGTGGCGGCCCTCCTTCTCGACCCAGGCGAAGTAGCCGGGGCAGTCGATGGCGGCCCACACCACCTCGGGAGCGATCGTCCCGTTCTCGCGGGCGAAGTTCGGATGCGCCCGCCAGGTGCAGGCGACGAGGCCAGGCTCCGCGCCCTCCAGCTGGCCGGGGAACACGCGCAGGCCGTCGCCCTCCTCGCGGGCCGTCCCGCAGGTGAAGCAGATGGGGTGTATGCGCTGGCCGTGGCCCACGTGGCGCTCGCCGGCGGCGCGGGCGGCCTCAAGCGACGGAGCCGGCGGCGGCTCCGGCAGGACGACCGCGGCGGGCGCCGCGTTGCCGATGGGCGCGCCGGCCTCGCCGAGCAGGACGTGGGCGTCGGGGTCGCGCTGCAGGGTGAGCTCGGCGTCGAGCGGGATCGGCGCGCGCAGCACCGCCGTCACCGCGCCCTCGAAACCCTCGGCCAAGAGGCCGCACACATAGCCGCCGTTGCCGGAATTCGGCGGGCCGCAGAACTGACGGCCAATCACGATCTTCGACAAAACACGCCCGCCCCGATCAACTGAAACGATGCGTGGCTTTCTCACGCCGACGCCCGGGAATGGAAGCCGAATCCGCGCTGCGGCGTTGGAGCGGAGGGTCGGGCGCGATATGGCTAAGCCCGATCTACGGAATCCACGTGAGGAGATGTCGGTGAGCGAACGGATCGAACGTCCCTGGGCCCTGATGCGTCACCACGCCGGCTGGGCCGACGTGTTCCACGTCGAGAGCGAGACGGCGGACTCGATCACCGGCTTCTACCCCGACCGCGAGACCGTGGGGCCGCCGGTCAGCTACTCCACCCGCGCCGTGCTCGCCCGCTATCCGACGATGGAGGCCGCCCGCGCCGCGCGCGAGGAGGCGGTCGCCGAATGGCGCAAGCACGACGCCGGCGTGCGCGAGGCCGAGGCCAAGCTGCGCGAAGCCGAGAAGGCGCGCGAGGACGCCTGGCTGGCCTGCCTGCGCGACGCCGCCAATCGGGGCTAGAGCCGCAGACCCTTCGAGACGAACCAAGCAAAGGCGGCGGCGATGGCCACCGCCAGCACAAGGCGCCAGACGGGCGCGCCGGCCAGGCCCGGATCCTGCGGGAGGGTCCGGCGCCCCGTGATCATCGGGCCGATCAGGTTCGTGCGCTTGTAGAAGAGGTAGAACAGCACCGCGGCGACGTGGACGACCACGAGCACCTGCAGCAGGCGGAAGCTGAGCTCGTGGACCTCGGCGAAGGCGCGGCCGACATCGTAGCTGACCCGATCCGAGAGCGGGCCGGCCTCGAAGGCGTCGATGTCCACGGCGAAGAGTCCGGTGGTCACCTGCACCGCGAGCACGGCCAGCAGGGCCAGCACGCTCCAGCCGCCCAGCGGATTGTGGCCAGGAACGTTGGAAGCCGCCCGCTCCGGCAGGCTGCGCGCATAGGCGAGGACCGCCTTCGGCCCCTTCACGAAGCTGGCGAACCGGGCCGCGCCGCCGCCCATGAAGCCCCACAGGATGCGGAACACCAGCAGGCCCAGGATCGTGTAGCCGCTCCAGCGATGCCAATTGAGGTGGTCCTCCGACGACCACCACGAGAAGGCGATCAGAACCACTAGCAGCCAGTGGACGATGCGGACGGGCGCGTCCCAGAGCCGGGCCTGGACGCCCCCCTCAGGCGCCGCCACGGTCAGTCCTTCTGCTGGCGGTAGACGTCATGGCAGGCCTTGCACGCCGCGCCGGTCGGACGGACCTGGGCCTTCACCGCGTCCATGTCGCCCTTCAGCGCAGCCTGGTTCAGGCGCGAGACCTGCACCTGTGCGGCCGAGGCCTTGGCGCTGAAGCCGGCGGCGTCGGTCCAAATGTTGGCCTTGGCCTCGCTCTTCGGCCGCGCCTCGACGCCGCTGCCGCGCGGGAACCAGGTGGGCAGGGCGTTCGAGAGGCTGACCATGGTCCTGGTCTGGGCCTGCACCGTCGCCACGTTCGGGCTGGACTTGCGCAGCTCGTCGTTCAGCGCCTTGAACGCCGCGCCCAGCTTCTCGAAGTTGGCGTGCCGCTGGTGGGCCGCCTTGGCGCCCGCGCTCATCGGCCCCTTGGGCATGGGCTCGTTGTGGGCCAGGGCCGCGCCGGCCGCCATCGTCGCCGCGCCGAGGCCCAGGGCGATCGCCGCCGCCAGACCCTTGTTCTTGCCAAACGCCATCGGCTCAAAGCCTTCCCGGTTGCTGTCCGGCGGAGATTGCCGGGGCGCGACCTCGGGCGTCAACGGGCGTTCAGCGGGCGGCGCTCCGAACTGGAGCGCCTTCGCGCGCGGCATCGGCCATCAGCGCGCCGCAGTTGGCGTCCTTGGCGAGGCCCGGATCCACGAACGGCAGCAGGGCCGCGATCGGCGAGACCAGCGCGCCCAGGCCCACCGCCGCGACGCCCTGACCAATGGCGGCGCCGGGCTTCACGCCCAGCTTGGGCGAGCGGACCGGGCCTTGGGCGGTCACCGGCAGCAACACCCGCACCAGACGGAATTTCTTGTTGTGACCGCGGGCCTCGAACGACATGCGCTCGGTCCCCAGGTTAATCTCGCCGCGGCCGGTGATCAGCACCGGCCCGGTGTCGAGCACGATGTTGCTGGCGCGCATGACGCCATCGGTGGTCTGGAAGTGGGCGACGCCGCAGCGCAGCGGCGTGGTCTGCATGTCCTTCTTGAGCAACAGGCCCAGGCCCTTGACCACGTTGACGCCCATCAGCTCGGCGAAGGCCTCGCGGATCTCGCCGCCCGGGGCCACCACCATCACCTCGCCGTCGGAATTGGCGAACGCCTTGTGGATGCTGTCGCCCTCGCCGGTTAGGCGGGCGCGGCCGGCGAGCGCGCCGGTCAGCGGATGGCCGCCGCCGAAGGTGACGGGAATTAGTTCCTCAATCCGGGCGTTGCTGAGCCGCAGGTCCAGCGAGGTGACCGGCACGGACTTGCGGGCGTTCAGCGCCACGAACCCTGCGACGCGGCCGCGGGGAAGCTCAAGCCGCAGCGGATCGGCGCGGAGCAGGCCGTTGTCCAGCTTCACCCGCACCGAGCCGGCGCGCAGGCTGATCGGCGCGTCGCGGATACTCACCGCGCGATAGCGCACGTCAGCGTCAAGCGCGCGAATGCGGCTGACGTCCAGCGTGGAGTCGGGGAACAGGCGCTGCTGGGCGCCCAGGGTGCGGGCCACCGCCACCTGCTCGGCCGAGGCGGTTTCGCCGGGGCCTGTCGCCGGCGCGCCGCCGAAGATCGCGCCCAGGTCGTCGAAGTCGAGGCTGCGCGAGCGCAGGTCGGCCGTCAGCATCGGCCGCACACGGCCGGTCTCGACCTTGATGTCGCCGGACAGGTCGCTGTCGCCCACCCGGCCGCCCAGGTTGTCGATCCGCCAGATCAGCTCGTCGCGCGAGAGGCGGCCGCGCAGACGGTACGGCGGCGTGTTGGGCAGGGCGACGCCGGTGAGCGGGTAGAGATCCGAGAGGTCGGGGCCGCGGGCTGTCGTCTGCATGTGGAAGCGGCCGAGGTCAAAGGGCTTCGGCACCTGGCCCACGGCGGTGACAAAGGTCTGGCCGGCGCGGATCTCGGCGTTGAACGGATAGGGTTGGTTGCGGTCGATGTTCAGCAGCGGACCGCCGGTGACTTCCATGCGGAACGGCTGCCGGTTGATTGTGCCCTGCCCCACCATCTCGAAGCCGCGGTTGGCCTGGCCGAGGTTCTCCATCGCGTTCACGGTGGCGTTGAAGCGCAGCTCGCGCTTCACGTCGGCGAAGTCGAGCTTGCCGTCGTTGATGATGAAGCTGCGGATCGGCGGCAGGCGCGTCGGCTCCTGCTTGCGGCCTCCCGAGAAGTCCCAGTTCTTCCGGCCCTGGGCGTCGGCGAACAGGTTCACGTCGGGCCGGTCGAAGCGCAGCAGGCGCAGGTCGACGTCGCCCCACAAGAGCGGGATCAGCCGGATCTGGACGGTGATCCTCTCGAACGTCCCCAGGGGCTCGCGGCCGCCCCAGGGCGTGTTGGCGATGCGCACGCCCTCGACGGTGGCGCGGGGTTGCCAGGACCAGATGTGCACGTCGAGGTCGCCGGTGATCGTCACCTCACGGTGCATTCGCGCCGAGGCGTAGCGGGCGAGCGGGCCGCGGAACCAGTTCCAGTCCCAGATGGCGATCAGGATGCCGATGACGATGGCGAGGCCCGCCAGGATGCCGCCGGTCCACCACAGGGCCTTGCGGCTGGGCTTCTTCGGCTTCGGCAGCCTGGCTTGGCTGAGCTTGTCCCAGCTGTCCTTGGCCCAGGCCTCGGCGCGCTGGAGCGGCCGGCGACGGCCGGGCATGCTCTGAGGCGGTCGCTGCGGCTGCCGGCGACGGCCGGGCTTCGGGTTCTGGAAGGCTTCGTTGGTCACGGGACGGTCTCCGAACGCCAAAGAACGTGCGGGCCGCCCGGTCGAGTTCCCCAAAAATGCTAATGGCTTACGCCACGCCCGCTGAAAGCGGCCCTCGCCGTGCCCGCGAGGATGCGCAGGTCGAAGGCCAGGGACATGCGATCCATGTACTCCCGGTCCAGGCGAACCTTCTCAGGTATGGGCAGCTCGTCGCGACCGTTGATCTGGGCCCACCCGGTGACGCCGGGACGCAGCGCCGCGACGCCGGCTTGGGTGCGGAGCGCGACGAGATCGTCCTGGTTGTAGAGGGCGGGCCTGGGCCCCACGAGGCTCATGTCCCCGATCAGCACGCTCCACAGCTGGGGCAGCTCGTCGAGGCTGGTGCGGCGCAGGAAACGGCCGAGCGGCGTGATCCAGCGGTCGGGCTCGGTCAGCAGGTGCGTCGCCACGTCCGGCGTGTCGGTGCGCATGGTGCGGAACTTGGGCATCCGGAAGATGCGGTTGTTCTGGCCCACGCGCCGCGACCAGTGCAGCGCCCGGCCGGGACTATCGAGGCGGACGGCGAGGCCGATAGCCAGCAGCACCGGCCAGAGCACTGCGAGGCTGGCGATCGCGACGAGGATGTCGAACGCGCGCTTCAGCATGGCCTAGGACGACAACGGATAGACGCGCGCCCCGCCGCCCTGCCCCAGCGCCTCGGCGACCCAGCCGCAGATGTCTTCGAGGTCTGAGGTGAGGTCGGGGCCGTTCACCAGCACCAGCGCGCAGCCGTTCATCTTCATCGGGTCGGTCAGCGGCCGCATCCGGGCCTCGGCGGCCACCATGGGCGCCTCGACGGCGTCTTCCAGGTGGCGGAGGAAGGCGTCGAAGGTCTCGAGGTCCTTCAGCGGCAGCCAGACCAGCGCCTGGACCTCGCGGTTGCGCGCCCGTGCGCCGGCGAGGGTCTCGACGATGCGGCCGTAGTCGTCCGGCTTCTCGAACGGCGGGTCGATCAGCAGCAGCACGCGGCCCCTAGGCCGGCAGCGCTGGACGGCGGCCTCGTAGCCGTCGGCGCAGAGGGTCTCGACATTCGCGCGGCCCTTCAGCGCGCTTTTCAGCGCGTCGTGCTCCTCCTTGCGCAGCTCGCAGGCGAGGTAGCGGCCCTGCGGCGGCAGGTGTTCGGCGATCAGCCAGGGCGAGCCCGGATAGCGGCGGACCGCGCCGCCGGCGTTCAGGGCCGCGACGGCCCGCGTCAGCGGCCCGAAGGCGGCGGGCGCATCCTTGGTCGCCATCAGGCGCACGACGCCCGTCTCGGCCTCCCCGGACTTTCGCGCCTCTGGCCCTGCCAGGTCGTAGAGCCCCCGTCCGGCGTGGGTGTCGATGACGGTCAGCGGCGCAGGTCCGAGAGCGGCCAGCAGGCGCAACAGGGCGGCGTGCTTCACCAGGTCGGCGAAGTTCCCGGCGTGGAAGGCGTGGCGGTAGTTCAAGCGACGGGACCCGCGGCGGAGGAACCTGGGCTGCGCATACCACGTTGCCGCCGCACGCGTGGAGGGGCCGGTCGCCCCGAAAGACAAAGGGACATGGCGAGCGAAATCCCCGTCGAGGCCGCCGAGCAGCTCGAGGAAGCCGGACTTCGCTACGTCAGCGACGCCGATCCGGGCATCAGCCGCAAGCCGGCGCGCGGCCATGGCTTCAACTACTTCAAGCCCGACGGCTCGGCCGTGACGGACGAGAAGACGCTGGACCGCATCCGCAAGCTGGCGATACCCCCGGCCTGGACCGAGGTATGGATCTGCCCGCGCGCAAACGGCCACATCCAGGCGGTGGGCCGCGACCAGAAGGGTCGCAAGCAGTACCGCTATCACGAGCGCTGGCGCGAGGTGCGGGACAGCCACAAGTACGACCGGGTGCTGGCGTTCGGCCGCGCGCTGCCGAAGCTGCGCCGGCGGGTCGAGCAGGACCTGCAGCGCCCCGGCCTGCCGCGCGAGAAGGTGCTGGCCGCCGTGATCGCGGTCATGGAACGCACCCTGATCCGCGTCGGCAACGAGGAATACGCCAAGACCAACAAGAGCTTTGGGCTCACCACCCTGCGCGACCGGCACGTGAAGGTGGGGCGTGGGGACGCCGTCTTCGAGTTCCGCGGCAAGAGCGGCAAGGTGCACAAGACCGGCCTGAACGACCGACGGCTCGCACGCATCGTCAAGGCCTGCCAGGACCTGCCCGGACAACGGCTGTTCCAGTATGTCGGCGACGACGGCCAGCAGCACGCAGTGGAGTCGTCCGACGTGAATGCCTACCTGCGCGAGGTGCTGGGCGAGGATTTCTCGGCCAAGGACTTCCGCACCTGGGCCGGCACGGTCATGGCGGCGCGCGCGCTGATGCTGTCGCCGGCCTGCTCCAGCGCCACCGACGCCAAGCGCAACGTCTCCACCTGCGTGAAGGCGGTGGCGGGGCTGCTGGGCAACACCGCGGCCGTCGCGCGCAGCGCCTACATCCACCCCGCGGTGCTTGAGGCCTACGAGACGGGCGCCTTGGACGTGAAGACCTCGGGCGACGAGCGGGCCTTCGAGCTCGCCGTGCTCAAGTTCCTGGAAGCCGCACGCGACGCCGACGAGGCCAAGAAAGCCGCCGCCGCCAAGGAGATGGCCCGCAAGGCCTAGCGCCGGACGAGCCGCCGGCCACCCCGGCGTCGGTTACCGAGGACGTGCGCGATACGCTTCCCTCGCAGCGACGGTCGCGCAGATGTTGGGGGAGATCGTCTGGTGATGACGCAGTCGCCGCTAGACAAGCGGTGGCCTCGCCGCCCGCGCCGAGGCGGCCAACAAAGTGCAAAACCAGGCGATCAGAACGAAAAAGGACCAGGAAATTCCCCGGTCCTTCATCGGTCTTGCGATGGTACCGCCCCCCCGGATCGAACGGGGGACCTCCAGAGCCACAATCTGGCGCTCTAACCAACTGAGCTAGGGCGGCGCGTCGCGAGGGCGCTGTTCTAGTCGCGCCCGACCGAGGGATCAAGGCTCCAGCAAGGGCCAGCGGAAACGGCGGGAGCCGGCGAGCTCCCGGCCGTCGGTCAGGCGGACCGTGAAGTCGCCCGACGGCTTGGAGTCCACGCGAGCGACGGCGTCGCGCCGCACCAGCCGCGAGCGGTGAATTCGCACGAATCCGGCGCTCGCCAATTCGCGGGCCAGATCCCCCAGGGAGGCGCGGTGAAGGATCGCCTCGCGCGTGCGATGAAGCTCGACGTAATTGCCAGCGGCTTCGACGTAGAGCACTTCGGACAGAGGCACGAAGACCCGCCGCGCGCCGTCGCGCACCTCGAGAACGGACGCTGCGTCTCGCACGCGGGGCGGGTCCGACGTCAGGCGCGTCCAGAGGGTGTAGATCGCCACGAAGGCCGCGTAGACGAGGAGGTCCTTGCGGAACTCGTAGAGGAACTCACGCAGCGGCCCGAACGGCGCGTAGGTCTCGCCGACCGCGGCGTACACCGCCCAGCGCAGCAGTCCCATGCCGATCACGTGGATCAGCGAGAAAACCAGCGCAGCGGCCAAGTGCGCCGGGACGACCAGCCGCCAGGGCGCCCGCAGCGGCATCGCGCGGCGGGTCAGGGCCTGCACCGCCGGCGTGAGCGCCACCAGGACTGCGACGCTGGTGAACTCCCAGACCAGCGGCTCCCATAGCGGCAGCGGCCGGCCGAGCTCGCGGACATCGTGGACGACGGTGAAGGCGTCGACGATGGCTATGGCGGAGCCGATCGCCACGACGGCCAGCACGAAAACCGCGTCGCGACGCCGGCCGCCCATCCCCGCCAGTCCACCGCTTGGCCCAGGCGTCTGTCCGGACGTCACAGCAGCGCCGCCGCACGACCCACGGCGCTGGCGCCGCCGCTCCGCAGCGGCGCATCAGCGTTCGCGTCGAAACCTGGAGCCCCCAAGATGTCCGCCTCGTCCCGCCGGCCTGACCTCGACGCGCTACGCGTCGGCGCCTTCCTGCTGTTGATCCTGTACCACCTGGGCATGTTCTACGTGCCTTGGGGCTGGCACGTGAAGAGCGAGCACATAACGCCGGCGCTGGAGACGCCGATGAGCCTGCTCAATCCCTGGCGGCTGACGCTGTTGTTCGTGATCTCGGGCGCGGCCACACGGTTCATGATGGCGAAGCTTTCGGCGGGGCAATTGGCCGGCCAGCGTTCGCACCGCCTGCTGCTCCCGCTCGTGTTCGGCATGCTGCTGGTCGTGGCCCCGCAAAGCTGGGTCGAGCTCGTCGAGAAGCAAGGCTACGCAGGAAGCTTCCTGGACTTCTGGCTGCGCTATCTCGCCTTCGACCAGAGCTTCGGGATCATCCTGCCCACGTACAATCACCTATGGTTCGTGGCCTATCTGTGGGTCTACACCATGGCGCTTGCGGCCGCCGCGCCGCGGCTGCTGCCGGCGCTGGATCGCTGGGGCGGCCGGCTGCTGGCGGGCCCGGGCCTGTTCGTCGCCCCGGCGCTGGCGTTCGGGGTCTACCTGGCGACGGCCGGCCGCGCCTGGGGCGAGACGCACATCGTCTTCGCCGACGCCTACGGCCATCTGCAGTACGGGACGGCGTTCCTGATCGGCGTCGTCCTGGCCCACAGCGACGCCGCCTGGGAGCGGCTGACGGCGGCGCGCCACCGGACGCTGGCCGCCGCCGTACTGCTGGCGCTCATCGGGCTGTTCCTCGCCGACACCGGCATCGAGGACGCCGCCGGCTGGCCGGGCGCGGTCTTCGCCTTCCTGCGCGAAGCCTATGCCTGGATGGCGATCTGCGCTCTCTTCGGCTATGCGCGCCGGCACGTCCGCCGCGGGTCGCCACTGCTGACCACCCTCAACGAGGCGGTCTTCCCCTTCTACATCGTCCACCAGACCGCAATCGTCCTCACCGGCCACCTGTTGAAGCCGCTCGCGCTGCCGGCGATGACTGAGGCCGGGATCATCCTGGCGGTGACCGTCGCGGCCTGCCTTTCGACCTACGCCTTGGCCCGGAGCACCCCGGTCCTGCGGACGCCGCTGGGGCTGAAGCCCCTGCCCCGGCGCCTTGCGCCGGCCCCGCTGCCGGCGGCCTAGCGGGCAAAGAAAAGCCCCGGCCGCTTTCGCGACCGGGGCTCTCGTTGTCTGGCGTCAGCCTTATTCGGGGAGCGTGAAGCGGATCGGGATCCGCACCGTGCCCCCATCGACCGGCTGGCCGTCGCGGCTCATGGGCCGCATCTTGAACAGCCGGCTCATGCGCATCGCAGCTTCGCCGAAGCCCATGTCGGCCGGGGTTTCCGACACGACCGAGCAGTTGTCCAGCGTGCCCCGCGCATTGACGGTGCAGCTGATCGTGGCGCTGCCGGAGACCTCCATCCGCTGAGCCCGATCCGGATAGTACCGGGCCAGGTCCTCGGCCGACGGGCGACGCTGCCAGTCGGGGTTGGTGATCACCGACGGACGCGGCGGCTCAGGCGGCGGAGCCCGCGGCGGCTCAGGCGTCTCGATGCGGCGCTCGACCGGCGGAACCGGCAGAGGCGGGATGCTCGGGACGTCAGGCACCGCGACCGGCGGCCGGGGCTGCAGCTTGGGCGGCGGCGGCGGCGGCGTGTTCGGCGGCGGCGGAGGCGGCGGCGGCGGCGGCGGCGGCGGCACTGGTTTGATCAGCGCCACATCCGTCACCTCGTCCGAGTACTCCTTGTACTTGGGCTCGAAGCGCGTCTTCCAAAGGTAGACACCGAGCGCCGCGTGAACCGCGATCGACAACGCGATGGCGACCGTTACACCCTTGCTGCGCGTAGGCTTGGGGTCGTCGAACGGGTTGTGCCGGACATGGACGGCTTCGTTCGGTGATGTCTCAGCCATGGGTCACCACCTACTGATCTTCGCCGACCAGGGCCACGCTGTAGAACCCATTGTCCTGCAGCATGTTCATCACGCCCATAAAGTCGCCGTAGAGCACGTCCTTGTCGGCGCGGATGAAGATCCGCTCCTTGGTCGGGTTACGGGTCCCGCCCAGCTGCTGCCGCAGGTCGTCGCCCAGGGTCGCCAGATCGGTCCGGAAATCCTGGATGAAGATGCTGCCGTTCTGCTGGATCGAGATGTACACCGGCTTCGGCGGGTTCGTGCCCGGCGGTGCGACGGCCGGCGGCAGAGCCACCTTGACCGTCACGGCCGCCATGGGCGCGGCCACCATGAAGATGATCAGAAGAACCAGCATGACGTCCACGAACGGTGTGACGTTGATGTCGGCGTTCTGATCTTCCTGATAGCGGTCCGCCCCCCCGGAACTCGAGAGTTTGGCGGCCATCTACCTTAGGCCCCCTTGTCGAGCTGACGCGAGATCGCGTTCATCAGTTCAGCGATGAAACCTTCGGTGCGGGCGCCGTAGGCCGAAATCCGCGTCTGGAAGTAGTTGTAGAAGATAACCGACGGGATGGCGGCGAAGAGGCCCAGACCGGTGGCGAGCAGCGCTTCGGCGATGCCGGGCGCGACGACGGCCAGGTTGGTCGTGTTGGTGTTCGCGATGCCGATGAACGAGTTCATGATCCCGTAGACGGTGCCGAACAGACCGATGAACGGACCGTTCGAACCGACCGAGGCCAGGAACTGCATGCCGCCCGACAGGCGACGGGCCAGCGAGGCCTGGACCGCGCCGACCGCGGCTTGGGCGCGCATCAGCGTGGTGTCGCGGTGTTCGCCGGTGATCTGCAGGCCGGCCTGACGCGACAGTTCGATTTCCTGCGCGGCGGCGGCGGCCATGTCCGCCAGCGGGTTGCCGTCGAACTCTTCCGACATCGCGATGCGGTTCATGTCGTTGATCGACTTCGCGCCGCGGAAGTTCTCGAGGAAGTTGTCGGTCACGCGGTTCAGGGAGCGGAACTCGAGGATCTTGGTCAGCAGGATGGTCCAGGTGAGCACCGAAGCCAGCGCCAGGCCGATCATGATGACCTTAACGACCGGGTCGGCGTCCATGAACATGGTGCCGACGTTCAGCTTGCCGGCGTGCTTCATGGTCGGCGGATCAGCCGATTCAGCGGCGGGAGCCCCGGCAGCCGGAGCGGCGGCCGGAGCCGCGGCAGCGTCGGCGGCGGCAGGCGCAGCCGGGGCGGCGGCGTCCTGAGCGAACGCCGGCGCGCTCGCCATCAGCGCAACGGCGCCGACGAGAGCGATGAAAGGAGTCTTCAGTTTGTTGTCGAGCATCTGTCGCCAGTTCCTGGTTGGTCTAGCACGATTGGCCGGAGGGTCGTCGCGCGAGAGCGTCTCCACCCTAGTTGAACATGCCCGGCGCCCCCACCAGATATCCATCTGGCCGAGACCCCAGAGCCGCTGTCGCTGCGCCCGACCCGGAACGCGTACTCCCAACTGACGTGGGACTTGGCGTTACGAAGGCGGGCGACTTCGAACTCCCCGTGAGGAAACCGAAGTCTTACCGCTTTGTTAGACGTGCGGCTCGGGTCCTTTGACAACCCCTTATCGAAGCGTCAAGGGGCAGAAGCTTGCGCGGAACCGCGAAATTATTGCGTCAGGCGCATCGATTGTGCACTGCACACCAAGCGATCTCGCGCCGCCTGCGGTTTCACCACCGATGCGAACCTTGCATTGCTGCAATGCAGCAAGTGAAGGAACTGCGGTCTCGGAACACGGTATGCGCCACGAGCGCCGCAAGCCCCACCGGCCGGTCTATCGAATGAGAGGAATGGTGCCTGGGGGCGGATTCGAACCACCGACACGCGGATTTTCAATCCGCTGCTCTACCAACTGAGCTACCCAGGCTTGGGGCCGCCGTCGCGGGAGCCGCGTCTATAGAAGAGCAAAACCGGGAAGTCCAGCGAGCCCGCGCAGACAATTTTCGGCGGTTCAGTCCTCGCCAGAAGCGTCTTCGGCTCCGCTCTCGTCGTCGGTCACCGGCACCGCATAGACCCCGGCCAACCAGCGCTGCAGATCGACGTCGGCGCACCGGCGCGAGCAGAACGGACGATAGGCCGGATCGGCCGGTTTCCTGCAGATCGGACATCCGGACTTGTTCATGCGCGCGCGACCTCGAAACGCTCGCGGCGCCGCCGAGGATCGGCCGCGACCGTGAAGCGCGCGCCCATCCTGGCGGCGAGTTCGGAGACGAGCGGCGCCACGGCCGCGGCCACGTCCGGCGCACAGGTCGCGGTGAGGCGCGCGCCAGGCTCGGCTTTCCCCTCGGCCTGCAGACGGCGGACCAGACGCTGGGCCAGCGTCCGGTCGGACAGCGCCCCATCCTCGCGGCAGAGCTGCTCCAGCACCGGTCGCGTACGGCGCGGCAGCGAGAACTCCATGGTGCCGAAACGTCCGACGGGGCCGATGGCGACGCCGGGGTTGTCCGGGCCGAAAGCGGCCCGCGCCGCGGCCATCAGTGCGTTGCCATCGTGGCCGCGGCCCACGAGATCCACGACGACGATGCCGCCCAGCCCCTTGAGCCTCAGCAGGCGCGCAGATTCCTTCAGCGCGGCGAGATTGGCCTGTCGGGCCACACGTTTGGCGTCCGCTCCCTTGCGTTCGCCCAGGTCGATATCGATGGCGGTCAGCGCCCGGGTCGGCTCGATGGCCAGCGTGCCGCCGCCGGGCAGCGGGTGAAGCACGTCCAGCGCCTCGGCTTCGGCCTCGTCGGCCGCTTGGCGGGCCTCACGGCCCTCGACCAACTCCGCCTCGCGCGCGCTCGCGCGCAGGATATCGACGACGGACGGCGCTGGCTCGAGCAGGCGTGGAGCGCCCTCGCCCGGCCCGATCAGGCGCGCGACGGCGAGCTTGCCCCGGCGCGGCTCGCCGCGGATTTCGACCTCGACCGTCACGCCGCGGGTGGGGCGGCTATCGGACTTGAACGGAAGGATGGCTTCGGCGCCGCCGCCAAGGTCGAGGAAAGCGGTGGCCAGCGCGGGCTCCACCGACTCAACCCGCGCCGCCAGACGAGCGCCCAGCGTCAGGCGGGGATCGTCGTCGTCGCGGCGTAGGATCAGGCGCTCGGGTCGGTCGTCGAGGGTGACGACGCCGCGGGTTTCGCCGATGCCCCGGTCCAGATAGATGCGGCGTTCGCTCATGCCAGACGGTACCCTAGGCCGACGAGCAGGGCCCCGGCCTCATAGAGCGGCAGGCCGACGACGCCGGAATAGGAGCCCTGGAGCGTCATGACGAAACCGCCGGCCCGGCCCTGGATGGCGTAGCCGCCGGCCTTGCCCAACCCCTCGCCGGACCGGACGTAGTTGTCAGCCTCGATGGCGGACAGGCGCTTGAAGCGGACGCGGGTCTCCACGAGGCGCTCGGCGCGACGGCCGTCCGGGCTCACGACCGCGACGCCGGTCAGCACGCGGTGCGCCCGGCCGGACAAAAGAGCGAGGCAGGCCCGCGCCTCGGCCTCGGTCTCCACCTTGGGCAACACGCGCCGACCGACCGCGACGACGGTGTCGGCGGCCAGGACGAAGGCGCCGACGTGTCGCTCGGCCACGTGCGCAGCCTTGCAGGCGGCCAGCCGCAGCGCCAGGCGGCGCGGCGTCTCTTGGGATTGGGGGGATTCGTCCAGCTCGGCGGCGTCTATGGCGTCCGGCTCTACGCCGATCTGGCGCAGCAAATCGAGCCGCCTAGGGCTAGCGGAGGCCAGGACGAGGCGCTGCGGCTGCGGCGGCAAGGCGTCGTCCCTGGCGTCGATCAGCGCACGCGGAAGGTGATGCGACCCTTGGTCAGGTCGTAGGGCGTCATCTCGACCAGCACCTTGTCTCCCGCCGAGACGCGGATGCGGTTTTTGCGCATCTTGCCGGCCGTGTGGGCGATGATCTCGTGGTCGTTCTCAAGCTTCACGCGGAACATCGCGTTGGGCAGCACCTCGCTGACAGTGCCAGGGAACTCCAACAGTTCTTCTTTGGCCATGCAGGCTCCTGATCGAGATAAAACGACGGCTCGCGCCCAGAGGCTGCGAGCCGGATTCTGCCTCTCGAATATAGCGCATGGACTTACTGCAGGTCGATGGCCTCCGCTCACCGGCCGAAGCGGGCCCGGAGACGCGCCGCAAGGGCGTCGCGAACCTGACGATAGACCTCCAGCCGGGCTTCCCGGGAGCCTTCCGTCAGCGTTGGGTCGAAGGTGGGCCAGTATTCGATCTCGGAGGCGCGGCCGCGCGCCATTTCAACGGCGCGGTGTTGGGCCTCGGGCGTCAGTGAGATCACCAGGTCGAAGGAGTCGTCCTCAAGGTCGTCGAAGGTCTTCGCGCGATGGTTCGAAAGGTCACAGCCCAACTCGCGCATGACCTCCAGAGCCAGGGGATCAACCTGAGGCTCACCGCCCTCTTTGTCGATGATGGGCGCCCGGAGTCCGCAGCTGTCGACGAACACCCGGTCGCCCAGCAGGCGCTTAAGCAGCGCCTCGGCCATGGGCGAACGCACGCGGTTCAGGTTGCACGCGAACAGCACTGCATCGGGAAGCCGCCGGCCGGACTCGTCGCTCATCGTCCCGGTCAGCCCCGCCAGTGCAGCGCGCAGATGAGGGTGAAAAGCCGGCGCGCGGTATCAAGGTCGGTGTCCACCTTGCCGGCCAGGCGGGCGCGGAGCAGTTCGGAGGCCTCGTTGTGCAGACCCCGGCGGCCCATATCCAGAGCCTCGATTTGCGCGGGCGTCGAGTTGCGGATCGCCTGATAGTAGCTCTCGCAGATCATGAAGTAGTCGCGGATCAGGCTGCGGAACGGCGAGAGCGACAGGATGTGGCGCCGCTCGTATGCTGGTCCCTTCACGTCGAGGACGAGCCGGTTCTCCACGAGCCCCATCCGCAGGTCATAGGGCCCGCCCTCCGCTCCCTCCGGCGCGAAGTAGTTCTCCTCCAGCAGGTCGAAGATGGCAATCTGCCGTTCCTGCTCCTGGTCGCGCGAAACCGCCGCGAGCGACTCTTCGTCGAGCTCCACGCTTTGCAGGCGGTGCTTGGTGCGCGCGTCGTCGGCCATGTGTCCCGGGGCGGATGCGAGCCGAGCTTTATTTCAATCCGGGGGCCCGCGTCATCCCGCACCTGCGAGCGGAGGCGGCTGGATACGGAAAAACGCCCGGCGCGGGATCGCGCCGGGCGTCGTTTTCGAGAGCTGATCGCGCCTAATAGGCCGCGTAGCGGCGTCCCTCGGGCCGAACGAAGTCGCCGCGAACATAGCCGACGCCGACACCGCCCTGCCCGACAAGGATCCAGTCGCTGCCGCGCACCTGGGCCAGGGCCTGGAACCGCTCGCCGGCGCGCAGACGGCCCACTCGGGCCGAGCCGGTCGTCGGCGCTGCGCGCAGGTTCACCCCGCTAGTCGCCACGAAGGTGTGGCCGATGCGGCTGTAGCTGGCCGGAGCGATGTCGGACGACAGGCGATAGCCGTTGCGGGTGTAGGTCCCGGCGTGCTGGGCGCGATCCTTCTGCATCTCGCAACCGATGGCCGAGCCCGCGGCGGCGCCAGCGCCGGCGCCGACCACCGT
>NZ_JAPSKZ010000039.1 GCF_031181185.1 Phenylobacterium sp. | reverse complement strand
GATCACCGCCTGCGCACGGGCGATGCGCCGAGCGGCGATCCGGCTCGAGCCGCCCTTCCCCACCATGGACGTCTGCGGCACCGGCGGCGATGGCCTGCACACCCTGAACATCTCGACGGCGGTCGGTTTTGTAGTGGCCGGCGGCGGGCTCAAGGTCGCCAAACACGGCAACCGGGCCATGTCGTCGAAGTCCGGCACCGCCGACGTGCTGACCGAGCTCGGCGTCAACATCGCCGCCCCACCCGAGGCGCAGCTGAAGGCGCTAGACGAGGCCGGCATCTGCTTCCTGTTCGCGCCGGCGCATCACAGCGCCATGCGCCACGTCTCGCCCATCCGCGCCGAGCTGGGCTTCCGGACCATCTTCAACCTGCTGGGTCCGCTGACCAATCCGGCCGGCGCCGAGCGGCAGGTGATCGGGGTCTATGCCGAGCGCTGGGTGAAGCCGCTGGCCGAGGCCCTCGGCGCGCTGGGTTCCGAGCGCGCCTGGGTGGTGCACGGCTCGGGCCTCGACGAGATGACCACGACCGGCGAGACGGCCGTGGCCGAATTGCGGGACGGCAAGGTGCGTCTATTCACGGTCACGCCCGAGGCCGTGGGTCTCCGTCGCGCGGCCCTGGCCGACCTCACGGGCGGCTCGCCGGCCGACAACGCCGCAGCCCTGCGTCGGCTGCTGGCGGGTGAGCCCGGTCCTTACCGGGACATCGTCGCCCTGAACGCCGCGGCGGCGTTCCTTGTGGGTGAGCTGGTGGAGACGCTGCGCGAGGGCGTCGAACTGGCGGGCGCCATCCTGGACGACGGCCGCGCCCAGGCGGCGCTCGACAAACTGGTCGAGGCGACCGCCGCATGAGCGACATCCTGGAGAAGATCGCCGCCTACAAGCGGGACGAGGTCGCCGCCCGCAAGGCGCTCCGGGGCCTTGCAGACGTGGAGGTCGAGGCGCGGCTGGCGACCCCGCCGCGCGGCTTCCGGCGCGCCCTCGAACAGGCCCACGAGCCCGGCCGCCTCGCGCTCATCGCCGAGATCAAGAAGGCGTCTCCGTCGAAGGGGCTGATCCGCGCGGACTTCGACCCACCGACCCTGGCGCGGGCCTACGCCGACGGCGGCGCGGCCTGCCTGTCCGTTCTGACCGACGGACCCTCCTTCCAGGGGCACGACAGCTATCTGGCCGCTGCGCGCGATGCCGTGCGGCTGCCCTGCATCCGCAAGGACTTCCTCGTCGATCCCTGGCAGGTGGCCGAATCCCGCGGCCTGGGCGCGGACGCCATCCTGGTCATCCTGGCGATGGTCGACGACGCCCTGGCCGCCGATCTGATGGCCGAGGCCCGCCGCTTCGGCATGGACGCCCTGGTCGAGGTCCACGACGAGGCGGAAATGGAACGCGCCGGCCACCTGGGCGCCGACCTCGTGGGCGTGAACAACCGCGACCTGCGCACCTTCACCGTCGACCTGGCCGCCACCGAGCGGCTGGCGGCGCAGGCGCCTCGGGAGGCCCTGCTGGTCACAGAGAGCGGCATCTTCACTCCCGCCGACGCGGCCCGGCTCGAACGGTGCGGCGCGAAGGCCATGCTGGTCGGCGAGAGCCTGATGCGTCAGGACGACGTGACGGCCGCGACCCGCGCCCTGCTCGGCTGAGTCGCCGATTCTCCACCGCTGCTGACAGAAGTTCTTCCGCGTTTTCAGCGGGATCGTTCGTAACTTGACATTAATGAGGAACATCTACAGAACATCAAACAACGTTTGCGCTTTGTTCCAGAGGTCGCCTGACATGCTCACCCGCAAGCAGCATGAACTGCTCATGTTCATCCACGAGCGGATCAAGGAAACCGGCGTCTCGCCCTCGTTCGACGAGATGAAGGAAGCTCTCGACCTCGCCTCGAAGTCGGGCATCCACCGGCTCATCACGGCGCTGGAAGAGCGTGGTTTCCTGCGGCGCCTGCCGCACCGGGCCCGGGCCCTGGAAGTCGTCCGCCTGCCGCAGCAGGCCACGACCGCCGCCCCGCCGAAGGGCCGCGCGCCGTTCAAGCCGCAGCTGGTGGACGCGGGCAAGGAAATGCCCATCGCCGCCAACGACACGCGCGAGCTGCCGATCCTCGGCAAGATCGCGGCCGGCACGCCGATCGAGGCCATCCAGCAGGAACGCGACCGCCTGCCGGTGCCCGAGGTGATGCTGGGCGCGGGCGAGCATTTCGTCCTCGAGATCCAGGGCGACTCGATGATCAACGCCGGCATCCTCGACGGCGACTTCGTGGTGATCCGTCGGACGGACAGCGCCAACTCGGGCGACATCGTCGTGGCGCTGGTCAACGGCGAGGAGGCGACCCTGAAGCGCCTGCGGAAGAAGGGCGCCTCCATCGCCCTCGAAGCGGCGAACCCGGCTTACGAGACCCGCATCTTCGGTCCCGACCAGGTTTCGGTGCAGGGCCGGCTGGTGGGCCTCATTCGTCGATACCACTAGGGGCTGGCGCGCTAGGCGCCACGAACACGAAATCGACCAGGAACACCCGCTCGCCACGCCCGTGGCGGGCGGTTTCCATGAGCGCCGCCAGGCCGTCGAAGCCAGTCTCGCGCGCGAGGGCCTCCGTCACGTCCGCCAGATCGATCTCCTGCAGGCGCGTGACCTGGATCCAGCCGTCGAGCAGCCGATAGCGGGCCCCCACCCTCACCCGTGGCGACTGCCAGATGCGGACGGTGCGGGTGATCTCGCCCGATCGCACCCTCGCCCGGAGGGGCTTAGCAAACATCATCGCGGGTCGAAGCCCCAGGTCCAAGGGCGACGTCCCCGCAAGTCCTGGGCCCAGACGATGCGCCAGGTCCCCTCCGTCTGGCGGTAGAGCTCGGCCGAACCGCCCGCCCGGAAGTCGGCGCCCGTGAGCACCATCGGCGCCGCGCAACTCTGCGGCCGAAAGTCGTTCCGGAGGATCACCAACTCCGCAGTGCCGCACAGCTGCTCCAGGCGGCCCGCCTTCAGCGGCCGGCGCAGGTTCCAGGCCGCAGCCAATCGCACCGGAGCGTCAGGCCCGGGCGCGCAACTCCAGCGGTCGCACTGGAAGCGCGCGTCGCGCTCCAGCTCGCTGGTGAGCGGCTCGAGGCCCCGCCGCCGCGACCACAACTCGGCCCCGAACAGCTTCACGTCCGGCCGCAGCAGGACGGCCTCACCCCCTTCGCGCACTGCCACGGCCGCGCCGTCGGCGCTGATCCAGACATCGGGTGTGGGCGGCCGGGGCGCCCACAACACCGCCAGCGCCAGGGGCAGGCCCGCCCAACGCAGCCAGCCGCGCCAGAGGCAGACGAACAGAAGGCCCAGGAACGAGGCCGGCAGGGTCCAAGCCGGCGCGCTGGGGATCAGCGTCTGGGCCATAGGCGCCGAGGCGGCCCAGGACGCGACGCGGTTTATCAGCTCGATGGCGAAGCCCGCCACCTCCAGCGGCGCACGGCCGAGCCCGAGCGGCGCGAGCGCGGCCCCGATGGCGAGCGCCGGCATCAGCAGGAACGAGGAGATCGGCGCCACCGCCAGATTGGCGAGCAGGCCCCAGGTGGAGACGCGGTTGAAGTGCTGGATGGCGAACGGGCCGGTCGCGAGACCGGCCACGAAGCTGACGGCGAGGCTCACGGCGGTCCAGGTCGCCACCGCCTGAGGCCAGCGGATCCACCACGGCGTGGAGATCTCCCGTACGGGGGTCGGCCAGGCCTCGGCGAGGGCCACGAGGGCGGCGGTCGCGGCGAACGACATCTGGAAACCCGGCTCGGTCACCGCCTCCGGCTGCAGCAACAGGACGCCCATCGCCGCGAGCGCCAGCGCATGCAGGCTGATCGCCTGGCGGTCGACCAGGATCGCGGCGAAGGCCACGGCAGCCGTGATCGCCGCACGCTCGGCCGGCGGCGGCGCGCCGGACAGAACGAGATAGCCGCCCACGGCGGCGAGACCTACGAGGGCCGCGAGCTTCTTGCCGGAGACCCGCAGCGCCAACCACGGCCAAGCCGCCACCGCCAGGCGGGCGGCCGCGAAGGCGAACCCGCCCACGATGGCCATGTGCAGGCCGCTGATCGAGATGATGTGGGCGAGACCGGCCGCACGCAGGTTCTCGACCTGCTCCTTGGGAATATGGGCCTCGTGGCCCGTGGTCATGGCCGCCGCGAGGCCGCCGCTCTCCGGGCCGAGCGTGGAGACGATCCGCTGGGTTAGCCCCCAACGGACGGCGTTGACCTTCATCGCAAGCCGCAGGCGCCACGGCGCGGCGGCAGCGGGCTGGATCGCCTCCGGCGGCCGCAGCGCCAGACCCACGGCCCCGACGCTCTCGAAGAAGGCGTCGCGGGCGAAATCGTAGGCGCCGGGGCTCGCCGGCGGCGGGGGCGGATTGAGGATCGCGAAGACCTGCACAGCCTCGCCGGGCGCCGGCAGCGGCGTGCCCGGCCTGAGGGTCACGCGAATGCGGATCGGCGTGGCCTCGGCCGGCCAGTCGCCGATCCGGGTCGGGGCGATCAGCAACCGCTGGCCGCCCTCGCCGGGGGGCGCGATGTCGAGCACCCACCCTTCGACGATCTGCGGCCTGGCGCCCGCGAGCGCCACGGGCGCGGCCACGCTCCCGGCGCGCAGCTTGGCGACGGCAAATCCGCCCAAGGCGAAGCCGGACAGCGCCAAGGCGACGACCGCGGCGCGTCCGCCGGCCCAGCGTCCTGAGGCCGCGAGCAGCGCGAGCGCCGCGGCGAGCATCGCCCAGGCCACCCACGCCTGCGGCTCCCTTGGCAAGCCGAAGTAAACGGCGCAGCCGGCGCCGAACGCCACCGGCGTCCACAGCGTCCAGCGGTCCGCCTGGGCCTGGGCCTGCTCGCGCACGGCCGCCCAGATCCGGCGAAGGCTGGCAGCGCGGCGAACGCGCGTGCTAAGAGGCGCCGCCTCGGCGCTCCCGCCCACTTCCCCAGACCCTTCGAGCTCGATGCCCGACCGTCCCGTCCGCACTCGGATCGCCCCCTCGCCCACCGGCATGATGCACATTGGCACGGCGAGGACCGCGCTTTTCAACTGGCTTTACGCGCGCCACACCGGCGGCAAGTTCCTGCTGCGCATCGAGGACACCGACCGGGAACGGTCGACCGAAGAGGCCGTACAGGTCATTTTCGAGGGGCTGAAGTGGCTGGGCCTCGAGGCGGACGACGCGCCGGTGTTCCAGTTCGCGCGCGCGGCGCGTCACCGTGAGGCCGTCGACGAATTGCTCGCCCGCGGCGCCGCCTATCGCGACTACATGACGCCCGAGGAGCTGGAGGCCGAGCGCGAGCTGGCCCGCGCCGAAGGACGCGTGGTGCGCTCGCCCTGGCGCGACGCCTCGCCCAACGACGCTCCTGACCGGCCCTTCGTCGTGCGATTGAAGGCGCCGCAGGAGGGCGACACCGTGATCCAGGACGCCGTGAAGGGCGAGGTGCGGTTCCAGAACAAGTCGCTCGACGACCTGATCCTGCTGCGCACTGATGGCACCCCGACCTACAACCTGGCTGTGGTCGTCGACGACCACGACATGGGCATCACGCATGTGATCCGCGGCGACGACCACCTGAACAACGCCGCGCGCCAAACGCTGATCTACCAGGGCCTCGGCTGGGACGTCCCGGTGTGGGCGCACCTGCCGCTGATCCACGGCCCCGACGGCGCCAAACTATCGAAGCGCCACGGTGCGCAGTCGGTCACCGACTTCGAGGCCATGGGCTATCTGCCCGAGACCATGCGCAACTACCTCGCCAAGCTGGGCTGGGGTCATGGCGACGATGAGATCTTCTCGGACGAGCAGGCGATCGCCTGGTTCGACATCAAGGACGTGGTCAGCGCACCGGCCCGCCTGGACTGGGCGAAGCTGAACCACCTCAACAACCACTACATCCGTCAGGCCGAGCCTGTCCGGTTGGCGACGCTCGTGGAGAACGTGCTGGCCAGCCGCGACTGGCCGCTGGAGGCCGGCGACATCGCGGTGATCGAGCGGACCATCCCGTTCGTGCGTGACGGCGCCAAGACGATCCTGGAGCTGGCGGACGCCGTGGTCTTCGCGCTCAAGCGCCGGCCGCTGGAGCTTCCGGAGAAGGCCCAGGCCGCCATGACCGAGGAGATGCTCGGCCGCCTTTCGCGCCTGCGGGAGGCCCTTGGCGCCCTACCCCACTGGGACGTGCCGGACCTGGAGGCTGCGATCCGCGCGTTCGCCGAACGCGAGGGCGTGGGCATCGGCAAGTTCGGTCCGCAGTTGCGCGCCGTCCTCTCGGGCGGAGCGCCGGCGCCTGACCTGGCGGGGACCATGGTGGCCCTTACCCGGCAGGAAAGTCTGGCGCGGCTCGACGATGCGCTTTCGCGCTCCGCGTAAAGCGCTATAAGGCCGCCAAACGAGCGTTTCATCTCGCATCCGCGAAAGGGGTCCGCATGGGCGACACGGCGAAGATCGGCATCGGCGGCAAGGACGTCGAACTCCCCGTTCTGAAGGGCACAGCCGGACCGGACGTCGTCGACATCCGAAAGCTGTACGCTGAAGCCGACGTCTTCACCTACGATCCGGGCTTCACGTCGACGGCGTCCTGCGAAAGCAAGATCACCTTCATCGACGGCGACAAGGGCGTGCTGCTGCACCGCGGCTACCCGATCGACCAGCTGGCCGAGAAGTCGAGCTTCCTCGAGGTCTGCTACCTGCTGCTGCACGGCGAGCTGCCGACGGCGGCTGAGTACACCGAGTTCGAGCACAACATCACCTATCACACCATGCTGCACGAGCAGTTCGATAGGTTCTTCATGGGCTTCCGTCGGGATGCTCACCCGATGGCCATCATGGTCGGCGCCGTGGGCGCGCTGTCGGCCTTCTACCACGACAGCACGAACATCGACGATCCCGAGCACCGGATGATCGCCACGCACCGCATGATCGCCAAGATGCCGACGATCGCGGCGCGGGCGTTCAAGTACTCGCGCGGGCAGCCGTTCGTGTACCCGCGCAACGACCTCTCGTACGCCGAGAACTTCCTGCGCATGTGCTTCTCGGTCCCGGCCGAGGATTGGAAGCCGAACCCGGTCCTGACGCGCGCCATGGACCGCATCTTCATCCTGCACGCCGACCACGAGCAGAACGCGTCCACCTCGACGGTCCGCCTCGCCGGCTCGTCCGGCGCCAACCCGTTCGCCTGCATCGCCGCCGGCATCGCCTGCCTCTGGGGCCCCAGCCACGGCGGGGCGAACGAGGAGGCGCTGAACATGCTCAAGGAGATCGGCACCGTCGATCGCATCCCTGAGTACGTCCAGGGCGTGAAGGATCGCCGCTACCGCCTCATGGGCTTCGGCCACCGGGTCTACAAGAACTACGACCCGCGGGCGAAGGTCATGCAGACCACCTGCCACGAGGTGCTGGCCGAGGTCGGCAACGCCGACGACCCGCTGCTGAAGGTGGCGATGGAGCTCGAGAAGATCGCGCTCAATGATCCCTACTTCATCGAACGCAAGCTCTATCCGAACGTCGACTTCTACTCGGGCATCACGCTGCGCGCCCTGGGCTTCCCGCCCGAGATGTTCACCGTGCTGTTCGCTCTGGCCCGCACGGTCGGCTGGATCGCCCAGTGGAAGGAAATGATCGAAGATCCGTCCCAGAAGATCGGCCGTCCGCGGCAGCTCTACACGGGCGCTCCGCAACGGGACTACGTGAGCGTCGACAAGCGGGGCTGAGCCGCCGCATCCTTCCGGAAGAGGCCGGCCGCAAGGCCGGCCTTTTTTCTTGCGCGCACGTACGCGCCGAGGTTGCGCCCAGCCTGAAAAAGCCTCAGCGTCGCCGATCGGATAACGTCGTTCAACGAGCAAGCTGGAGGCTATCATGGCTGTCATGGCCATCTACCGGTCCGACCGGATCTCACCCGAGGCGTATGCGGCGTTCCGGGCGCGGGTGCCGCTGTCGCCGGCCCCAACCGGGGCCCTCATTCATCTGTACGGCCATCGGGACGGCGAACTCTGCGTCGTCGAGGCGTGGGAAGATCGCGACCAGCTGAACCGGTTTCTGGCCGACACCGTCGCGCCGGCGATGGAAGCGGCCGGCCTCGAGCCCGCGACGCCCGAGATCTTCGAGATGGAGACGGCCGCGTTTGCGCCACCTGCCCGCCGCTTCGCAAGCGAACTGGCTTAGCCCGGCCGGAGCAGATCCAGGACGGCGTCCGCGGCCGCATCGTCCGGATCGGGTCCGCCGCGGCCCATCTTGTCCAGCGCCTCGAACTGACGCGCGACCTGCCGCGCGCGAAGCGCCGGATCATCCAGGCGCAGCGCCGCCTCCCTGGCGAGCGCAGGTCCGTTGCAGTCGTCCTGGATCAGCTCCGGGGCGACGAAGTCCTGGGCGGCGATGTTGAACAGCGTCACGTACCTGGTGGTGATCAGCCGCTTGAGGATCGCGTGCGTCACGGCGCCCAGTCTGTAGCCCACGACCATCGGACAGCCCGCGAGGGCCAGCTCCGTCGTCACCGTGCCCGAACAGGCCAGCGCCACCGTCGCGGCCTTCATGGCGTCTCGGCGCGGCCCCTCGCCTTCCACCACATGCGCCCGGTGCGGCCAGGCGGCGACTCGGGCCCTGACCATCTCGGCCACCGTCTCGGCCGCGGGAACGATCACGTGCAGGCCGGGCCGTTCGGCCTTGAGCCGGGCGGCGGCGTCCGCGAAGGCGGGCAGCACCCGCTCGATCTCGCCGGGGCGGCTGCCGGGCAGCACCAGCAGGATCGGATCGTCGGGCCGCGCGCCGATCTGGCGGCGCAGCCGGTCCGGGTCCGCGTTGGAGAAATCGGCGGCCAGCGCCGAATTGCCGACGAAGGTGACCGGCAGACCGGCCGCCTCGAAGTACGGGGCGTCGAACGCGTGGATCGACAGAAGCCGGTCGTAGGTAGCCGCCGTCGTCTTGGCGCGGCCCGGTCGCGAGGCCCAGACCTGAGGGCCGACGTACTTCACCAGCGGCAGCTCGGGAGCCGCCTTCCGCAGCCGCTGAGCCACGCGAAGCGTGAAGCCCCAGGAGTCGATGAGGACCGCGACGCGGGGCCGTTCGCGCGCGGCGATCGCGGCGGCCTCCCTCGCGCGCCGGCGCACCCTGGGATAGGCGGCGAGCCCTTCGAACAATCCCAGCACCGACAGCTCAGCGATGTCGAAGGGGCTGTCGAGGCCCTCGTGGCGCATGCGCGCGCCGCCCACGCCCACGAAGCGTACGCGCTCGCCCAACCGACGCTTCAAGGCGCGCATCAGTCCGGCGCCACGGTCGTCGCCCGACGCCTCGGCGGCGACCAGCATGACCGTGAGCCGATCGACGGTCACTGTCCTTCCGCCTCGACGCCCAGAATGAAGACGCCCAGCTCATCGGCCAGCGCGATCACCGCCTCGCGATCCAGCACCAGCAGCCTGCCCGCCTCACCCACGATGCCCGCCAGGCCGGCGCGGGCGACGCCCTGCACGGTCGCGAGGCCGATGGTCGGCAGGTCGACACGGGTCTCCTGGATCGGCTTCGGCGCCTTGGCGAGCACGCCCCGGCCGGCTCCGGGCATCCCCTTCAGGTGCGTCGGCAGGTCCGCGACACGGGCCAACATGGCGTCGGTCCCCTCCTGGGCTTCGACGGCCAGCACGAGGCCGTGCGCGACGACGGCGGCCTGGCCCACGTCCAGCTGGCCGACGGCGCGCGCGACTGCCAACGCGCGTCGCGCGTCCTGAAGATCTGCATCGCCGGCGGCGCGGCGGCCGAGATAGCCGGCGGGCAGCGAGAGGTCGTCCATGACCTCGTGCGCACCTTGCACCTCGAAGCCTTCCTTCTCGAACTCGCCGACGAGCAGGCGCAGCAGGGCGTCGTCGCCCTGGCGGGCGGCCGCGATCGCCTTGGGCAGCAGCTTCAGGCCCCGCAGGTCGGGCACCAGGCTCGTGAAATCGGGACGGGCCACGATGCCGGCCAGGCAGACCGCCTCGCAGCCGGCGCGCTTCAGGGCCTTGATGCACTTGCCGACCTCGGCCAGACCCACTTCCGCGCCGGCATAGGGTGCGAGCTGCGCGCCGGCGAAGCCCTTCAGCCGGATCACGAACAGCGGCCGGCCCGAGCGTTCGCAGTGCTCGGCGATCTCGACAGGCAGCCCGCCGCCGCCGGCGATCAGCCCCAGCTTCTTCATCAGACTTCGCGTTCGGGCAGGCAGAGTGGACGGCTGCCGTCGGCGCGGATGAACTCGATGATCTCCATCACCTGCGGGCAATGGGCGTAGGTTTGGGCCGTGTCCTCCAGGCGCTCCTGGAACGTGCCCTCGTCGGCGAACAGCAGGCGATAGGCGGCGCGTAGGGTGTTGATCGTCTCGCGGTCGAAGCCCCGCCGCTTCAGGCCCACGAGGTTCAGGCCCTCGAGGTGGGCGTGATTGCCCCAGACCGAGCCATAGGGGATCACGTCCTTCACCACGGCCGCCAGGCCGCCGATCATGGCGTGGCGCCCGACGCGGGTGAACTGGTGCACGGCCGCCAGGCCGCCCACGATCACGAAGTCGCCGATCAGGCAGTGGCCGCCCAGCGTCGCCTGTTTCGTCAGGATGACGTTGTCGCCCACGACGCAGTCGTGCCCCACATGGGACTCGATCATGTAGAAGCCGTTGGAGCCCACCCGGGTCACGCCGCCGCCGTGCGGCGTTCCGATGTTCATCGTGGCGTGTTCGCGGATGATGTTGTTGTCGCCGACGACGAGCTCGGTGTCCTCGCCCTTGTAGGCCGTATGCTGCGGCGGGCCGCCCAGCACGGCGAAAGGATGGACCTGGTTGCCGGCGCCCAGGGTGGTGCGCCCCTCGACGACCACATGCGCGTGCAGGCGCGTGCCGGCGCCGATCTTCGCCCGGGGTCCGACGATGCAGAACGGGCCGACAACGACGCCGTCGGCCAGTTCGGCGCCCTCAGCGACCAGGGCGGTGGGGTGGACCTCGATGGACAAGGGGCTCAGGTCTCCACGACCATGGCGGCGAACTCGGCTTCGGCCGCGACCTTGCCGTTGACGATCGCCTGGCCGGCGAACTTGAAGACGTCGCCGCGGTGCTTCACGACGCGGACGGGCATCCGGACCACGTCGCCCGGACGCACCGGCGCCCGGAAGCGGCAGTTGTCGGCCGACATGAAGAAGATGGCTTTGCCGGCGGTGTCGACTTCCAGCGACTTGGACATCAGGACGGCGCCCGTCTGGGCCATGGCTTCGATCAGCAGCACGCCCGGCATCACCGGATAGTCGGGGAAGTGGCCCTGGAAGAACGGCTCGTTGACCGTCACGCACTTGATGCCGACGATCGACTCGCTGGGCTTGTACTCCTCGCAGCGGTCGACCAGCAGGAAGGGATACCGGTGCGGGATCCGCTCCAGCACCTCGGTGATGTCGATCTGTGTGGGGTCCTGCCCCGCCGGCGCCTTGCGCGTCATTCGCCAGTCCCTCTACCTTCGGCCCCCTTGCGGTTCGCCATCCGGGCGAGCCACGCGGTCTCCTTGAGCCACAGCCGGATCGGCCGGGCGGGCATGCCGCCCCAGGTCTCTCCGGCCGGAATGTCCTTCATAACGCCCGCGGCGGCGCCCACCCGGGCTCCGGCGCCGATCGTCACGTGGTCGGCCACGCCCGCGCGCCCGCCGAACTGCGCCCCATCGCCGATCACCACGCTGCCGGAGATGCCGGTGTGGGCGGCCATGACGCAGTTCCGTCCCACGCGCACGTTGTGGGCGATCTGCACCAGGTTGTCGATCTTGGTGTTCTCGCCAATCACGGTGTCATCGAAGGCGCCGCGATCGATCGTGGTGTTCGCCCCGATCGTCACGCCGTCCTGGATGATCACGCGCCCCAGCTGGGGAATGTCGACCAGGCCCTTGGGTCCGGCCGTCGCGCCGAAGCCAGGTTCGCCGATGCGCGCACCCGCGAGGATGCGAACCCGGTCGCCCATCAGCGTGAAACCGACGGTGACGTTCGGACCGATGTCGCAGTCGCGGCCGATGGCGACGCCGGGACCGAGGACCGTGTTCGCGCCGATCCGCGTGCCGCGGCCGATCTTCACGCCTGCCCCCAGCACGACGCCCGCCTCGATCAGGACGCCCGGCTCGAGCTCGACGTCGGCGCCGCGTGCTTCAGCCCCGCCGACACGCGGCCGGTGCAGCCGCTGGGCCGCGGCCGCGTAGGATCCCTGCGGATTGGCGCAGATCAGGGCCGCGCAGCCTTCGGGCAGCAGCGCGGCGTCCCTCGCCTGCACGAAACAGGCGGCGGGCCGACCCGTCAGGCCCGCGGCGTGCTTGCGATCCGTCAGGAAGGTGACCGCGTCAGGTCCCGCGTGCGCCAGCACGGCCACGGCGCCGATCAGCCGTTCGCCCGCCTCGGGCGCAGCCAGTTCCGCCCCGCCGAGCTTGGCCAGCTCGGCGAGGGGGACAGGTCCCAGGTCTTCGAAGAAGCGCGGATCGGGCATGGCTCCGCCTAGCGCAGAAAGCTCGACCCGCGCCAGCCGCTAGCGGCGCTGCGGCGTGGTCTGGGCCGGCGCGGGGGCCGCGGCGGCCGGCGCCTGCTGGTCCAGACGTTCGCGGTCGAACGCGAACTGGGTGATCTTGGCGTTCAGCGCCTGGACCACGCCCGGCGTGATGTCCATGGCCGGGTTCCCCAGCACGATGGCTTCACGGCTCAGCAGGACCGAGCACTGGCGCTGTTGGTACACCTGGCGGATCAGCGGCTCCATCTCCTGGCCGACGCGGCCGATGGCCTTCTGCTCGGTCGCCTGGACTTCGCGTTCGCGCTGGGCGGCCTTGCGCTGCAGCGCATTGACGCGGACCTGCAGGGCCGCGGTGCGCTGCTCGAGCGTGGTGCGGTCCAGGGTGGCGCGCTGGGTGTCGAGGGTCTTGCCCTCGTTCTCGATGGCCGTGCGCTCGCTGTTCAGCTCGGCGTTCACCTGCTGGATGATCTGCTGCATCCGCGTGTCGACATAGCGGCCGACGGTCGAGCCGCCGATGGCGCCCTGGATCGACAGGATGCAGACGCCCGGAACGGGCGCGCCATGGGTCACCGCCGGGCCGGCGTTGGTCTGGGCGACGGGAGGCGTAGCGGCCGGGGCCGCGGGACGCTGCTGAGCGGCAGCCTGGCCCGCGAGGCCCAGGATGGCGGTCGCGGCGCAGCCCGCCGCGGCGAAGGTCTTGAAGTTCATATGTTTCCTAGAACCTGGTTGAGGTGGAGAACCGGAAGGTCTCGGTCTTGTCGTAGTCCTCTTTGGCCAAAACGCGGCTGAAGTCGAACCTGATCGGACCCATCGGCGAACGCCAGAAGATGCTGATACCGGCCGAAGCGCGAAGCGACAGATCGTCCTTGATCAGCGGGTCTTCCGAACCCAGAGGACATTCCGTCGTGCCGGGCGGCGGGCACTGCCTGTCCTCCTTGTCGAGGAGGCCCAGCGTACCGACGTCGGTGAACAGCGCGGCCTTGATGCCATACTGCTCGGGCAGGAAGGTCGGCACGGTGAGCTCCATCGAGCCGATCGCGTAGGCCTTGCCGCCCAGAGCGTCTTCGCGCGCATTGGTCATGTCGCGCGGGCCGATGCCGGCGGTCTCGAAGCCGCGGAAGGTGTTCCCGCCCTTGTAGAAGCGGTCGTTGATCCGGACGTTGTCGCCGGCCCAGCCTTCGACGTAGCCGGCGGAGCCGGTCAGGCTGAGGATGAAGTCCTTGTTGAAGCCGTGGTACCAGCCGCCTTCCACCTCGCTGCGCACATAGTTCACGTTGCCGCCGACGCCGGCGAAGTCCTGCACGAAGTCGACGTAGAAGCCGCGCGTCGGGTTCAGGTAGTCGTTCCGGCGGTCGAAGCGGATGCCGTAGCCCACCAGCGAGGTCAGGCGCGAGCCCAGCTGCCCGCAGAGCGCCTGCGACATCGAGGGACCGCTGGTCGGATCGTTCGGGTCGCCGTTGCAGTAGAAGTCCGAATTTGGGATCTCGATGTCGTCCTGGCGCAGCGTGTAGCGTAGCGAGCCGCGCGAGTTCAGGCTGAGCGGGAAGTTGGCCCGCAGCGTCGTCCCGTAGGTGCTCGTCTTGTAGGAGGCGTACTCCGAGTAGTCGATGCGGTAGCCGTAGACGTCGATGCCGGCGGCCACATCACGGCCCAGGAAGCGCGGCTCGGTGAACGAGAAGTCCAGCTGCTGGCGCAGGGAACCCACCGACACCCGCGCACGCACGTCCTGGCCGCGGCCGCGGAAGTTGCGCTGGGTGATGCCCAGGTCCAGCACCAGCTGGTCGACCGAGGAGTAGCCGGCGCTGAACGACAGTTCGCCGGTGGGCTGTTCCTCGACCTTCACCTGCAGCGCCGTGCGGTCGGGCGCCGAGCCGGGCGTCTCGGTGATCTCGACTTCCTTGAAGAAGCCCAGGGCGCGGATCTGCCGGCGCGAACGGTCCACGAGGGCGCGGTTGTAGGCGTCGCCCTCGACCACGCTCATCTCGCGGCGGATCACATAGTCGAGCGTCTGGGTGTTGCCGACGATGTCGATGCGGTCGACGTACACCCGCGGTCCCTCGCGGACCTGGAAGGTGACGTCCACCTTCCGCGTCTCGCGGTTCGGCGTGTAGTTCGGGCGGACATCCACGAAGGCGAAGCCCGCGGCCCCGGCGGCGAAGGTCAGGGCGTCGGTCGCCTGCTCGATCGCCTCGTCCTGATAGGTCTGGCCCTCGCGGATCGGCAGCAGCGCCACCAGCACGTTCTTGTCGAGCTTCTGCAGCTCGGTCTGCACCTCGACCTTGCCGAAGTCGTACCGCGGGCCCTCGTCCACCGTGTAGGTGACGACGAAGCCGTTCTTGTCGGGCGCGAGCTCGGCCACCGCGGACGAGACCCGGAAGTCGTAGTAGCCGCGGTTGCGATAGTGCTTCCGCAGCTGCTCCTTGTCGTATTCCAGGCGGTCGGGGTCGTAGTTGGCGTTGTTCGAGAAGAACTTGTACCAACGGCTCTCCTCGGTCACGACCACGTCGCGCAGGTCGTTGTCCGAGAAGGCCTTGTTGCCGAGGAAGTTGACCGAGAGGATGCCGCTCTTCGGACCCTCGTCGATCTTGAAGATCAGGTCGACGCGCTTCTGGGGCAGCTCGATGATCTGCGGCGTCACCGTGGCCGAGATCCGGCCCGAACGGCGGTAGAGCTCGACGATGCGCTGCACGTCGTTCTGGACCTTGGCGCGGGTGAAGATGCCGCGCGGACGAATCGACACCTCGTCGCGCAGCTTGTCTTCCTTGAGGCCCGAGTTCCCCTCGAAGATCACCCGGTTGATGATCGGGTTCTCGACGACAGTGATGACCATGTCGCCGTTCTGGTAGTCGATCTTCACGTCGGCGAAGAGGTCGGTCCGGAACAGCGCCTTCAGCGCCAGGTCGATCTTCTCGGGCGTGACGGTCTCGCCCACCTGCACCGGCAGGTACGAGACGACCGTCGCCTGTTCGATCCGTTCGTTGCCCTGCACGAGGATGCGCTGCACCACGCCCGTCTGTTGCTGGGCGTAGGCGAGCGTTGGCGCGACGAGAGCGGTCGAGCCCAGGAGAAGGGCAAGCCCTGAGGCGAGCGCAGCGCTGCGGGCGCGGGTCTTGAGCATCGAATCAGCCGTTTTGTGGGACCGAGAGCCTAGGAGAATAGGCCGCCGAACAGATTGAACACACGCAGGCGCTGCAAATCGTTCCAAGTCGCGAACAACATCAAACCGAGGACGAGCGCAAGGCCTACGCGGTACCCTGCAGCTTGAACCTTGGCGGCAAGAGGGCGCCGCGCGATCGCTTCGTAGGCATAGAAGAGCAGATGCCCGCCATCGAGCACCGGAACCGGCAGCAGGTTCATGAAGCCGATGCTGACCGAGATCAGGGCCACCAGCTGCAGAAGGTTCAGGCCCGCGCCCAGCAGCATGTGGCCGACAGAGGGCGCGCCCTCGGCGCCGATCTGGGCGACGTTCTTGGTGACGCTGGCGATGCCGAGCGGTCCGCGTAACTGGTCGGTTCCGACCTGCCCCGTCACCATTCGGCCAAGGTAATAGACGCTGGTCTCGAGCACGTTCCAGGTGCGCTTGGCGCCGCCCACGAGCGCCTCGACGGGCCCATAGCGGACGCGCACGAAATCTTCGTAGCGCTGCGACGGCGCCAGGCCCAGGACGCCCACGCGCTGCTCGCCGGCCACGGCGTCGCTCTGGGTCTCCCAGCGCGGCGTCGCCACCAGCACCACGCGCTGCCCGCCGCGCTCGACCACGAACCGGGTCGGTACCTCGGCCCGCACGCGCACCAGCTGCTGCACCTCGTCGAAGCGGCGAACTTCGCGGCCGTTGGCTTCGACAATCAGGTCGCCCGGCCGGAAACCGGCGGCCTCGGCGGCGCTGTTCGGCGTCACCTGCGCCACCCGGAACGGCAGCACGACCTCGCCGAAGCTCATCAGCAGGCCGGCGAAGATGGCGATCGCCAAAGCGAAGTTCGCGAACGGCCCCGCGGCCACGATGATCGCCCGCTGCCAGAGGGGCTTGAAGTGGAAGTACTGCGACAGCGCCCCCTCGCCTTCCCGGCGCACGAGGTCGCGACGCATCTCGGCCAAGTCCTCGGAATCCGGCAGGGAGGCGGCGTTGTCGTCGCCGGCGAAGCGGACGTAGCCGCCCAGCGGCGCCCAGCCGATGCGCCACTCGACGCCGGCCTTGTCGCGCCAGCTGGCGATCGCCCGGCCGAAGCCGATGGAGAAGCGGTCGATCTTGGTCCCCAGCCACTTGGCGGCCAGGAAGTGACCCAGCTCGTGGACGGTGACGACCACCCCCAGGACGAGGACGAAGCACACCGCGGTGAGCAGGAAGTCGTTGAAGATCTGCATCGCCGCGATCACTCCATCAGGCCGTGGCCAGGCCGCCCACTACGTCGTCCGCCACCCGGCGCGCTTCCGCGTCGGTCGTTCTGGCGCACTCCAGGGCGTCGCTGTTGTCCGCTGCGAAATCCATGCCGTCCAGCCGTTCCAGCGTCTCGGAGACCACGGAACTGATGTCCAGGAAGCCGATGCGCCGGTCAAGGAAGGCCGCCACGGCGCGCTCGTTGGCCGCATTCATGGCCGCCGGCGCGTGACCGCCAGCCTTCAGCGCTTCCTTGGCGATACGGAGCGCCGGGAAGCGGTCGGCGTCGGGGTGCTCGAACGTCAGCGGGCCGGCATTGACCAGATCGAGCTTCGGCGCGGGCCACGGCAGCCGGTCGGGCCAGGCGAAGGCGCAGGCGATCGGCGGGCGCATGTCTGGCGGCCCGAGCTGGGCCAGCGTCGACCCGTCGGCGTACTCGACCAGGCTGTGGATGATCTGTTGCGGGTGGACCAGGACTTCGATCCGTTCTGGCGGCATGGAGAACAGGTAGGCGGCCTCGATGACCTCCAGTCCCTTGTTCATCATGGTCGCGGAATCGATCGAAATCTTGGCGCCCATTGAGAAGTTCGGGTGCGCCAGCGCTCGCTCCGGTGTTGCGGCCGCCATCTGATCGCGCGTAGCCGCCCGGAAGGGCCCGCCGGAGGACGTCAGGATCAGGCGCGAGACCTGGCCCGCTACGGCGGGGTCCAGCACCTGGAAGATCGCCGAATGCTCCGAATCGACCGGCACGACGGCGCCGCCGGCGAGTTTCGCCGTCCGCAGGAGCGACGGCCCTGCACAGACCAGGCTTTCCTTGTTGGCGAGCGCGATCACCGCCCCGGCCTTCGCGGCCGCCAGCGTGGGCGCCAGGCCCGCGAAGCCGACGATGGCCGACATCACCCACTGAGCGTCCGCAGCTGCGGCGTCCGCAACGGCCGAGGCGCCGGCGGCGACCTCGATGCCCGAACCCTTGAGCCGCTCGCGCAGCCGCGGCAGCGCCGCCTCGTCCTCGATCACCGCCAGCTTGGGGCGCCAGCGCAACGCCTGGTCGGCGAGGCGCTCGACGTTGCGGCCGGCCGTCAGGGCCACGACCTCCACCTCGACGCCCGCCTGTTCGAAGAGATCCAGGGTCGAGACCCCGATCGAGCCGGTGGAGCCCAGGACGCTGACCTTACGCGGCAGATTCAATGCCATCCCCAGATGTTGGCGAGCCGGACCACGGCCATCACGACCACGGCGAACATCAGCCCGTCGACCCGGTCCAGCAGACCGCCGTGGCCGGGGATGAGGTCACCCGAGTCCTTCACCCCGAAGCGTCGCTTGAGGGCCGATTCCCAGAGGTCGCCGGCCATGGTCGCGAGGCCCACGCAGAGGCCCACGAAGGCTGCGGCGATGAGGTTGAGCTGGAAAACGCTGAACAGCGCCATGGCGAGGCCGGCGAGCGACGAGGCGGCCAGCCCGCCCACGAACCCCGACCACGTCTTGTTGGGCGAGAACCGGGGCCACAGCTTGGGCCCCTTCAGCAGGCTGCCGACGGCGAAGGCGCCGATGTCGGCGGCCCAGGTGGCCGCGAACAGGGTCATCATCCACCAGTGGCCCTGGTCCGTGGACCTCAGCCAGACGAGGCAGATGGCCGCCGGCGCGATGTAGATCACCCCGAACGCCGCGTCGGCCGGCCGTTCGGCCACGCCCCGCGCGACCAGGGCGGCGGCCAGTGCGCCCACCGCCACGGCGCTCCAGGCCAGCACATCCTGGTCCTGGTAGGCCAGGAACACGCTGGCGAGAACGGCGACGGTGACAGCGGCGGAGACCCGCGTCGGCGCGACGGGCGCGCTCATGCCGCCCCACTCCAGCGCCAGCAGGGCGACGCCGATCGCGATGAGCACCAGATAGGGCCAGCCGCCCAGCCAGGCGGCGCCCACCGCGGCCGGCGCGATCACCACGGCCGAGGCGATCCGCAGGCCGAGGTTGGACCAGTCGAACCGCTTAGCCGGCGGCGAGGACGTCATCGGCCACGATCGCGCCATAGCGCCGGTCCCGCGCGGAAAAAGCCGCCAGCGCCGCCTTCAGGTGCTCGGCCCCGTAGTCGGGCCACAGCACGTCCTGGAAGACGAGTTCGGCATAGGCGGCTTCCCACAGGAGGAAGTTCGACAGCCGCTGCTCGCCCGAGGGCCGGATGATCACGTCCGGTGGCGGCGAGTCGGCCGTGGCCAGCAGGCTGGTGAAGCGGCGCTCGTCCAGGTCCTCGGGCTTTGCGCGGCCCGTGGCGACCTCTTCTGCGAAGCGTCGCGCGGCGTCGGCGATATCGGCCTGGCCGCCGTAGTTGAAGGCGATGTTCAGGAAGAAGCGGTCGTTGTTCGCGGTGCGCTCTTGGGCGCCCTCGATGATCTTCACCAGCTCGGCCGAGAGCCCCTCACGGCGCCCGATGACGCGCACGCGCACGCCCTCGCGTTCGAGCCGGGCGATATCGCTTTCGAAGTAGCGCTTCGGCAGCGCCATCAGCTCGGCCACCTCGGCCGCCGGCCGGCTCCAGTTCTCGGTGGAGAAGCCGAAGACCGTCAGCCACCGGATGTTGAGCTCGCCCGCCGCCGCGACCGTCCGTTTCAGCGCCTCGACGCCCTCGCGATGTCCCAGCGTGCGCGGCAGGCCGCGGCGCTTGGCCCTACGGCCGTTGCCATCCATGACGATGGCGACGTGCAGCGGCCGGCCCTGGGCGCCCTGCCCCGGGTCGGGCGCGCCCGCGAACGGCGTCTTGTCTTGGGCGGCCATCGGTCGGGATGATCCTGGGAGGCGTGCCGGCGAAGCGCCGGGTCAGACCTGCATGATCTCTTGTTCTTTGGTTTTCAAGGCTTCGTCGATGCGCTTGATCGCCTCGTCGGTCATCTTCTGGACCTCGGACTCCATGCGCTTTTCTTCGTCCTGGCTGATGACGTTGTCCTTCTGGGCCTTGCGCAGGTCCTCGTTGGCGTCGCGCCGGATGTTGCGCACGGCGACCCGCTGCTGCTCGGCGTAGCGGCTGGCGACCTTGGCGAGCTCCTTGCGGCGCTCCTCGGTCAGCGGCGGGATCGGGATGCGCAGGTTCTGGCCATCGACGACGGGATTCAGGCCCAGGTCCGACTGGCGGATCGCCTTCTCGACCGAGACCACCATGCCGCGGTCCCAGACGCTGACGCTGATCATCCGTGGCTCGGGGACGCTGACGGCGGCCACCTGGTTCAGCGGCATCGACGAGCCGTAGGCCTCGACGTGGATCTGGTCGAGCAGGCTAGCGGAGGCGCGGCCGGTCCGCAGCGAGCCGAACTCTTCCTTCAGCGCCGCGACGGCCTTCTCCATGCGGTCCTTGTACTTGGAAAGCACGGGCTTCTCGGTGGTGGCCATGACGGTGTTGTCTCCCGTTCGAATTCGATTGGCGCTGAAACTAGGCCGCTAGGCGATGGTGGTGAAGGTCCCCTCGCCCTTCAGCACCTTCAGGAAATTGCCGCGCTCCCGGATCGAGAACACCACGATCGGGATCTGGTTGTCGCGCATCAGGCTGACGGCCGAGGCGTCCATGACCCGCAGGTCCTTGGCCAGCACGTCCGTGTAGCTCAGGGTCTCGTAGCGCTGGGCGTCGGCGTCCTTCTTGGGATCGGCGGTATAAACGCCGTCGACGCTGGTGCCCTTGAACAGCGCCTCGCAGCCCATCTCGGCCGCACGCAGCGCAGCGCCCGAGTCCGTCGTGAAGAACGGCGCGCCGACGCCGGCGGCGAAGATCACGACCCGCCCCTTCTCCAGGTGCCGCTGGGCGCGGCGGCGGATGTAGGGCTCGCAGACCGCCTCCATCGGGATCGCGGACTGCACGCGCGTGTAGACGCCGATCTTCTCGAGCGCCGCCTGCAGGGCCAGCGCGTTCATCACGGTCGCCAGCATGCCCATGTAGTCGGCGCTGGCCCGCTCCATGCCGCGGCCGGCGAGCGAGACTCCCCGGAAGATGTTGCCGCCGCCGATCACCAGGCACAGCTGGACGCCGGTGCGCACCACCTCGGCGATGTCCTCGGCCGTCCGCTCGAGGGTGTTGGTGTCGATGCCGAACGGCTGGTCCCCCATCAGGACTTCGCCCGAAACCTTCAACAGCACTCGTTTGTAGCGGGGCTTGGCGTCGGTCATCGGAGTCCGGATTCCTGGTGGGCGGGAAGTAGATACATCAAGGGCGCGGCGCGCGTCGAACGCGCCGCGCCCCCAAAGGGTCAGTTTCGGTCGAGCGCCTAGCTCGCGCTGGTCATCGAGGCCACTTCGGCCGCGAAGTCGTCGACCTTCTTCTCGACGCCCTCGCCCAGGGCGAAGCGCACGAAGCCCTTCACCTTCAGCGGTGAGCCGACCTGCTTCGAGGTCTCAGCGACGAGCTCCTCGATGGTCTGGTCAGGGTTCATGACGAAGGGCTGCTTCAGAAGCACCACTTCTTCCTGCCACTTGCGGATGCGGCCCTCGACCATCTTCTCGGCGATTTCCCGGGGCTTGCCCGATTCCATCGCGGTCTGGGTCTGGATTTCGCGCTCCTTGGCGACGACTTCCGGATCCAGCTCATCCGAGTTGAGCGCCAGCGGCGGGGTCGGCGTGCCGGCCACGTGCATGGCGATCTTGCGGCCGACTTCCTGCAGCACGGCCTGGTCGCCCGCGCCTTCCAGGGCCACGAGCACGGCCAGGCGGGCCACGTCGTCGCCCTGCTTGTTGTGCAGGTACAGCGACACGGCGCCCTGATCGACGCTCAGCTTGGCGGCGCGGCGCAGCTGCATGTTCTCGCCGATGGTCGCGATCAGGTTGGTGATCACGTCCTGGACGGCTTCGCCCTTCGAGGTCTTGGCGTTGCGGATGGCCTCGACGTCGCCGTCGACGGTCAGCGCCACGTCCGCGAACTCACGGGCCGCGGCCTGGAACGAGTCGTTCTTGGCCACGAAGTCGGTTTCGGCGTTGAACTCGACCAGCACGCCGGTCTTGCCGTCGCCGGCGACCTTGCCGGCCACGAGGCCTTCGGCGGCCGCGCGGTCCGACTTCTTGGCCGCCTTGGACAGGCCCTTCGTGCGGAGCCAGTCCATCGAGGCTTCGAGGTCGCCGTTGTTCTCCTGCAGCGCCTTCTTGCAGTCCATCATGCCGGCGCCGGATTTTTCGCGCAGGTCCTTGACCAGCGCAGCGGTGATTTCCGCCATGGTCAGCTCCTTCAAAAGCTAGAATCGTGACGAGCCCCCTTCATGAGGGCTCGCCATCAGAGTTTCGTGTCAGCCAGCGCCCGAGGGCGCTTAGCCGGCCTGTTCTTCGCCCGACTGTTCGGCCGGGGCTTCGGCGCCGGTCATCTCGGCTTCGAGGGCCGCAGCTTCCGGCGCGGTGACCTCGGGTTCAGCCGCCGGTTCCGGCGTCAGTTCGCGGGCCAGCGTGGGCTCGACCGGAGCTTCCGAAGCGCCCAGGTCCACGCCCGCGGCGGCTTGGCCGGCGGCCAGGCCGTCGAGGATCGAGTCGGCCACCAGATCGCAGTAGAGCTGGATGGCGCGCGCGGCGTCGTCGTTCCCGGGGATCGGATAGGTGATGCCGTCCGGATTGCAGTTGGTGTCCAGGATGGCGATCACCGGGATGTTCAGCTTCCGGGCTTCCTGGATCGCGATCGCTTCCTTGTTGGTGTCGATCACGAACATCAGGTCGGGGATGCCGCCCATGTCCTTGATGCCGCCCAGGCTCAGCTCGAGCTTGTCGCGCTCGCGGGTGAGCTGCAGCAGTTCCTTCTTGGAACGGCCCTGGCCCTCGCCCGAGATCACGGAGTCGAGTTCGCGCAGACGCGCGATCGAGCCCGACACGGTGCGCCAGTTGGTGAGCGTGCCGCCCAGCCAACGGTGGTTCACGTAGTATTGGGCGCAGCGCTTGGCCGCCGTGGCGATGGGGTCCGAGGCCTGACGCTTGGTGCCCACGAACAGGATCCGGCCGCCGCCCGCGGCGACTTCACGGACCTTCACCAGCGCCTGGTGCAGCAGCGGGATCGTCTGCGACAGGTCGATGATGTGGATGTTGGAACGGGCGCCGAAGATGTACTTGTCCATCTTCGGGTTCCAGCGGTGCGTCTGGTGGCCGAAGTGGGCGCCGGCTTCCAGCAGCTGGCGCATAGAAAAGTCAGGCAGAGCCATCGTCTGTATCTCGTCTTTCTTCCGGTTAAACCTCCGCAGGCAACCCTCGGAACCGAGGACCGGAACGGTGATGGGACGGGATGTCTCCCCGCCCACGCCGAACACCTGCGTGTGGGATGAGGCGCGCATGTAGGCGCTAAGCGCCGGAAAATCAAGCCGCGGGCCCGGGGGCCGCCGCCCTAGTAGATCATGTTGACGGCCACGGCCGGGGTGACCGACGCCTGCCGGCCGCCGATCGCCGGGATGACCCGCACCCCGAACAGGAAGCCCAGCGTCGGCGAGACGTTGTACTCCACGGCCGGCGCGATGGCGAAGCTGTCATGGCTGCCGCTGTCGTAGCGGACAAGCGCTCCGTCCGCGGCGACGCCGCTTACCTTGGTAGGCTCGTCGTGGCGGTAGACCAGGTCCAGCGCCAGCACCCAGTTCTGAGTGGCGCTGTATTCTACGGCTGCGTCCACCAGCAGAGAGGCGCCGGGCTTGGCTCGGCCGCGGAAGCCCGCCGGCGTGCCATAGACGCTGTCGTCCCGGACATCCGTCGCTCGCGCAGCGGTCGCAGACGTGTTGAGGCGCAGGCGCGCGATGCGGCCGTTCGGCATCCAGGCGTAGGTCTGAGCGTAGAAGCCCAGGGTCGTGGCGTAGGCGCCACCGCCCACCCCGTCGGCGGCGCGGCCGTCCAGGCGGTCGTACTTGCCCGTGGGCAGGGTCTGCTGGAGCACGATGGAGGTCGTGGGCACCCAGCCGCCCTTCCTGAACTGCGTCAGCCGATACTGCGCCTGCACCGTGAGGTCGCCGGCCCGAACGCGCGAGCCGTCGGGGCCGCCATCCACCTTGGCGTAGCTGAAGGTCGGGATCACGCCCACGGTCACGCGGTCGTGGAGGCCGTAGAGGACATACGTCAGCGAGCCGAATGCATCGACGCCGTCGGTCTTCACGTCGAAGAGGTACGGCTCCACCAGCCAGCGCCCCTTCGGCAGGGTGCCGGCGCCGGACGCCAGCATCGGGCCCGTCCACCAGGCGTCCTCGAGCGACTGCTCGGTGACCGACTCGAAGCGCTTGACCGGCGCGGCTTCGGCGGGCGGCGGGGTCCCGCCTGCGGTGGCGATCGCCTCCTCCGCCGCGGCGGGCGCCGTCAGGACGAAGGCGGCGAGGAACCCGGCGGGACCCAGGCGACGGCAGAACAGCAGCATGGACGACGCCGCCTCCCCGCGGCGTCCGTGATCTAGGAAGGCCAAGCTTGGCCGGCAAGTTCGCCGAACGCGGTTTTCGGGCCTAGATGTCCTCGACGAACACCACGCCCGGCGCGGTCTTGATCGCGCCCCGGGCGGCGTTGTTGAGGGTGAAGCGGCCAGGCAGCTTCAGCTCCACCTCGCGGCCGCCATCGAGCGGGGCGACGACGATGATCTCGCCGCCCCGCGTGTTCGACACCGCTTCCAGCCGCGCCTTCAGCGCCTCGATCTCGGCGCTGCGGGGCGAGACGTGGACGCGCAGCCCGGCGACGACGTTCTCGACGGCCTTCTCCACCGGCTCGACGCTGTCGCCGAAGAAGCGCACCTCGCCCTCGTTGGCCTTGGCGCGCACGGTGATCGCCACCGCCTTGCCGGGCTCCAGCAGGTCGCGGCAGCGTTTCAGCGATTCCGGCGGGAACAGCACCTCGTACTCGCCGGTGGGATCGGAGAAGGTCACGAAGGCGAACTTCTCGCCGCTGCGCGACGGCCGCTCCTGCTTGCGGCGGATGACACCGGCCATGCGCAGCGCCTCGGCCCCGGCGAGCGCCTTGGCCACCGCGTCGGTCAGGAGCTCGGTGCGCCGGCGGCGCAGCGCCTCGATCATGTCGTCCAGCGGGTGCCCCGACAGGTAGAAGCCGACGGCCGCCAGCTCCTCGTCCAGCCGCTCGGTGGGGGTCCAGGGCTCGGCCTTCGTAAGGCGCGGCCGGTGGCCGCCAGAAAGATCGTCCCCGAACAGGCTGACCTTGCCTTCAGCCCGGTCCGACGCCAGCGCCTGCCCATGGCCCACGAGGGCGTCGGCCGAGGCGATCAGCTCGGCCCTGTTCGGGTATATTGCATCGAAGGCGCCGGCCCGGGCCAGGGTCTCGAAGGTGCGCTTGTTGACCTGTTTGGGATCGACCCGCTCGACGAAGTCGAAAATGTCCCGGAACGGGCCGCCTTCGCGGCGCACCTGCACCACGTGCTCCATGGCCTGGAGGCCGACGTTGCGGATGGCGCCCAGGGCGTACAGCACCTCGCCGTTCTCGACCTCGAAGTCGGCGCCC
>NZ_JAPSKZ010000260.1 GCF_031181185.1 Phenylobacterium sp. | reverse complement strand
CAATCCCGACGGGCGCTCCCACCGCCACTCTGAACCCCGTCGTGCGCGACCTCGCATAGGCCGCCACCACCTGGGTTCCCTCGAGCGTCGTGCCCCGCCAGAAACCGGCGGCGCCCCGGGCGTTGCGGCGCAGGTCCGCGGTGGCGAGGTCGCCGACATGAGCCGGCGCATCACGGGAACGCCAGATGATGCGGTCCGCATTGTCGACGATCGAGAGGGTCCAACGCTCATCGGCCCCCGCGGCGGTCAGGTTCCGACCCAGGCTCGCCACCGGCATCCGCGCGGCCAGGTCCGGCCCGCCGGGGCCGCAGATCACGACATGTGGCTCCGGCTCGAGGCGCAGGTTGGACGCATACGCCGCATCCCGGCAAACGCCCGGCCGATGAACCAGCACGCCGCCCGTCTGGAGTTCGAGCGCACGAACTTCCAGCGGATTCGGCGGCCTGCCGGTCGCCCCAAGGGTCTCCAGCGCGATGTCCAGGAGCTCGAGATCACGATCCACGGCTGCGGCCGTACGGGTAGCGATCCTGAGCGCCTGCTGCTCGTAGGACCGCCTTTGATCCTCCGCAAAGCGCAGCAGGCTGTAGCCGCTTGCGAGGACGACGGGCGCAAGGGTCGCAAGGATCACGGCCGTCAGGATGAACCTGACGGGTATGGCGCCATGTCGCTCAAGGCCGAGCATCGCGCGCCCCCGTCCCGCAATGGTCTCGACAAGGATCAGTGTTGCGCCCCACGGCTCCCCCGCCCGGCATGGGGGAAGCCAGCCTTAACGGCGAGCCACGGCCAAGGTTCCGGGGCCGAAGACAATGTTCAGCGTCCGGGTTCGTGACCCTGCCGCCGCCCCCCCTCAGGCGACCTGCGCACCGCTCGCCGCTGGGCTCCGGCCGGACAGGCAATCGCCCAGCGCCTTGGCCAGCGCCTCGATTCGGATGGGTTTCGCCACATGATCGTTCATGCCTGCGGCCAGGCACCGGTCGATCTGCTCCCGGGAAACGTTGGCCGTCAGCGCGATGATCGGCACCTCCGACCGGTGCCCGCCGAGCGCCCGTATGGCGCGCGTCGCCTGCAGGCCGTCCATCACCGGCATGTGCATGTCCATCAGGATCAGGTCCAGCCCGCCTCCGATCGCCGCTTCGACCGCCTCGGCTCCATCACAGGCGAGCGACACATCCATGCCGAAGCCGGCGACAAGGGCGGAGACCAGCTCCCGGTTCGTGGCGACATCGTCGACCACAAGGATGCGTGCGCCGGCGGCCATCGGGGCCGTCGCGACCTCCTCCGCAACGTCCGCACAGGCCGCCACCGGCAGCGCCACCTCGAACCAGAAGGTCGAACCCGCGCCCGGTTCGCTCTCGACACCGAACGCGCCGTGCATCCTCTCGATGAGCCGGCGCGAAATTGCGAGCCCGAGACCCGTTCCGCCGTAGGTGCGGGTGGTCGAGGTGTCGGCTTGGCAGAAGCGTTCGAACAGACGCTCCCGCTGGTCTTCGGCGATCCCGATGCCCGTGTCCTCCACCTCTACGCGAAGCCGCCAGGCGCTCGCGGCGCTCACGCCGCCGACGCGCAGGCAAACCTTGCCCCTGGCGGTGAACTTGACGGCGTTCGAGAGCAGGTTCAGCAGAATCTGTCGCAGCCGCGCGTCGTCCCCGACCAGCGCCGGCGGCAGCTCAGGCGAAAGCTCGACAGTGAGCGCGAGGCCTTTCGATCGGCATTGCTGCTCCACGATATCGGCGGTGTCGCGGGCCAGCTGTCGAACGTCGAAGCTGCGGGGGTCCAGATCAACAGCGCCGGCCTCCAGCTTGGAATAGTCGAGAATGTCGTTGATCACCGCGAGCAGAGCCGTGCTGCCGGAGCGAATTCGATCGGCGCATCTCCGCTCGTCCTCCTGAAGCGTGCGGCTGGCCGCCAGAAGGTCGGCGAAGCCGATCACGCTGGTCAGCGGGGTCCGCAGTTCGTGCGACATGTTCGAGAGGAATTCGGACTTGGCGTTGGCCGCGGCCTCGGCGCGGTCCCGGGCCGAGATCAGTTCATCCTCGAGCGCCTTGGTTTCCGAGATGTCGCGGACGACGTCCTGGAACTCGACGACGCGGCCCGTCTGGTCCCGCACCATGGTTGTCCGCGCTTCGCACCAGCGGAACTCGCCATTCTTGGCCGCCGCGCGATACCGAACCCCTCTGATCGCATCGGCCGAGTCCGCCCTGACGAATTGCCGGAAGCTCTCCGCCACTGCCGGAATGTCTTCGGCGTGGATCAGGGTCGTCGCGGGGCGCCCGATCAGCTCCTCGGGCCGATATCCGCTCATCGCTTCGATGGACGGAGAAATGTAGGTCAGGATTCCGTCGACCCCGTAACAGGCGATGACGTCTGTCGCGCGATTGGCCAGGAGCCTGTAGCGGGCCTCGCTCCTGGAAAGCCGCGTCGCGGCCTGCTCAGATTCGGTGACGTCCTGCAGGACTCCGAAGACCACGACGACCTCGCCCGCGTCCGAACGCTGGGCCGCGCCTCGGGACACCACGATCCGCTCCTGACCGTCGGGACGGCGCAGACGCAGCTTGAATTCGAAGGGCGCGCCGGTGGCCCGCGCCTCTGCAAGGCAGGCGCGGACGACCGCCTGGTCATCGGGGTGATAGAAGTGGATGGCGTCTTCGACAACGGGGTCGTAGCCGGCCGGCGCCAGACCATGGATCCGGTAGACTTCCTCGGACCAATTCACCCGCTCGGTGCGGTAATCGACCTTCCAGGTCCCGACGCCCGACATCTGTTCGGCCATGCCGAGCATCTGAAGCTGCTCCGCCTGCAGCCGCTCGCATCGCACCTGCTCCGCGATCGACCCCGCCAACCGGCCGAGGGTCCTGAGTTGCGCCAGCGCCGGCTGCGGGAAGTCCGACCGGGGACGACGGTCCGCGACGGCGAAGGTGCCGATCAGATCCCCCGCGGCGGACCTGATCGCGATTCCTGCGCAGCTTCGCAGGCCGTCATCGCCCGTCACCATCGGATGGTTGGCCACCCTCGCATCCGTGGTCGCATCGGTGATCAGCAGCGCCTCGTCCGGCGGCAGCTGGGCGAGGATCGCAGATACGGACTGGTCCAGCGGGATGCTGTCGCAAACCAGTCCGGCATTGGACCGGAACACCGCCTGGTAGGCGTCGATGAAGGTGATGACCACCACCGGCATGTCGAAGATCGACTGGGCCAGACTGACCAGATGATCAAACCTGTCCGAGTCGAGCCCGGCTTCTCGTGCCAGCTGCAGCGTTCTGTCGCCCATGAGTCCCCCTCCTTGAAGACGTACGAGGACATCCGCGAAGATTCAGTTACGCTGGGCTGTCAGGCGCCTCGCCGCTCCAGCCGACGCGCCTCGGGCGACCCTCGCATCCGTCGGCGGCAGGACTTCGCCGGGCCGGGCGAACGCCGCCGTCCCAACAGGACGGCGGCGCAGGGCGGACCCGTTTCAGAAGAGATCAGAAGCGGTAGCGGAAGCCGGCGAACACCTGCCGACCGGTATGGTGGTGCACCGACACCAGCTGATAGTCGCCGACGTACTGGGTCGGGACCTCATCGGTCAGGTTGATGCCCTCGAGGGTCAGGGTGAAGTTGTCGGTCAGTTCGTACGAGGCCGAGGCGTCGACGTTGAAGGTGTCGACCACCCCCTCGATGGCGTTGCCGTTGCGGCCCGGCACCTGGGT
>NZ_JAPSKZ010000259.1 GCF_031181185.1 Phenylobacterium sp. | reverse complement strand
CCAGGCGCGCGTGGCGGCCGCGGACGCGGATCGTTACGGACAGCAGGCGTACGGCGTCGGCCGCGCGCCCTGAGCCGAACCTAGAGCCTGAGGCGCATGAGCGGCGCCGGCGCGAAGCGGGTCATCCCCTCGCCCACCCGCTCGAACCCGCAGCGCTCGTAGAACGGCACGGCGCGCGCGTTCGCGACCACGTGCAGCGCGCGCGATCCACAAGCGCGCCCGCGGCGGACCGCTTCAGCCACCAGGGCCGCGCCGATCCCGCGCCGCCAAGCGTCGGGCTCGACGAACAGGCCGTCCAGTTCGGCGTCGCCGTACTCGCGCGGCAGCACGACCGCGAAACCCAGTACGCGCCCTCCGGCCTCGGCCAGGAACACGTACGGGATGTGATCGGCGGGAAGCGCGACGGCGTCCGGATTGGCGGTCAGTTCCTCGACGTGGTCGCCCGGGGCGAGCGATGCGCGAAGCTGCAGCGCCTCGAGCGTGGGCGCCTCCTCGGCGCGAGCGGGACGAAGGCTCCACCCGGTCAGGCGTTCAGCGCCTTTTCCAGCGCCAGGCCCAGCGAAATGCAGGCGCTGGCGGTGATCGCCGTCGACAGCGTGGGATATCGGGCGGGCGTGTCGGGCGTCTGGTGGTCGAACATCCACTGGATCATGAAGACGACGATGAAGCCGCCGAGGATCCACGCGTCCGGCGCCCGGCCGCGCCCCAGCAACACCATCAGGGCGGTGGCTGCGGTCAGCGCCGAGAACGCCAGGCGGTACCAGCGCGGCTGAGGCTCGCGAGTCTCGAGCCCCCAGCGCACGCCGCCCAGGAACGCCACCACGAGCGCCGCCCAGGCAAGCAGGGTCGAAAGCGCCGCCCGGGCCGCGTCAGCGGGACCGAAGGAGAAGACCAGAGCCGCCACCGGAAAAGGAGCCAGGGCGAAGAGGGCGATCATCCAGAGCGCCGTCGGGGCGGACTCGACCCGTCGCCTAGGCCGCACGTCATCCATGAGCAATCAGTCTCTCCGGAATGCGGCCGAGGCGGCCCACCCGGCCGCCAGCGCGAACGCCATCGAGGCCAGGCCGTAGGACCATGGCCTGTTATGCGCCCAGAGGTAAAGAGTCCGCTCCAACCCCACCTTCTCCACGGTCAGCGTACGGACTCGCCGCGACACCGGCCGCCCGTTCTCGAACAAGAGGATGTCGGCGCGGTAGACGCCGGTGGGCGCCCCGGCCGGCAGCGCGATCTCGGCGCGGAACAGGCCCCGGTCGACGAAGCGCACGCCGCGTCCGTCCTCGTCGTACAGGCCGGCCTTCTGCTTCAGCCGCACGACCGCGCGGCGCCACACGTAGTAGTCGGCGCCCAGGCTGGAGACGACGACGTCGCGCACGCCGTAGCGGGTCTCGATCCGCTGCTCGGCCGGCGCATTGATCGGCAGATGGTCGACGCCCGCCCCCAGGCGGCGAAGCGTGCCGAAGGTGGCGATCTCGTCGAGCGGCCGGTTTGAGGCCGCCATGTAGAATCCGGGAGCGCCGTCGAACACCACCGGACGGCTGTTGAGCCAGAGGCCGGCCACCCGGATCTTGCGCGTGATTCGGACGGGCTGTTCCGGGCCGCGCACGATGACGACGACGTCCGAGGGCTGGGTCTGGTCCTGGAACACGGCGCCGTAGAGCACGATGCGCGCGCCGCGGAAGTCGGCGCTGACCCGGACGTTGGTCTCGGTAAGCGCCGCCGAGACGACAGGGGGCGGAGCCTCGATCGCCATCAGCCGTGCACCCCGGTCATCAGGACGAACGGCTCGTCGGGGGTGACGAACAGGCCCAGTCCCATGCGCAGGCCGACCAGCAGGACGATCAGCGCCAGGACCGCCCGCAGTTCCTCGGCTCGGAAGCGGGTGGAGGCGCGGGCGCCGTACTGGGCGCCCACGATGCCGCCCGCCAGCAGCAGCACCGCCAGCACGACGTCCACCGTCTGGTTACGGCCGGCCTGCAGGACGCCGGTGAGCGCGGCCGTGACGATGATCTGCAACAGGCTCGTGCCGACGACCACGCCGGCCGGCATGCGCAGCAGATAGACCATGGCCGGCACGAGGATGAAGCCGCCGCCGACGCCCATGACGGCCGAAAGCACCCCGACGAACGCGCCCAGCGCCAGCGGCGGGATTACGCTGATGTAGAGCCTGGACCTGGGGAACCGCACCTTCAGCGGCAGGCCGTAAAGCCAGGGCGGGCGCCGATCCCGCCTGGGGGGATGGGGCTCCCCGCGGCGGCGACGCAGGATCGCGCCCAGGGACTCGGTCAGCATCAGGCCGCCGATGATGGTCAGGAACACCAGGTAAGAAACGGCCACCACGAGGTCGGCCTGCCCAAGTAGGCGGAGCCAGCGGAAGAGTTCGACGCCCAGGAAGGCGCCCACCACGCCGCCCGCGGCCAGCACGCCCCCCATCCGCAGGTCCACCGCGCGCCGCCGACCATAAGCGATGACGCTCGACATGGACGAGGCGGCCACGTGGTTCGACATGCTGGCTACGGCGACCGCCGGCGGGATGCCGAGGAACACCAGCATCGGCGTCATCAGGAAGCCGCCGCCGATGCCGAACATGCCCGAGATGAAGCCGACGAACAGCCCCAGCGCCACGATGAGCGGCGCATTCACCGAGACCTCGGCGACGGGCAGGTAGATGTCCATGGCCCTACCCTAGCCTCGAAGCGCGATGGGGCTAGCCCGCGGCGGGCGCGTTGGGCTTCTGCGCGAACTGGGCCTTGAGCCGGTCGGCGGCCGTGCGAGCGAGACCATCGCCTTGGGCGGCCGCCTGGCTGAACCACTTGAGCGCCTCGGCGGGGTCCTTCTGAACGCCGCTGCCGGACTGGTACATCAGGCCAAGATTGTACTGGCTGTCGACGACCCCGAGTTCGGCCGCCTTGCGGAACCACTGGGCGGCGGAAGCCAGGTCCTGCGGGCCGCCTTCGCCGCGGAAGTAGTAGAGGCCGAGGTTGTGCATGGCGTTCGCCTCGCCGCCTTCCGCCGCGCGCGCCGTCCAGCGGCGGGCTTCGGTCATGTTCTGCACCACGCCCGAACGGCCGCCTTCGTAGAGCTGCGCCAGATAGAACTGGGCCGGGGCATGGCCCGCGTCGGCGACGGCCTTCAGCTTGGCCAGGCCTCCGGGACGACCCGCCTCCACGGTGCGGACGGCGTCGGTGAAGCGCTGCTGGAGCTCGGCGTCGACCACTGGCGCGTTGCGCTCCGCGGCAGGTCCCGGCGCGATAGCAACGGCAGCCCGCGGGCTCGTCCCCAGCTGCGCCTGAACCGAGCTCTCGCCCTCCGCCTGAGGACCGTTCATCAGCACGACGCCCGCCGCCCCGACGCTGAGGAAGGCGGCGCTGCCGGCGACCATCAGAGCCGTCTGCACGGCGCTGTTCGGACGCCGCGCCCGCGGCGTGCCGAAGCCGGCGAACATGCGGCCGGAAGCCTGGCGCCGGTCCACCTTCGCGCGGATCTCCACAGGGCGCGGGCGAGCGCTCTGCTGGGCCCGGGCCGCGGCGCGCGCCTGGTCGATCACCTCGCGGGTCGAGAGCGGCTTGCCCGCCTCGGCGGCGGATACCTTCGGCGTCTCCAGCTCGAAGACATCGTCCTCGTCCGCCGGCTCTGCCAGCGGCGCGAAGCCTTCCGCCGCCTCGAAGTCTTCGCGGGCGAACGACGGACGCACCGGATCGACGCTGGCCTCGGGCAGCGGC
>NZ_JAPSKZ010000038.1 GCF_031181185.1 Phenylobacterium sp. | reverse complement strand
CCGTCGCCTCGCGTCAGCGAGGCGACGGCGTCTTCGGCGGACGGCACGTCGGCCACGTCCTCCCCGCCCACGGCGGCGTGGGCGACCGTGCGCCAGGCGGCGTCACGCGCCGCCGCACGGCTTTCCCGGCGGGCGCGGTCCAGCATCAGGTTGAGCGCGATCCGATAGATGAGGGCCGTCGGATTGTCGGCGTCGCCGTCGGCGCTGCGGCCGGCGAGCTTCAGATAGAGCTCCTGGGCCAAGTCCTCGGCCGCAGCCTGTGAGCCGGTGCGCGCGGCGAAGAAGCGGACGAGATTCGGCCGCCGCTCCAGGTAGACGTCGAGGAGCGGGTCCGACGCCGCCGATTTGCCCCGACCGGCCATGGTCGAGACATGCCCCATTCCGCCCAAGCCGCCAATATCCCAAGCGATCCGGGACGCTCCGGATGCCCTCACCCAAGGTGAGCTCGTGCAATTGCCCGTGAACTGGCGAGGCCAGTCTGCGTTTTCGGGCGTTGACGCAACAGCGAAGCCGGAACGAAAGCGCGCTGCGGTAGGCAGACGCGCGTTCGCCGGTTAAGGAGTTGCTCACGTGTAAGGAGCGTTCGGCCCGCCGGCGCTTCAGTTGGGGCCAGGGAGTTTTCGTCAATGAGCCAACCCACCGTCCCGGGACTTGCGCCCGCGCCGACGAAACACGCCAAGCTCGTACAGTGGGTCGGCGAGATCGCCGCGCTGACGCAGCCGGATCGCGTGGTGTGGTGTGATGGTTCCGACGCCGAATGGGATCGGCTGACCGCCGAGCTTGTCGCCGCCGGAACGCTGAAACCGCTGAATCCGGCCAAGCGGCCGAACTCGTTCTACGCGGCCTCGGACCCGCGGGACGTGGCGCGGGTGGAAAGCCGCACCTTCATCTGCTCGGAGAAGCCGGAAGACGCCGGCCCCACGAACAACTGGCTCGACCCGAGCGAGATGCGCGCCGATCTGAAGGACCTGTTCAAGGGCGTGATGCGCGGCCGGACGATGTACGTCGTGCCGTTCTGCATGGGCCCGCTGGGCTCCAAGATCAGCGCCATTGGCGTGGAGATCACGGATTCGGCCTACGTGGCCGTATCAATGCGCATCATGACGCGCATGGGCCAAGCCGCCCTCGACCAGCTCGGCGAGGACGGCTTTTTCGTTCCGGCCGTCCACTCGGTGGGCGCGCCGCTGATCGACGGGGCCAAGGACGTTCCGTGGCCGTGCAACGAGATCAAGTACATCGTCCACTTCCCCGAGACGCGCGAGATCTGGTCGTACGGCTCGGGCTACGGCGGCAACGCCCTGCTGGGTAAGAAGTGCTTCGCCCTGCGGATCGCCTCGGTCATGGCCCGTGACGAGGGTTGGTTCGCCGAGCATATGCTGATCCTGAAGCTGACCTCGCCCGAGGGGCAGGTCCGCTACATCGCCGCCGCCTTCCCGAGCGCGTGCGGCAAGACCAACATGGCGATGCTGCAGCCGACGCTCGCGGGCTGGAAAGCCGAGACGATCGGCGACGACATCTGCTGGATGCGCTTTGGCCAGGACGGCCGCCTGTACGCCGTGAACCCGGAGGCCGGCTTCTTCGGCGTCGCGCCGGGCACCGGCGAGGTCACGAACAAGAACGCGGTCGATGCGCTGCACTCCAACTGCATCTTCACGAACGTCGCGCTCACCGAGGACGGCGACGTGTGGTGGGAAGGCCTGACGGCGGAGCCGCCGGCCCGCCTGACCGACTGGAAGGGCCGTCCGTGGACGCCCGACAGCGCTGAGCCCGCGGCGCACCCGAACGCGCGCTTCACGGTGCCCGCCTCGCAGTGCCCGGTGATCGCCTCGGAATGGGAAGATCCGGCCGGCGTGCCGATCTCGGCCATCCTGTTCGGCGGCCGCCGCGCCTCGGCGGTGCCGCTGGTGACCGAAGCCCGCGACTGGGCGCACGGCGTGTTCATGGCCTCGAACGTCGCCTCGGAAGGTACGGCGGCGGCCGAGAACAAGATCGGCGAACTGCGGCGCGATCCCTTCGCCATGCTGCCGTTCTGCGGCTACAACATGGGCGACTACTTCGGCCACTGGCTGGAGATGGGGCAGAAGGCGGACGCCGCCAAGCTGCCGCGGATCTACTTCGTCAACTGGTTCCGCAAGGACGAGCGCGGCAAGTTCGTGTGGCCAGGCTTCGGCGACAATTCGCGGGTGCTGAAGTGGATCGTCGAGCGGCTGGAAGGTCGCGCCGACGCCGTCGACACGCCGATCGGCAAGGTGCCCACGAAGGACAGCCTGGACCTGTCGGGCCTCTCGCTGACGGACCAGCAACTGGACCTGTTGCTCACCGTCGATCCGGCGATCTGGGCCCAAGAGGCTGCGCTGATCCCCGAGTTTTACCAGCGGTTCGGGGACCACCTGCCGAAGGGCCTGTGGGCCGAGTACGAGGCCCTGGTGAAGCGTCTAGAGCAAGCTTCGACGCCCCAAGTGGTGGCCGCCGAGTAGGCTCAGGCCCCCTCAGGCGCAGCGAAGGCCGCGGACGTGTCCGCGGCCTTTTGCTTTGGACGTCAGGATCGTTCGCCCGGCGGGGGCGCGTCGGTCTGCCGTGAGAAGCTGCTTCGCCAAGCATCGAAGTTGTCCGTCGCCGGCTCGGCTGCGCGCGGCGGCGCCGTAGCGTCCTTACGAGCGGCCGCGGCCTGAGCACGTCGACGGCGGCGTTCGTGGCGTGTCGAGAAGCGCACGTAGGCCGCCACCGCCGCCATCGGCGCGCAAACCGGCGTGATGACGCGGGTCAGCCGCGGGCGATGACGCGCAGGTTCGGCGCAGCGCCGGGCTTCTCGCCGCGAACTTGGCTGACGAGGCTGAAGAGCGCCCCGCGGACCTCCTGCTCGTCGCCCCTCGTGGCGAGCGCCTCCAGGTGGGCGAGGTGGGCCGGCGTCACGCGCAGGGCGGAGTTGGTGATCACCTCCAGCACCTTGGGCGCGCAGGGGACGGCGGACTCGGTTTCGTCCAAGAGGGCTTCCGTCAGTTTCTCGCCGGGACGCAGGCCAGTGATCTCGATGTCGATGTCGCGGCCCGGCGTGCGCCCCGACAGGGCGATCATCTGGCGGGCGAGATCGAGGATCCTGACCGGCTCGCCCATTTCGAGCAGGAACAGGCGCGCGTCGCGGCGCTCGCCCTCGGCCGAGGTGGCGGTGGCATGCAGAACAAGCTGGGCCGCCTCGGGGATGGTCATGAAGAACCGTTGCATCTCCGGATGCGTGATGGTGACGGGGCCGCCGCGCTCGATCTGCGACTTGAAGATCGGCACGACAGAGCCGGCCGAGCCCAGCACGTTGCCGAAGCGGACCGCCGAGAAGCGCGTGCCCTTGCCGGTGGACTGCTGCGCCTGGATGACGGCCTCGGCCATGCGCTTGGTGGCGCCCATGACGTTTGTCGGATCGACGGCCTTGTCGGTGGAGATCAGGATCATCTGACCGGCGCCGCAGGCCTTGGCGGCCTCGGTTACGTTCCAGGTGCCGACCACATTGGTGAGCACGCCCTCGCAGGGATGCTCCTCGACCACCGACACGTGCTTAAGGGCGGCCGCGTGGAAGACCAGGTCCGGCTTCTCGGTTTTGAACGCGGCGTTCAGGCGCGCCGCCTGACGCACGTCGCAGAGGATGGCCTTGCGCGGGATGTGCGGGAAGGTCTCGCGCATCTCGCGTTCGATCTCGAAGAGCGAAGTCTCCGAGATGTCGAGCAGGGTCAGGTGCGCGCAGTCGAACGCGGCCACCTGGCGGCAGAGCTCGGCGCCGATCGAGCCGCCGGCGCCCGTGATCAGGACGCGGCGCCCCCGGATCAGCTTGGCGATGGCGCCGCGGTCAAGTTCGATCGGGTCGCGCGCCAGGAGCTCTTCGATATTGATGTCACGCATCGGCAGCAGGGTGACGCTGTCGTGCTGCGGCAGTTCGACGATCGACGGCAGGCGCAACAGGCGGATGCCGTCGTTCTTCAGGCGGCCCAGCTGGTCCGCGGTGAGGCCCTTGAGCCGTGCGGGCTCTTCCAGGAACAGGATGGCGCGCGGATAGCGGTTCCAGCGGCGCAGTTCGGCGAGGGCCTCGTCCAGGCGCTCGAGCGTGTCGAGGATGCAGACGCCGCGCACCTGCTGGCCCACGTCGCGCTTCTCGGTCGAAACGATGCCGACGGGCGTGTAGGTGCGGTCGTGGCTGCGGGCCACGTCGCGCAGATAAGTGTCGGCCAGCGAGGGCGGGCCGATCAGCAACAGGGTCGGGGCCTGGGATAGCCGATCGGTGACGGTCTTCAGCGGCGAGAAGCTTTCCAGCGCGCGCTCGTGAAGCGCACGGCGGGCGACGCGGACGCCCATGGAGAAGGCCATCTGGAAAAGCGGCGCCATGAAGAGGGCCGACCGCGGTACGCCTTGCGCGCGGTTCAGCACGAACACGGCCAGCAGGAAGACGCCGACGGTGAGCAGGGCGCTGCGCGACAGCACCAGGGCGTCGGGAATGGAGACGTAGCGCCAGGGCGACAGCTCGCGCCGGAAGAGGAGCGCGAACAGTCCGGCGATCGTCCCGTACATGGCCGTGAGCTGGATGAACGCCGCGCCGGGGAGTTCGGCCAGCGTCAGGCCGGCCTGACTGCGCGCGATGATGAAGGCCAGGGCGAAGGCCAAGGCTGCGAGGGCCACGTCGGCGACGACGGTCTGGGCCCGGAAAGCCACACGCTCCATGCGTCGCACTCCGCTCACCTTCCGATCGCCAACACCGAGGCCGGAATGCGGCCGCTCAGGAACTCGCCAGACACGGCAATGACGGTGCGAAGCGCGCCGACTCCTATGTCTGCTAGGCCTCTTAGCTTAAAAAGGAGCGCCTAGAGGCGCAAACGAAAAGCCGCCGCAGCGCTCCGCGGCGGCTTCGCATGGGGTGGTCGCGGCGCGCGGGCCTCAGAAGGCGAGCTTCAGGCCTGCGACGACGCGGCTGTCGTACAGCTTGCCGAACTCATGGGCGTCGGTGTCCCAGTAGCGCACGTCGATGCCGACCTTGTCGGTGAGGGCGAAGCCGACGCCCAGGTTCCAGGTGGTGTAATCGCCGGCGTCGGCGATCGTCTGGTGGCCCAGCGCGCCGCTGATCGAGAATTTGGTCTGGGGGATCGGGTAGGTGGCGTTCACCTCGTAGTACCAGGCGTCGCCCGTATCACCCGTGAACTCGGGCGAGTAGTAGACCGCGGCGCCCAAGGTGGCCGGGCCGGCGGGCACGGAGGCCGCGACCTTGCCTTCCCAATAGTCCCAGTTCGCGCCCGAAGGCTGGTCGGCGTAGCCGTAGTAGATGACGCCCAAGTCAAGGCTGACGGCGCCGAGTGTCGGGCGCACGCCCGCGTAGAGGTCGTATTCGAAATCGGTGGAGTCGCCGAAATCGACGTTCGAGGCCCAGACGCCGGCGTAGCCGATCGAGCCCAGGGTGGCGTCCACGCCGCCGAACACCTGCGGATCCTCGTCCGTCTGGCTGACCCCCCGGAAGACGTACTCGGTCGCGGCGCCGACGTTGAACGACAGCGAAACCGGGCCTTCGTCCTGGGCGTGAGCGACGCCCGAGAAGGCCAGCGTGCCTGCGGCGGCGAGAAGCGACACTTTGAGCTTGTTCATTTTCTCTATCCCCTATGTCTCCGATCCGACCGCAGTCCGACCGTGCACGGCCATGGTTGGCGCGTTCACGGGCAGATCAACGCACAGGGAAGGCTAAGGCCTTGCCGCAGGCCCGCTGGGCGAACTTTGGGCGGCGGACCGGGGCGGCGCCGCATAATTGGGCAGGGCCGCTAGCGCGCCATGAGCGGCGCGAAGCCCAGGTGCATGCCGGCGTCCACGAGGAGCGTCTCGCCGGTGACATGGCGCGAGGCAGGCGAGGCCAGGAAGACCGTCGAAGCGGCGATGTCGTCGGGCGTGGACGCCGCCCTGAGCGGCGTAGTCGCCTGGGCGTTGGCGCGAACCCGCTCGACGGCGGCGTCCGGCATGCCCTTGCCGAACCAGGGCGTATCGATGAACCCGGGGCAGACAGCGTTCACGCGGATCTTCGGCGCAAGCGCACGGGCGAGTGAGAGGGTCATGGTGTTAAGCGCCCCCTTGGACGCCGCATAGGGCACCGAGGAGCCGATGCCGGTCACGCCGGCGATGGAGGCGGTGTTGACGACGGCGCCTGGGCGTGGGGCGGCCTCCAGCAGCGGCCGGCAGGCGCGAATCATCTGATAGGGACCCACGACGTTGACGGCGTAGAGCTCCAGGAAGTCCTGCCCGGAGACCGCGTCGAGGTCGTGGTGGCCAGCGAAGCGCGTCACGCCGGCGTTGTTGAACAGGGCGTCGATCCGGCCGAACGGCTGGGCCGCAGCGGCGATCTTCCGGCAGTCCTCGTCGGAAGCGACGTCGCCTTGCACGAGCACAGCTTGGGCGCCGTGCTCGCGCACCAGCCGGGCTGTCTCTTCGGCCTCATCGGAACTGCGGGCGTAGTTCACGACCACCACTGCGGCGCCTTGGCGGGCGGTCTCGACCGCCACGGCCCGGCCCAGGCCGGTGGAGGCGCCGGTGACAACCACAACGAAGTCCTCGAAGTCCCGAGCCATTGCGTCACTCCCTGCGCGTGTTGTTCGGCGACCTAGTAGCCGCTAAAGCCGCAGCCATGGAAGAGACCCATCTGAGCCAGCTCGGACGCGACGTGCGGGGCTTCGACAGCCCCGAGGCGGCGGTCCTGGAGCGCGTGCCTAATCCGCACCCGGACACGACGTACCTGGTCCGCTTCGTCGCCCCGGAGTTCACGTCGCTGTGCCCGGTGACGGGGCAGCCCGACTTTGCGCACCTCGTGATCGACTACGCGCCGGCCGATTGGCTGGTGGAGTCCAAGTCGTTGAAGTTGTACCTCGGCTCGTTCCGCAACCACGGGGCGTTCCACGAGGATTGCACGGTCGCCATCGGCCGGCGGCTGGTCGCCGAACTCGCCCCGAAATGGCTGAGGATCGGCGGATACTGGTATCCGCGCGGCGGCATTCCCATCGACGTTTTCTGGCAAAGCGGAGCGCCGCCCGAAGGTCTTTGGCTACCGGACCAGGGCGTGGCGCCGTATCGTGGACGCGGCTAAGCGGCGGCGAACAGACTGGGGCAGGCATTTCCCCGGCGCTTCACGCCGATCTACTGCCGGCCGGAAGAAAAGCGGTGGTTAACGGCCCGAATCTCTTCTGAGCCTGGGAGAGAACCGGCGCGTCGCGCTTCATGCGCCGACTCTCCTCGCACGCGAAAAGTACGCCGCGGAGTCCGCGGAAGCCTGTTCGGGCTTCCCAAAAGCTGCGTACGGGCCTATAGGTGAACGTGCCCAACTCTCCTCGGGCGTGTCACCTCAGGCCGGGCGGCGCGGCGCGCCGTCCGGCCGCTGTGTGTCTGGGGCCGGAATCTACTCTTCGGGCGTCCAACGGCTGACGAGGCTGTCCACGTCCGGCCGCTCCCGCTCGAGCGGCGCCTCCGCGGCCGTCCCGATCATCATGAATCCCGCAACGCGCTCTCCGCCGCTGAGGCCGAGGATTTCGAGCGCCTCCGGATCGAAGCTGTACCAGTCCGTGATCCAGTTCGCCCCGTAGCCCATCGCCAGGGCCGCGTGCAGCAGGTTGGTGCAGACGGCGCCGGCCGACAGGATCTGTTCCCACTCCGGGATGGCCGCGGCCTTGACGCGCGAAACGACCACCACGGCCAGCGGCGGGGTCTTGAGCTTGGCGAGCTTCGCCGCCTGGGCGACGTCTTCCCGATTGCGGGCGAGGGCTTCCAGGCGGCCGGCGAACGTCGCCTTGGCCTGGCCTTCCAACACGATGAACCGCCAGGGTGTCAGCTTGCCATGGTCGGGCGCCCGCGCCGCGAGCCTCAGCAACTGGTCCAGCTCGGTGGGTTGGGGTGCAGGCTCGGTCAGGGTGATCGCGGAGGCGGATCGGCGCAGGGCCAGGAACCGAAGGACTTCCGGTGCGGGCGCGGTCGGCAGCGGGCTCCCGAACTCAGGCTCGGGCGGCAGGGCAGGGCTCAAAGGTTGGACTTCGCGTTTAAGGAAACGATAGAGGCCCACCCTTTATGGGTGCCCCCGCGCGATCCGCAAGGCGAGGCGACAGATGAATGGCAAACCCGCCTGGCTGAAGGCGCACGGCAAGGCCTGGGTGCGCGGCGAGGGGCGCCCGATCTACGACAATCCTTGGATCAACGTCACCGAGTACGACGCCGTCGCGCCGACCGGCCGCCCCGCGCTGTACGGTGTCGTCAGCTTCAAGAACATCGCCATAGCGGTGCTGCCGCTGCATGACGACGGAACGGTGACCCTCGTCGGCCAGCACCGGCTGCCGCACGGTGACTACAGCTGGGAGATACCGGAAGGCGGCGCGCCCGCCGGCGAGGACCCGCTCGAGGCGGCGCAGCGGGAACTTGCCGAGGAAACCGGCCTCAAGGCCGCCGAGTGGCGCGAGTTGATGCTGGTGCAGCTCTCCAACTCGATCACCGACGAACTGGCCGTGGGATATCTCGCCGTGGGGCTCTCGCCGGCGGACGGCGAGCACGAGGTCGACGACACGGAGGCGCTGGCCATCGCGCGCGTGCCGTTCCGGGAAGCGCTGGACGCCGCGCTCGTCGGCCACATGCCGGACGTGCTCACGGTGGCGATGCTGCTCAGGGCTTACCATATGGCTCGTGAAGGGCTTTTGGCGCCGCCGCTGGCGCGCGCCATGTTAGGCTAAGGGAGAAGCCTATGGGTCGGGAGGAACCGATGAGCCGCCTCGAGGTGGTGAGCCCCGCAAGCCCGCCGCCGGTCTGGGCCGCGCTGCGCAACGAAGCCTATGCCGCCGCCAAGAACGAGGCGGCGCTGGCGAGCCTGCTGGCGGCGGTGATCCTCAATCACGAGACCCTCGGCGACGCGCTGTCGTACCAGCTTGCGCGCAAGCTGGGCGACCAGGAGCTGCGGGCCATGAGCCTGCGCGACACCATCGAAGAGGCCTACGACGCCGATCCGAGCATCGTGGAGACCGCCGAAGCCGACCTGAAGGCGGTGTTCGAGCGCGATCCCGCCTGCAAGGGCTATGTCCAGCCGTTCCTGTTCTTCAAGGGCTTCCTGGCGCTGCAGACCCACCGAGTGGCGCACTGGCTGTGGAACGAAGGCCGCGAGACCCTGGCGTTCTACCTGCAGAGCCGCTCGAGCGAGCTGTTCCAAGTGGACATCAACCCGGCGACGAGGATCGGCCGCGGCGTGTTCGTCGATCACGGCACCGGCATCGTCATCGGCGAGACCGCGGTGATCGGCGACGACGTCTCGATGCTGCAGGGCGTGACCCTGGGCGGCACGGGCGCCGAACGCGGCGACCGCCACCCGAAGGTCGGCAAGGGCGTGCTGCTGGGCGCCGGCGCGAAGGTGCTGGGCAACATCACCATCGGCGACTATGCCAAGGTCGCCTCGGGCTCCGTCGTGCTGAAGCCGGTGCCGCCCGGATGCACCGCTGCGGGCGTCCCCGCGCGGCTGGTCAACTGCCCGACCTGCGAGGAGCCCGCCAAGAGCATGGACCACACGCTGGCCGATGCTGTGTACGACTACGTGATCTGAGGTTCCTAAAGGCGCGGCGAGTCGGTAGGTTCGCGCCCGATTTGCCGTACTCCAGGAGCGCCCGCGTGGACGAGAAGACCATCCGCAAGATCGAAGGCCATCTGCGCGGGACCTTTGCCAACGCGCGTATCACGCTCGTGCCGCGCCCCAAGCAGAAGGACTCCTGCGAGGTCTATATCGGCGAGGAATTCGTCGGCGTGGTCTTCCAGGACGAAGACGAGGACGGCTCGTTCATGTTCGAGATGGCCATCCTCGCCGAGGACCTGCCCTAGCGCACCCGCGTGACTTTCAAGCTGCCGGCGGGCAACGGCTCGATCGGCGGCTGCTCCTCGGGCGGGCCCAGCCAAGCGGCCCACGCCGACCTTGGCAGGATGGCGACCTGGCGGTCGTGGTACGGCGCGATGTCGGGACCCGGCGCGCAGGTCAGCATCGTGAACCGATCGTCGCGCACGAGGCCAGCGATCCCCAGGAGGCCGCCGTCGAGCGGCTCGAACAGCCACTTGGACTTCGGGCTCTTGGTCCCGGTGAATTCGTAGAAGCCGTCGGCCGGAATCAGGCAGCGGCCAGTCGGGAACCGGCGGCCTTCCGAGCGGAAGTTGATCACCGGGCCGCCTTTGGGATTCGGGAAGCCCCAACGCAGCTGCTTCAGGCGCGCGCCGCCGTCCTGGCCCACGATGATCGGCGCCGGGTCGGTCGGGCGAATGGAGGGGCGCGGCTCAAGGTTCGGTCTGCCACCGTCGAAGTCCAGCGGGATGTTGAGTTCGCCGAATTCCCGCAGGAGCTCGTCGAGGGACTTCTGAGAACTGAACTCGTTGCACATGCGGCGCAGGTGGCCCGCTCGCCGGCCACTTGGCAAGCGCGATGGCGCGCCGCATCAAACATACAGTTCGGCGAAATCGAGCTCTGTATTTAAGCTGCGCCGCGGATGATCCGGCGAGCCTGGAACGGTGGGATGATGGCGGTGATGTGAGCCGCCCAGCGGAGCTTGGCGTCGTGGCGCATCGGGCCGGCGACACTCTCCAGATCGTAGAGGCCAGGGCGCGAGCCGCGCAGCAGGCGCTTGACTAGAACCTCGTCCGTGTCGGTCTCGACGACCACGACGTGGCCCAGCATGTCGGGCGTCGGCGGCGTGCGCTGGTCCTCGAAGTAGATCAAGGCGCCGTCGTCGGCGACGCCGCGCATGGAGTGGCCCACCACCTTCAAGGCCGCGGCCTTCTCGGTGCCGCCGGGAGGGATCGGCGCGAGCTCCGCAGGATCCTGACCTGTGGCGAAGAGCACGACGCCGTCAGGGTTGGCGCCGACGCGGCCGACCACCTGGACGAAGCCGGGCTCGGCCGAGCCCTGCATGGGCCCCGCGGCGTCATAGAGCCACTCGGGCCGGACACCGAAGGCGGCGGCGTATTCCTTGGCGCGTCGGTATGAGAAGGGCGCGTTGCCGTTCTCGTTCGAGGCGTAGGTGTTGCGGCTCCAGCCGAACGCGTCGGCCGCGGCGGCGGCGGTCTCGAAGCCCTTGTCGATGCGGGCCCGGCGAAGGCGTTCGGCGCGGCCGTCCATGGCGGTCCCTGTGGCGTCTCGTCGCTGTAGATAACCTGCAGAAACTCTTTGCGCAACGCCAATGTATATAATATACAGTTCCACATGAGCGATCAGGATCCCTGGGCCGGGCTGGCCTATGCGAACCTTCGCCGGGGCGGGGCCCCGGCCTGGCGCGCCAAGAGTGAACTGGGTCTCGGCGTCAATTTCGGACGCAGGTGTGAGGCGAACTTCCGGGCCGGGTCCATGCGAGGCGAGATGAAGCCGAAGTTCGCGCGCGACGCGGAGCACGTCGCGGCGGTGAAGGCGGCCGGAGGCTATCCGGCCATCACGTCGTGAGCGCGGCGCCGGACGCGGCCCAGGTGGTGGCGCGGGCGCTGAGCCGTCGTGCGCCCCCGGACCGGGCACAGTTCCTGCGGGAGTTGCTGGCCCACACCGCCGCAGGGCTGGTGATCATCGAAGGCGAACGAGAAGCGGGCGAGGCGGTCTACCGCCTGGCCGACGCGGTGGTGGCGCGCGGCTCGCGCCGCTGAGGACATCGGAGGACGAGATGGCGAAGGCGGACCCTGCGCGTCAGGCGCGGGACAGACTTCTGCGCCTGGAGCGCCAGGCGCGCGCCCAGGCAGAGGCGCGGGCCGTGATGGACGGCGTGGCCGAGACCGTGGCCCTTTCCAGGGCGCGCGGCGCGGCGATTGAGACCCCCGGGAGAGGCAAGGCGCGGGCGCAGCCGGTCCGACGGCTGAGCGGTTTGGAGTGGCTATTGCGCAAGGGGCGGCTGAGCGTCGCCGAGGCGGCGGCTGGCGAACGGTACGGTCAGGCGTATCGTCGGGCCAAGCTAGATCCGGCCATTCCTTCGACGCTGGAGGTGCAGGCGCAGACCGCCTTCAGCGCCGCCGGACCATCCCTGAAGCATCTGGTGGCGCGAGCGCACGGAACCGCCCAAGCGAGCGAGCTGCTGGCCGGCTACCGGCGACGGCTGCTGATGCAGCCGGACCTGATCGGCGCGTGTGACGAGATCTGCGGCGAGGAGCGAACTCCTCGTGAGGCGGCAGGCGGAGACCGGGATGGCGCGCGCCTGGAGGCAGTGCTGAAGGTGGCGCTGAACATCCTCGCCCAGCCTTAGTGCGACTGGCCGTTCTCGAGGATGTGGACGACGGCGTCCTGGATGATCTCAGGACCTCGTTCCCGTTCTCGACACCTGAGCCACGCCACCAGTCCGAGGCGACTTGGGCCATAAAGTAAGTTCGCGTTTTGTTCTTGACTTGAGCGCGCGTTTATGAGAGAGTTATGTCAGCGCTGATGAGTGCGTCTGCCGCCGCTCCGGTCTAACGGTGGGGCTGGGTCACTACTCCGCTCTTCCATCCGTTCATCGTGGAGGGGAGGTCGTGCCTCCATCCAGGATCCAGGACATGGGGAGGTGGCGCTCTATGCCCCCCTGCGACGAACCGTCTGGGGTTCTCCCAGTCGGGTCGCATCGCGTCGCTTCGATCAACGTGGCGCGCCGTTCTTAGCCAACTCGGCTTCGGCCAGGGTCAGCCAGGTCTCGGTGATGCGGCAGATGGCGGCGCGTTCGCCGAGGTCCTGCAGATGGGACAGCAGGGTCAGCGCCTCTTCGGCGCGGCGCACGTAGCCGGCCGCGGCGAAGGCATGGGTCGCAAGGACCGGCGCCGGCGTTCGCGCCCGTCGGGCGACTTCCAGGAATTCGACGTCACCAGGCATCGGAAGCACTCCGCGTCCCGAGAGCGGAAGCAAGGCAAACGCCCGGAGGCCGGAAGAACCGGCCGGCTGGCGCCTGGGTCGTGATCTCGGATCTCAAACTAGCATGGAGGTGGCGGGCGCTCTGTCGAAAATCGACAGAGCCAGTGCGCCCGCGCCCCTTCTTCACGGAGTTGAACATGCAGACATCGGACGGTGAGGCGCCCAAGAAGGCCAAAGCAGCCACGCAGGCTCAGGTGCGCACCGAGGCGCGACGGCTGGCTATCAGCGCGCTCAAGACGCTGCAGTCCGTGATGGAGGGCGATGGACAGGCGGCGGTCCGCATGGCCGCCGCCCGAGAGATTCTGGATCGTGGATACGGTCGGCCGAAGCCGCGCGAGACCAAGTCTGCGCCCGCACCGGAGCCGGAAGGCATGACCGTGATCGTGCGCAAGTTCACCGACCCGCCCGGCTGCCGCGAGGTCGATGACGGAGGCGAGGCTTGAGCAAGCGGAAGACGAAGCTCAGGGAGGCCGATTTCCCTCGGGTGCCGAGCCTCTGGACGCCGCGCGAGTACCAGAAGCCGCTGCTGCACTACCTCGAACGAGGCGGGCTACGGGCTGACGTCGCCGCACACCGGCGCTGGGGTAAGGACGAGGTCGCCTTGCACTGGGCGGCGACGCAGGTGCTGGAGCGGGCGGGCGTGTATTGGCACTTGCTGCCGGAGGCCAGTCAGGGGCGCAAAGCGGTCTGGGACGCCGTGAACCCGCACACCGGCCTGCGGCGGATCGACGAAGCGTTCCCCAAGCACACGCGGTCCCGCACCCTCGATGGCGGAATGGCGATCCACTTCAAGAAGGGCTCCGTCTGGCAGGTTTGCGGATCGGACAACTACAACTCGCTGGTGGGCTCACCGCCGGTGGGCGTGGTGTTCTCCGAGTGGGCGCTGGCCAAGCCTGACGCCTGGGAGTTCCTGCGGCCCATCCTGGCGGAGAACGGCGGCTGGGCCTTGTTCCTGTGGACGCCGCGGGGGCGCAACCACGCGACGCGCGCGTTCGAGAGCCGGATGAACGATCCCGAGTGGTTCTGCCTGCGCTCGCCCGCCACCGAGACGGATGTGTTCACGCCCGCGCAGCTGGAGAAGGAGAAGGCGGAACTGGTCGCCGAGCTGGGTTCGCCCGAGGAGGGCGAGGCGCGGTTCGCTTCCGAATACCTGGTGGACTTCAACGCCGCCGCGCCGGGGACCTACTACGCCGGTCTGCTGGGCGAGGCCGAGCGGGCAGGGCGCATCGCGCGCGTGCCGTACGACCCGGCGCTGAAGGTCGACACCGCGTGGGACCTGGGGATCGATGACTACACGGCCATCTGGTTCTTCCAGCAGACCGGCCGCGAGGTGCGGGCGATCGACTATTTCGAGACCAGCGGCGAGGGACTGGCCTCAGTGGTGCGGCAGGCGATCGCCGGTAAGCCCTACACCTATGGGACCCACCACCTGCCGCACGACGTGATGGTGCGGGAGCTGGGCACCGGCCGCTCGCGGTTCGAGACCCTGACGTCTCTGGGGCTGTTCGGGATTTCGGCGGGGCACGCGACGGATCCGGAAGAGCGGGTGAACGCAGCGCGGTTGATGATCCCGCTGACCTGGTTCGATGCGGAGCGCTGCGGCCGCGGTCTGGAGCGGCTGCGGGCCTACCGCAAGCGATGGAACCGCTCGACGCGCAGCTATGCCGGTCCGCTGCACGACCAGGCGAGCCATGGGGCCGACGCCTTCGGAGAGTTCGCGCTGAACCGGACGGGCGCGGCTGCCGGCAGGGCGCCCGTCCGGCGAGCGCACGTCGGCGCGCTGTCGTGGATGGGCTAGGGAAGGTGCGGCGGCGGCCACCGCCCCTCGGGGTGAGGGTGGGACGGTCGATGGGCTCGCGAAAGGACCGCCGCGGCGCCTGCGAAGAGCACGATGTTAGCTGAACGTCGCGTGACCAAGGGCGAAGCTGCCGCGGCGAACGCCGCAATCGCGATGCAGGCCAGGGTTGCGTTCGACACCCGCTGCACGCCACAAGCCCCTGTTAAGACTAATAAAACGCCTGCGCGTCCAAATTGAGCGCGGCGGCCGCAGAGCCGCTGCGCGGGGAGGCGCACATGAGAGAAGCTGCCGTGTTCGCCAAATGGCGCGCGGCCGTGGCGGTCTGCGTCGTACTGACGGGATGCGCCACGGCGAAGGGCTCCGAGGCGCCCGCGTCGCCGGACGTGGCGGGCTTGTTCAGGACGCCGTCCCAGATCGGCGGCCTTGCGCCAGCGCCGACCGCGGGTTGGTACGTTCCGCGCCAGGCGCCCCGCTATGTGAAGATGGGGCTAGCGCGTCAGACCACGCCCCGGCCTGGTTGGCTCGCGCGACTGCTGCCGCGTCGCAAGGCCGAGCCGGCGGCGGTGATCGCCGAGACCGCCGCCCTGCCGTTGCCGTCGGTCGTGCAGATCACCAGCGTCGCCACTGGCGCGACGCTGCGGCTTCGCATCGAGGAACGCGCCGCGATGGGCGACGACCTCGTCCGGCTGAATGCGGCGGCCGCCCAGGAGCTGGGCGTCTCGGGCGCCGAGGCCAAGCTGGTGCGCGTGCGGTTCATCGAGCCGGCGATCACCTATCGTGAAGGCGCGCCGCTGACCTACGCCATGGCGCGGCGGCCAAGGACGCACAGTCAGCTCGCGGTCGCGCCCGCAGCGCCCGCTCACGTTCCCCCAGCCGCAATGTCGGCCGACACCAGCGTGCGCCCGATCGCGACGGCGCGTCAGGAACAGCCGCTCGCCAGGACGCGCGTGCTGGCCGCGGCAGCGCCGGCTCCCTCGGCCCTTCCACGGCCGCCTGAGGCGCCTTCGAGGGCGGCCGCAATAGCGCAAGCGGCCACCTTGAGTGTCCAGGCGGGGGCGTTTGCAAACCCGGGCAACGCCAAGCGGGCCGTGGCCATGCTGACTGGGGCAGGTCCGGCCCGGATCCAGTCGCTGCAGCGAGCGGACGGCGTGACGCTCTATCGGGTCCTGGTGGACTGCCAGGGCGGCGCCCAGCAGGCTGAGGCGGTGCGTGCGAAGGTCGTTCGGGCCGGCTTCGCGGACGCCCGGGTCGTCCGAGCCTCCTGACCCGCGAGCGAAAACGCCCCGACCGGATCCAGTCGGGGCGCCTTCGATGTGACACGCGGCGGAGAGGGGGCTCGTCAGCGCCGCATCAGTGTAACAGGCGGGCGGGTCGTCGGTTCCGGATGGCCCCGCAACCGGGCCGCACAGGCGGCAACCGGGGGTTCGTTCCGTGGACAAGAAGGGCGGGGTAGGCGCTGGAGGACCGGCGTGGGGACCGCATGGACCTGAGTAAAGTCCACTTCCTGGTCATAGACGATAGCCACGAAACCGTGCTGCTGGTCCGTTCGGTGCTGGCGAGCTGGGGCGCGAAGGTCGTCCACGAGGCGGGCGGGATCGAGCGGGCGCTGGAAATGCTCACGACCGCCAGCCCGGACATCGCCATCCTCGACCAGCACCTGGGCGGCGACGACGGCGTGTCGCTGCTGCGGTTCATTCGGCACGAGGGCGCCAACCCCTATCTGCCGGTCATCGTACTCTCGGCGGACGGTCGTCCCGCCAAGGTCGCCGAAGCACGCGACGCCGGCGCCAACGAGTTCCTAGTCAAGCCTTTCACGGCGCGAGGCCTCTATGGCCGGCTGCAATCGGTGATCCATCGGCCGCGGCCGTTCGTGCGCTCGGTAGACTACTTCGGCCCGGACCGGCGGCGCCGTGACGACCCGGAGTACCCCGGGCCAGAGCGCCGCGGGAGCTAGGCCGCTAGACGCCGAGCGTGGCGGCCAAGATCGCGGCGGTGGAGAGCGCAGCCCCCAGGGCAAGCCCGCCGAGCACGGCCGCAAGGCAATCGAACAGTCCGAGGGGCCGCCACTCCATGGGCGGGACGCTCGCGGCGGTCCCGATTCCGCGCCACGGCGCCAGGGTTGCAGCCCCGCCAACCAAGAGGCGCATCGGCCAACTCACGCGCACCTGATGAAACCTTGGCCTGCGCTCCGCATTAGGCCCGCGGACACAGAGGAGACTCGTCTCATGGATGGCGTTGGCATTATCGGCGCAATCATCATCGGTATCTTGGCCGGCTGGATCGCCGAAAAGGTGATGCGGCGTAACCACGGCTTGCTCACCAACCTGATCGTCGGCGTGGTGGGTGCGTTCCTCGGCAGCTTCATTGCGACCGCCCTCGGCTTCGACGCGGGCGAAGGCATCCTGCCTAGCCTGCTGATCGCGACCGCGGGTGCGATCCTGCTGCTGTTCCTGCTGGGCCTGTTCCAGCGCCGGCGCGCCTAACGCCGGACCTGTCAAAGCGTCGGAGGCCGGCGCGGCGGGAAACCGTCCGCCGGCCTTTTTGCTGCGCCGCGTCAGGCGGAACAATAGCGTGATCGGGCCACTGCGAGGCCGCGGGAACCTTGGCCGCCGCATCCGACTTGAAGCGCACGTCACAGGTAGATGGAGATTACGAATGCGTGCTGCTGTTTGCGCTGTCGCTCTCGCTGGGCTGATGGGTCTGGCCGCTTGCGCCTCGAACAACGACGACATGGCCGAAGCCGACGTCGGGACCTCGGTGAACACCGCCGCCGCGGCGCCCGCGGCTGAGCCCGCTCCGGCCCCGGCGCCTGCGCCCGCTCCGGCTCCGGCCGATACCGGGACGGCGGCGGACACCGGCGCCACCACCCGCGCCGGGGAACGGGGCTGATCGCAGCCAAGGGATCGCGTGCGCCAGGGCGGCCAGCGCCTGGGCGCACGCGCTTTCCGCTAGCAACCGCAGCGGTCGCCTGCCTGGCGCTGTCCGGGTGGGCGTCCGCGTCTGCGCAGGTCTGGCCTGACCCGCCCACGCGGACTGCGACGCGCGCGGACGTGGCCCAGGCGCTGCGGGCTCAGATCGAGGCCGGCGGCGTCGATCCAGACGTCGCCGCGTTCTACCGCGCGCGGGCGTTTCGGCCCCTCTGGGCGCCGGGTCGCCTCCGCCTCGATGTTGATCGCCTCGCCGCGCGGCTGGGCGTCGACGCGACCGCCCAACACGATGACCCGTGGCGGCTGGCCGAGATCGAGCTGGCGTTGTCGACCGCCTACGCCGTCCAGGCGACGGAGCTCGAGACGGACCGGCCCGAGCGCCTGGCCTACATCGACCCGGCGCTCGCGCCCAAGAGGAAGGGCAAGCGCGAGGCGCTGGAGACCGCCGCACAGGCGCCGTCGGTGGCCGACCTGGTCGAGGCGGAAAGCGGGGCCCGCAACCCAATCTACGAAGACCTCGCCCGCGCCCTGGAGCGCTATCGGCTACAGTGGGCCGGCTTGCCGGACATCCGCATCGCCGCTGGGCGAGACCTGGGGCCGGGCGCCACCGGCGTCCGCGTCGACCAGTTGCGCGCGCGGCTGGGGTTGCCGGAGACCGGCCGGCCCTTCGATGGCGCTCTGGAGCACGCCGTCCGCGCGTTCCAGCGGGCGCATGGCCTGCAGCCGACCGGGCGCGCCGACGCGGCGACGCTTGCCGCGCTGAACGCCGGGCCGGCCCATTACGAGCGCCTGATCGAGGCGAACCTGCATCGGGCGGAGGCGCTGCCGGCCTCGTTCGGCGAGCGCTTCATCATGGTGGACGCTGCGGCGGGTCAGCTCTGGTTCTACGAGAAGGGCCAGGAGCTGGCGGCGATGAAGGTGGTCACGGGCAAGCCCAGCCAACCGACGCCGATCATGGCGGGCATGATCCGCCACCTGATCTTCAATCCCTACTGGAACGTGCCTGAGGACCTGGTGCGGACATCGATCGCGCCCAAGGTGCTGGAACACGGGCTCAAGTACGTCGAGGACGAAGGGCTGGAGGTGCTGGCCGACTATTCCGACGGCGCGCCCGTGCTGGATCCGGCGTCCGTCGACTGGAAGGCCGTGGAGGCGGGGACGCTCAGTGTGCGCGTCCGGCAACGCCCGGGGCCGAAGAACATGATGGGTAAGGTCAAGCTGATGCTGCCCAACCCGCTGGGCATCTATCTGCACGACACGCCGCACAAAGGCGACTTCGCCAAGTCGGAGCGGCTCGCCAGTTCGGGCTGCGTGCGGCTGGAGGACGCCATGCGCCTGGCCCGCCTGCTGGTGGGCGAGACGGCGGCGGAAGCGGCTGTCGCTGTGGGCGGCGAAGAGAAGCGCGTCGACCTGGTCGAACCGGTCCCTGTCTACATCACCTATTTCACCGCCATCCCCACAGAGGAGGGGCTCGTGTTCCGCCCCGACGTCTACGGCCGGGACAAGGCCTGGGACGCCCAGCACGCCGCGGGGAGCTTCACGACGCCGACAGCCGGCGGCCAAGACGGTTGACTCTCGTTTTTACATCTGTAGCGAATGCGTGTGCTACAACTGTAAAAAACACGGGAAGGAAAACGTCGATGCGAGCAAAGGTGACGAGCCTGGCCATAACGGCCTGGGCCATGGCGGGGGCTGCGTCCGCCCAGGCGGATCCTCGGATGACGGTCGTTCCTCCGTCAGAGCGGCTGACGTTCGGCGGTGTGTTCGCGGATGCATCGGTCGAGGTGCAGGTGGCCATGGCGCTGATGATCGCCGGCGCCGTCGCAGCCCCGGCGATCTGGGCCCTGAACCTCTCGAAGGTCGGGAGCGCCGACACCAAGGCCCTCGCGGGAGGCTTGGGGTGGTTGAAGATCATCCGCTCGTCGGGCGTCTTCCTGGGCGTGCTGACCGCGAGCTTCATCCTGCTGTCGGGCTTCATCGGCATCTCGAACGTGCGGCCGACCCCCAGCCTGACCGTTCTGGCGCCGGGCTTCGCCGAGGCGACGCTGGCGATCATGCTGGGGCTGCTGGCCTCGACCCTCGCGGTGATCTGCGAGCGGCACCTCGAGGCGCGGATCCGCCGCGCCGCAGCTTGAGCCGGAGCGATGTCCGCCCCGCGGATATCGGCCGCCGAGAGCCAGATCATGCAGGCGCTTTGGACCTCGGGCCCGCAGGGGGCCGAGGAGATCATGGCGGCCGTCGCTCCAGCCAACGGCTGGGGCGAGGCCACGGTGCGCACACTGATCAGCCGGTTGATGAAGAAGCAGGCGGTGACCTCGGAACGGCGCGGCGGCCGGGTCGTGTATGCGCCCATGGTCAGCCGTGAGGCCTATGTGACCGCCGAGAGCCAGGGGCTGCTGGACCGACTGTTCGGCGGCCAGGTGGCGCCGATGGTCGCGCACTTCACCAAGGCCAAGGCGCTGTCGCGGGAAGACGTGGCAAAGCTGCGGAGGCTGTTGGCCGAGCTGGAGGCTGAGGAGGACGACTAGCCGCGTCGCGCCTCACCAGTTGCAACTGGTGTCGACCCACAGCGTCAGCGAGCCGACGCTCTTGGCCGCGCCTTCGGCCTGCAGGCAGCTGGCGAGCGCGCCTTGGAACGCGGGCCAAGTCTCCGCGGCCGCGGTCAGCAAGGCCAGCGTGGTCGCGGCGTCGGCGGCTCGCGAGGCGCACCTGCGCGCAGTCGTGAGGGTGGCGAGGCTGAGGGCCTGCGAGCTACGAAGTTCCGCGATCAGCTCGCCGCGACGTTCGAAGGCCGCCAGCCGGAGCGGGGAGGCGAGGGCCAGCTCGCCAGCGGGCGCGATCGCGCCTGGGGCGCAGGCCTGGAGCGGCAGAGCTTCGGTCCATAGCCGGTCCGACGGAAACCACATGATGTGCGTGCGCGCGTCGCCTGCGCCGGCGTCCGCCGTCGCGGCCATAACGGGCGAGGCCAGCAACGCCAGCCCCAGGCCCAAACCTACCGATGACAGACGCATCGCGCCCCCGACTTCCCCGCGACGAAACGAGCTTAACCATTCGTTAAAGTCAACGGATTGTTCGGCGGCTGTGGTTGCGGTGTGTTCGCATTTTGTTCTTGACGTCCGCGCGCATTTATGAGACAGTCCTGTCAACGTTGATGAGTGCGCCCGCCCTCTGGTGGTGAGCCTCAGGCGTCCCTTCCTTTGCGACATTATCCAGGCGGCCGCCGCGCCGCCCTCACCCGCCTGAGCTCGCTCGCGCGGGCGCTGGCCTATGAGGCTTCACCTTGTCCGACGACGAACTGATCCGGGAGGCCCGCGAGGCCTTCGAGCTGGCCGCCGACGCCGAGGCCGAGAACCGGCGCGAGGCGCTGGACGACCTGCGCTTCGCGAGGCTTGGCGAGCAGTGGCCCGAGAAGGTGCGGCGCGAGCGGGAGCTGGAGGGGCGGCCCTGCCTGACCATCAACCGGCTGCCGGCCTTCATCCGCCAGGTCGTGAACGACGCGCGGCAGAACAAGCCCGCGATCGCGGTGCATCCCGTGGACAGCGGCGCGGACCCCGAGACGGCGGAGGTGTTCAACGGGCTGATCCGGCACATCGAGCAGAGCTCGGACGCGGAGGTGGCGTACGACACGGCCCTGGACTTCGCGGTGACCAGCGGCCTTGGCTACTTCCGGATCAACACCCGCTATTCCACCGACGACGGCTTCGACCAGGACATCGTGGTGGAGCGGGTGGCCAACCCGTTCGCGGTGTATGGCGATCCGGAGTCGACCGCGGCCGACAGCGCTGACTGGAACACGGCCTTCGTCGTGGACACGCTGCCCAAGGTGGCGTTCGAGACGCGCTGGAAGGGCGCCCAGGCGGTGGACTGGGAAGCGGAGGACTACGGCCGGCTGCCGGGTCCCTGGGTCGACGGAGACCGGATCATGATCGCCGAATACTGGCGGCGCGAGCGGACCACGCGGACGGTCCTGGCGCTGTCGGACGGCCAGGTGATCGAGGAGCCGACCTACAAGGCCCAGAAGGCGATGTTCGACGCCTTGGGCGTCAGCGTGGTCGGCCGGCCGCGGCAGGTGGCGAGCCACAAGGTCGTGCAGCGGATCATGACCGGCGCCGAGGTGCTGGAGACGGTGGACTGGGCGGGCAAGTTCATCCCGATCGTGCCGGTCTATGGCGAGGAGCTGATGGTGGACGGCAAGCGCCGGCTGCGCAGCCTGGTGCGGGACGCCAAGGACCCGCAGCGGATGTTCAACTATTGGCGCACGACCTCCACCGAGCTGGTGGCGCTGGCGCCGAAGGCGCCCTTTATCGGGCGGAAGGGGGCGTTCGAGACCGACAGCGCCAAGTGGGCGACGGCCAACGTCCAGAGCCACGCCTACATCGAATACGACGGACCCGAGCCGCCGATGCGCCAGCCGTTCGCCGGCGTGCCGGCCGGCGCGCTGCAGGAGGCGATGAACGCCTCCGACGACATGAAGTCGATCATGGGCCTGTATGACGCGAGCCTGGGGGCCCGGTCGAACGAGACCAGCGGCCGGGCGATCATGGCGAGGCAGCGGGAGGGTGACGTCTCGACCTTCCACTACATCGACAATCTCAGTCGCGCGATCCGGCACGCCGGGCGCATCATGCTGGACCTGATCCCTAAGGTGTACGCGACGCCACGGGTGGTGCGCGTGCTGGGTCCGGACGGGGCGCCGCAGAGCGTGGGCGTCGCGCCGGGCGGGCAGGCAGGCGAACAGCTGAGGAAGATCGGCAGGATCTACGACCTGACCGCCGGCAAGTACGACCTGACGGTGCGTTCGGGGCCGAGCTTCACCAGCCGCCGGGAAGAAGCGGCGACGCAGATGATCGAGCTGATCCGCGCCTATCCGGCCGCGGCGCCGCTGTTGGGCGACCTGCTGGCGCGGAACCTGGACTGGCCCGGCGCGGACGAGATCGCCCAGCGGCTGGGCGCGTTGCTGCCGCCGCAGGTGAAGGGCGCATCGCCCGAGATCGAGCAAGCCAAGCAGCAGATGGGCAAGCTGGCCCAGGCGTTGGCGGCGGCGAAGGCCGAGGTGGAGGCGCTGAAGCGCGACCGCGCCCACGAGGCGAGGAAGCTGGAGATCGAGGCCTTCGAAGCGGAGACTAATCGGCTGAAGGCGATGCGGGGCTGAGGTCGATCCGGTGGCGGTATGGCTCCGGCGGCTGGGTCCAGAAGCGGCGGGCGAGCCAGAGGCTAAACAGTGCCGACGGGACGCCCACGACAAAGCTCGCCACCCGCCACCCGCCGGGAGGTGCGACGAGCGGCCATAGCGCGCCGATCACGATGGCAGCCACGCACCAGAAGACCGCCGCCGCCTTCAGCAGCTGAACCCGCGCTATCGTCGTTCGCAGGCGCTTCTCAGACAGCACAAGCCATGCCGCGACGAAGCTCGGAGCCATGATCACCGCCGTGATCGCTATGAGTCCCGGAATGGTGGTGAGCGGCTTCCAGAACGGGATGAAGAACAGCCAAGGCGCGAGGCTTAGGCTGAAAAGGGCGGCGCAGCGCCAGAAGTCGCCCTGTCGGAACCGCTCATGATCCTCGCCGATGAGGGAGCCCCAGATGAGCGCCAGATAGCCTCCGGCGAAGCAGCCCAGCGCATAGGCCCAAAGCTCCGGATCCCCCCAGAAGAAGTTGAAGACATACATGGCGATGCCGAGGTAGCCGAACTTTCCCACGAAGGCCTTCAGGAGGCGGGGAAAGCCTCGATCGTAATCATGCGGCTCGAGCGCGTTCGACATACGTTCCCATAGCCCGGCGGCGATGTTGGCGACAAGAAGGCGTTGCGATGGATCAAAGACAACGAGACGCCATCGGCAAGCAGATCGGCGAGAGCGCCGTCTCGGCGGTGGAGAACATCTACAATCTGCCTCACGTCCAGAAAGGCCCGCGGGCCGCTCCCAGGGTCCGCTACCTCGTAAGCGGCTATCGGGGCTCGCCAGGTCTTATCGGCGGCGCCGGCGGCATCGCGCTCAGTGTTGCGAACGTGGCGACGGCGAAGAACAAGGGACGGGCGCTTGCCGAAGCTGCAGGAGGGCTTGTGGGCGGCGCGATTGGCTCGGGCCTGGGCGGCGGCATCGCCGCGCCGGTCACCGGCACGGTCGGCGCAGCCGCTGGAAGCTGGGCCGGCGGGCACCTCTACGACGCTGTCGAGGACCTGCTGACACCCGAGGAGATCGAGAACCGTCGGAGGATCGCCGAGACCAAACGCATCAACGACGCCCGCAACCGCGCGTAGCGTGTGGGCTAGGTCGACGCCGTCGGCGGCGGTTCGCGGCCGCGTTCCACGAGCTTGACCGCAGCAAGGGCGGCGGGGGCGGCGAGGCCGAAGGCTACGATGAAGCCAAAGAAGCCCAGGCCGCTGCCCAGGGAGAGGAGTCCCAGCGCGGCAAGCCCAAGTGCGATCAGGCCGTAGATCGCCGCGCCCGTCTGCAACAGCCACGCGTAGGATCGCGCCGACCGCTGCGGGGGCTTCGCACGCCCGGCGAGCAGCATGGCGACCCCGCCCCAGGCATAGAGAACCGGGAAGAAGAGCAGGAGCCCCACTCTGCCGCCGAAGCCGGCGACCGGCGCGACGAGGGGCCAAAGCAGAAGTCCATGGGCGAGCACCGCCGAGGCGCGTCGCTTGTCGCCGGCGCGCCCGGCGACCCGGAAGACGATCACTGGCGTCCAGACGACGACGGCCAACAGCCAGCCCACGTAAGGCGCCCACTCGAACGCCTGGTCCTTGGTGATGAGCGCGCCGAAGTAGAGGAGCAGGGGAAAGCCAAGCAGGCCGTCGAGCGCGTTGGTAAGCCCCCAGGTGTCCCGCTCATCCTCAGCCGAGAAGCTGTCGTCGCGCTGCTGCCACGGATAGCGGCGCCGTCGTGAGCGCGCCGTCCAGGACATCATCGAACTTGTGCCTGGCGCCCGTTTAAGGGGCGCCCGGCTGCTCTGGGTTCTTCATAGGTTCCAGACTAGCGGTCCTGTCCGCGGGGCCAACACCAATACGGGAGCGACAGCTTGAGTCCTGAAGAAGAGAAGCGGCGGCGCGGGCAGATGACCGCCGAGGGCGCGCTGGCCGCGCAGACACGGTTCATGGCCGACACCGGGAGGAGAATTCCCAAGTCGGCGCCCAGAGCTGTCCGCGCCGTCGCGAAGGGCGCGGGAGGCGCGCCGGCTCTGGTTTACGACGCCGCGAACTTCGCGCGGGCGGACGACAAGTGGCGCGAGGGCTTCTCCATCCTCGCCGGCGCGGCTGGAGGCGCCATCGGTGGTGCGATGGGAGGCGCCACAGGGTGGGCGGCCCCTGTAGCTGCCCCCGCCGGCGCGGCCATTGGCTTCGCTGCGGGCTCGAACTTCGCGACCGAGCTCTACGACCAGAACTAAGCCCGCATCCGGCCACATACACGGGCTGCCGAAGAGACGTGGGACGATCTCGTTGAGAACACGCGGCGCCTCGCCGACACCAAACGGTGGATGGCCGAACGCGCCGAGCAACTGCTGCGGTCCGATCCGTCGTTCAACCGCATCCGCCGCCTGACCGGGCGCTAACCTTCGAGGACATTCATGGAAGACCAAGACCCCATCTCGGTGGGCGAAGAGCTCGCGCGCGCGGAAGAGTTCGCCCTCGAGGCGGAAGACGCGGCCGAGGCCGAAGAGATCGCTGGCGATGCCGAGGACCTGTTCGAGCTGGAGCTGGACGGCCAGGTTCATGTGCTGCCCGGCGCGCTGAAAGGCGCGTTCCTGCGGCAGGCCGATTATACCCGCAAGACCCAGGAACTGGCCGAGCAGCGCCGGGCGCTGGAGGCGGAGCGGGGCGCCTGGCAGGGTGCGTCCGCCGAC
>NZ_JAPSKZ010000258.1 GCF_031181185.1 Phenylobacterium sp. | reverse complement strand
AGGTTCTCGGTCAGGATCGGGTTGCGCTTGTGCGGCATGGCGCTCGAGCCCTTCTGGCCAGGGTCGAACGGCTCCTCGGCCTCCAGCACCTCGGTCCGCTGCAAGTGGCGGATCTCGACGGCCAGACGCTCGATGGAGCTCGCCACCACGGCCAGCGCGGCGAAGTAGGCGGCGTGCCGGTCGCGCGGGATCACCTGGGTCGAGACCGGCTCGACGGCCAGGCCCATCTGCTCGGCGACGTAGGCCTCCACCTCGGGCGCCACATTGGCGAAGGTGCCGACCGCGCCTGAGATGGCGCAGGTGGCGATCTCGAACTTCGCCATCGCCAGGCGCTCCTTGGCGCGCTGGAACTCGGCGTAGTGGCCGGCGAGCTTCAGCCCAAAGGTGGTGGGCTCGGCATGGATGCCGTGGCTGCGCCCGACCGTCGGCGTGAGCTTGTGCTCGATGGCCCGGCGCTTGAGGGCCGACAGCACCAGATCGACGTCCTCGATCAAGAGGTCGGTGGCGCGGGACAGCTGAACGGCCAGCGTCGTGTCGTTGACGTCCGAGCTGGTCATACCCTGGTGCAGGAAGCGCGCTTCGGGCCCGACGATCTCGGTGACGTGGGTCAGGAAGGCGATGACGTCGTGCTTCACCTCGCGCTCGATCTCGTCGATGCGGTCGGCGTTCCAGACCGCGTCGCGGCCCTTTTCCCAGATGACGCGCGCCGCCTCCTTCGGGATCACCCCCAACTCGGCCATCTTGTCGGCGGCGTGGGCTTCGATCTCGAACATGATCTTGAAGCGCGTCTGCGGCTCCCAGATCTGGGCGGCTTCCTTGCGGGCGTAGCGGGGGATCATGGGCGCCCGTCTGGTCGTGGCGGCGCCTGAAGTCAAGCATCCGGGCGGCCAAGCCGCCCGGACGCCGCACGCTCAGCGGCGGTAGCTGAGTTGCAGATAGAAGAAGCGGCCCGGCGCGTCGTAGGCGTTCGGGTCGTAGTTGTTCAGCCCGCAGCTGATGCAGCCGGGCGGATCCTTGTCCAACAGGTTGTTGACGCCCACGGCGATCCGGAGGTCGTCGTCGATGAAGCTGGGCGTCCAGCGCACCTGGGCGTCCAGGTACGTACGGCTGTTCAGCTTGTTGTCGGCGCCGGTCTCCTGGACGGACGAGATGTAGCGTCCGGTGAGGGTCGCCCCAAGGTCCCCGCTGTCCCAGTCCAGCATCAGGTTGGACTTGGTCTTGGGATAGGCCTGGTCCGGGCTGCCGCGCTCGGTCCCTTCCCGTTCGACGGGCAGCAGCCCGCCTGCGGCCGGCACGAGCTCGGTGAATTCGAGCAGACGCGTCGTGTACCAGTTCAGGCCGAACCGTCCGATCGACCACTCCGGCGAGCGCCAGACGAGGTTGACGTCCAGCGTGCGCACCTTGACCCCGCCGATGTTGATCAGCGGGTTGGCGATGGCCTGCACCTGGCCCGAGGCCGTGCGGGTGATCGTGGCGCAGGCCACGGCGTCGCCGGTTTCCGCGCAGCGGTCCAGCAGGGCCTGACCGTTCTGGGCCTGGATGGCGTTCTTCAGGTCGATGTCCGAGTAGGCGACCTCGATCGAGCCGCCGCTCGCCCAGGTCGCATCCCGCAGCCACCGCGGCTCGTAGACCGCGCTGAGGTGCCAGCTCTCGGACGTCTCGGGTGTGAGGTCCCGGTTTCCGCTGGTGATCACCGAGACCTGCGGGTTGAGCTGGACGTAGCTGCCGTTGGCTGGGACACCCGCGGCGATGCAGTTGGCGCGGATGTTGGCCGGGGTCGACGCGGTCATGCCGGAGCAGGGGTCGTCGACCTCCTGGTCGAAGCGGGACGCGGTGCCGAACAGCTCGCCGATGGAGGGCGCGCGGAAGCCTTCGCCCCACGAGCCGCGCACCAGGAAGTCCTCGGTGGGCCGCCAGTTGAAGCCCGCCTTGAAGGTCTCGTCCGAGCCCGATGTCGAATAGTCGAAGATCCGCGCCGCGACCGAGGCTTCCAGGCGGTGGAAGAACGGCATGTCGGCCAGCAGCGGGATGTTGAGCTCGCCGTAGGCCTCCTTGACCTTGATCTCGCCGCGCGCCGGCTGGGCCGGGATGTCGGAGGACAGGCCCGCGGCGACAATGGCGTCAGGCTCGAAATAGCCTTCGGTCCGGCGGTGTTCGACGCCCACCGCAAAGGCCAGGGGACCGGCCGGGAGTTGGAAGAGGTCGCCCGTCAGGTTGGCGCTGAAGTCGCGCAGCTCCTGCTGCGAGACGTCATGCTGGGTGAAGCCGATGAAGGCCAGCATCTGCTGGGTGATGGTGCCGGCGCCACCGAAGAGGTTGAGCGGCACGCAGGGCGCCACGCACTGGGCGACGGGCCCCAGGGCCTGCTGCACGCGCTGGGCGTTGACGTTGCCGGTGAAGGTCTGTTCGGCGTGGTTGCGCGAGAAGACGCCGTTGACGTCCCAATGCCAGCCGTTCGGCAGGTCGCCCTCGAACGTGGCGGTGACGTTCCAGGTATCGACGGTCTGTTCGTAGTGGCGCGGGCCGTTCTCCACCAGGCGGCGACCCACGAAGGCGTAGGTGCCCGGGCCGAGGGTGAAGCCGAACGGGTTGAACGGGTTCGAGGCGTCGATGACGACGGTGTCCAGCAGGTTGCCGTTGCCCGCGTCGGGTCCAACGAAGAGCGGCAGCGGCGCGGCCTGGTTCGCCGACTTGCGCTGGACGTAGCTGGCGCGGCCTCGGAAGCGGACGGTTTCGGTGATGTCGTGGCTGACGCTGCCGAACAGGCTGACCCGCTCCAGTGGTGTCAAGATGTAGTTAAATGGTTGAAAATTAAAGCGGTCGGCGGTGGTGAAGGCGCGGTAGCTGGTCCCGGCGCCCATCGGGTCGAGGGGGTTGTAGACCGGCCGCTGGCCCGGCTGCAGCGCCTGGCGCAGGGTGATGTCGAGGTCCTGGCCGGTGTTGGGGTCGCTGACGATCACGCGGGCGTTGGGCGTCCCCGACGAGCAGCTGGCGTCGCAGGCGGTGGCGTAGGGCGAGGGGAAGCGCGAGATCGCGCGGTCCGAGGCCATGACCGGGTCCTGCTTGAAGTAGCCGCCGCCGACGACGATGCGGGTCCCCTCCGAGCCCGCACCCCACGAGACGTTGTAGTCCTGGGTGAAGCCGTCGCCCTCGTCGAAGCCGCCCACCTGGGCGGTCGCCTGGAAGCCGTCCTGGCGCTGCTTGGTGATGATGTTGACGACGCCGGCGATGGCGTCCGAGCCGTAGATCGGCGAGGCGCCCTCCTGCAGGACCTCCATCCGGTCGATCATCGCCGTGGGGATGGTGTTGAGGTCCACCGAGCCCGGCACGCCCGAGGCCGCCGCCCCCGGCACCCAGCGCAGGCCGTCCACCAGCACCAGCGTCCGCCGCGAGCCCAGGTAGCGCAGGTCGATCTCGGCCGAGCCCGCGCCCACGCCGCCGCCGTCCGGCGGATTGCCGAAGTTGCCCGAGTTGTTGAACTTGGCGTTCAGCCCGCCGCCGGCCGACGGGATCCGCTGCAGCACGTCGACCGTGGAGGTCAGCCCCTGCTTGGCGACCATCGCCTGGTCCACCTGGACGACGGGCTGGGCCTGTTCCAGCGGACTGGTGCGGATGCGCGAGCCGGTGACGACCACCTCCTCGACGTCCGACGTCTGGGCCTGGGCCGCGCCCAGTCCGGCGCCCAGGGCGAGCAGCACCGCCCAAGATGCGGTGCGCAGATGATGTCGCATGCGTTTCCTTCCCGGATGGCGGCCGCGTTGAGTCGCGG
>NZ_JAPSKZ010000037.1 GCF_031181185.1 Phenylobacterium sp. | reverse complement strand
TTCTCGGCCACCGTCACCGTGTAGGCGCCGCCGCCCGGCGAGGAGCCGAGGAAGCGGCTGGTGGGCGTGACCATCAGCACATAGTCGCCGTCGGCCGGAGCCGTGGCGTCGAAGCTGATCTTCTTCTGGCCCTTGCCGGCGGCCGCGCCGCCCAGGGCCTTGCGGCCGGCGGCGTCGGTCAGGCTGACCGTGGGCTCCATGGTCTCGCACTCCAGGGTGACGGACAGCGCCTGGCCGGCCTTCACGCCCGAGATCTTGTAGTAGTCGAAGAGGCCGGCCATCGCCGGGCCGGTCGCCTTGATCGGCTTGCCCACCGCCAGCGGCCGGCGGGCCATCAGCCAGGCCTGCTCGACGTCGGGATAGATGGCGTAGGTCGCCGCCATGATCTTCCCGATCTCGGGATGGTCGGCGTGGTTGGCCTTCACATAGTCGGCCAGGTCCTGGGCGCTGGCGAACGACAGGTCCGAGGTCTCCCTCAGGAAGGCCTCGCCGCCGATCGACTGCAGCGCCACCTGGCGGCCGGCCTGCTGGCCGATCTGCTTGCCGAACATGCCGGCGAGCGGGATGTTCTCCAGCGCCTTCTGGGCCGCGTACTGGCCGGCCATGGCGCCGATCTGGCCCGAGGCCTTCACCTGCATGGACTTGGTGATCCAGCCCGCGGTGACGCCGTCGGTCGTGAACGGGCTCATGTACTTGCCGGTGTTGCCCTGGATGGGCTCGCCCGCCTGCGCCGCGGCGGCGGCCATGGTCAGGACCGCGGCGCAGGCCGCGGCGATCAGCTTGGTCTTCATCGGTAGTCCCCCAAAGAGGCCGGCGGCAGCGCCGGCGTTTCCCCTCGGGACCAAGCTTAGCTGTGGCGTATGGCCGCGCTTCCCCCAGATGGGGGATAGAACGCGGTTAGGCGACGAGGTCGCGGAACTCGCTGGAGCGGCGCAGCCACATCGAGGCGTAGCCGCAGATCGGCACGATGGTCAGGCCCTTGTCGCGGGCGTCGGCGCCGATGGCCTTCATCAGCCGGTCGGACGCGCCGGTGCCCCGCAGCGCCGGCGGGGCGAAGACGTAGTCGATATAGAGCCGCCCGTCCTTCAGCCGGTAGTCGGCGTAGGAGGTCAGCCCCTGCTCGTCCATCTCGTAGCGGTCGCCCGTATCGCGGAGGTCAGGCATGGGGGTCTCCTGTTAGCTCGGGGGCTAAACCCGCCAGCCGGCCGGCGGGCTCCCGGCTCAGACCAGCTCGACCGCCATGGCCGTGGCCTCGCCGCCGCCGATGCAGAGGCTGGCCACGCCCTTCTTCGCGCCGCGCGCCTCCAGCGCCGACAGCAGGGTCGCCAGGATCCGCGCGCCCGAGGCGCCGATCGGGTGGCCCAGCGCGCAGGCGCCGCCGTTGACGTTCAGCTTGTCGCGCGGGATGCCCAGGTCGCGCTCGGCGATCATGGCCACGACCGCGAAGGCCTCGTTGATCTCGAAGAGGTCGACGTCGTCGATGCTCCAGCCGGCCCGCTTCAGCGCCTTCTGCACCGCGTGGACCGGCGCCGTCGTGAACTGGCTGGGCTCGTGGGCGTGGGCGGCGTGGCTGACCACGCGGGCCACCACGTTCAGCCCCAGCGTCTTGGCGACGCTCTCGCGCGTCATGACCAGCGCCGCCGCGCCGTCGGAGATCGAGCTGGCGTTGGCCGCGGTGATGCCGCCGTCCTTGGCGAAGGCGGGCTTCAGGGTCGGGATCTTGGCCGGATCGGCCTTCAGCGGCTGCTCGTCGTGCTCGACCGTGGTCGTGCCTTTCCGGTCCGTCACTTGAACGGGCACGATCTCGCGCTTGAACGCGCCGCTCTCCGTCGCCGTCTTCGCCCGCGTCAGCGAGGTGATCGCGTACTCGTCCATCGCCTCGCGGGTGAACTGGTACTGCTTGGCCGTCTCCTCGGCAAAGCTGCCCATCAGCCGGCCGGGCTCGTAGGCGTCCTCCAGGCCGTCCAGGTACATGTGGTCGTACATGGTGTCGTGACCGATCCGCGCCCCGCCGCGGTGCTTGGTCATCAGGTATGGAGCGCCGGTCATGCTCTCCATGCCGCCGGCGATGATGACGTCCGCCGTGCCGGCCGCGAGCGCGTCGTGCGCCAGGATCGCCGCCTGCATGCCCGAGCCGCACATCTTGTTGACGGTCGTGGCCTCCACCGACGTGGGCAGGCCCGCGCCCAGCGCCGCCTGCCGCGCCGGCGCCTGGCCCAGGCCCGCCGGCAGCACGCAGCCCATCAGGATCTGCTCGACCGCCTCAGGGCTGACGCCCGCCCGCTCGACCGCGGCCTTCACCGCCGCGGCGCCGAGCTCGGTGGCCTTCACGCCCGAGAGGACGCCCTGGAAGCCGCCCATCGGCGTGCGGGCGTAGGAAGCGATGACGACGGGATCAGAGAGGGTCTGGGTCATGCGCCCAGATATAATTCAGCGTCCGATGAAACTGAAGGTGACCCAGCGTCAGACGTCACGCACCGTGCCGGCGATGAAGCCGCCGCCCAGCACCCGCGTCGGCGCTTCCGGGGCATAAAGCACGCAGGCCTGACCCGGCGCGACGCCCTCTTCCGGCGTATCGAACGCGACGCCGGGGACGCCATCCACCATCGCCAGCCGACCGGGCGCCGGCTCCCGCGTCGAGCGGACGCGCGCCAGCACTGGCCGGCCCGCCCCGCAGGCGGCTTCGATCGAGGCCTCGTCGCCCAGCCAGTTGGTTTCCTTCAGCGACAAGGCATGGGTCAGCAGCGCCTCGCGCGGCCCCACGATCACGCGGCGCGTCTCGGCGTCGATCTTGACCACGAACAGCGGGTCGCCCACGGCCACGTTCAGCCCCCGGCGCTGGCCGATGGTGTAGCGGGTGACGCCCTCGTGCTTGCCCAGCACCCGGCCGTCCAGGTGGACGATCTCGCCGGGCTCGGCCCCCTGCGGGCGCAGCCGATCGATCAGGGTCGTGTAGCGGCCTTCCGGCACGAAGCAGATGTCCTGGCTGTCCGGCTTGTCGGCGACCGCCAGGCCGAGTTCGGCGGCGGCGGCGCGCACCGCGGGCTTCGGCATCGCGCCCAGCGGGAAGCGCAGATAGGCCAGCTGCTCGGCCGTCGTGGCGAACAGGAAGTAGGACTGGTCCCGCGCCGGGTCGAAGGCGCGGTGCAACTCGGGGCCGTGGGGGCCCTCCTCGCGGCGCACGTAGTGGCCGGTCGCCATCGCCTCGGCGCCAAGCTCACGGGCCACGTCCAGCAGGTCGCGGAACTTCACCGTCTGATTGCAGCGGATGCAGGGGATCGGCGTCTCGCCGCGCAGGTAGGAGTCGGCGAAGTCCTCGATGACCTGCTGCTTGAACCGGCTCTCGTAGTCCAGGACGTAGTGCGGGATGCCCAGCGACTGCGCCGCCGTGCGGGCGTCGTGGATGTCCTGGCCGGCGCAGCAGGCGCCCTTCTTCTGGATCGCCGCGCCGTGGTCGTACAGCTGCAGCGTCACGCCCACCACGTCGTACCCGGCCCGCGCCAGCAGGGCCGCGGTGACCGTGGAGTCCACCCCACCGGACATGGCGGCCACGATCCGCGTCCCGACCGGCAGGCGCACGGCCTCGCGCGCAGCCTGGATCAGCCCGTCGGACAGGCGCTCGGCGGTGATGGCTGCGGGGACGCTGCAGACGCTCATGGGCGCCTATGTAGCGGCTGGGCCTCGGCTTTTCGAGGGTGAGCCGCCGAAGCGTCGAAATCCGACGCTCGCAAACGTGAGCAGCGTCCTGTCATGGAACTGCGGTAAACTCGCGGCATCGTCGGCAAGTCGAACGAGGGGCCGGCGGTCGAGAGACCAGACAGAGGGCTCGCGCCTCTTCCTCAGTCAAGCTTGGGGGACGAGTGGTGATCTCTTATCGCATCTACGTCCTGAACCCGCAGGACCGCATCGCAGACCAGATCGAGGCGGCGTTCGAGACCGACCGCGCCGCCCTGGAGCGCGCCGAGGACGCCATGAGCGGCCTTTACGCCGCCGAGGTGTGGCAGGGCGACCGGCTGGTCGGCCGCCTGGGCGGGCAGCTGGAGCTTGGCCGCGCCTAGGCCGGCTACCTCAGGATGTTCAGCAGCGAGCTTTCCTGAAGCGCGCTGAAGACGTGCGCCGCCGACTGCACGGCCAGTTGCGCCTGCTCGAGTTGCGACACCGCCTCGGCCATGTCGGCGTCCGTGATGTCTCCCATCATGCCGGACAGCTGATTGTGCCGGGTGGTGAGGTCTTCCCGCACGCCTTCGACGCGGCTCTGCACCAGGCCGTTGCGGGCGGTCAGGTTGACCAGGTCCTCGCGCACGCCGTCCCAGGTGGCGAGTTGCCCTTCGAGGAATGTGCGCTGCGCCGCGGTCATTTCCCCGTTGAAGGGCCCCGAGGCGCTCTCGTGGAACGCCTGAATGGTCTGGAAGGCGGTGAAGAGGTCCGCGCCGATGTCGTCGGCCAGCACGCCCACCTTCACTGTCGTCGCCTCGTCCACCTTGGCCGTGGCTGCGAACTGGTCATTTTCGAACCAGCTGGCGATCGGCGGCCCCGAGGTGAGGTCGCTCATCGAGGTGGCGCTCACCGGCCGGGTGTCGACCTGCCCGCCGGCGAAGACGTACTTGCCGCCGTAGCGGGCGTTCATCCCCTCGACCGCGTTGCGAAACTGCGCCTGCAGATCCTCCATCAGCGTGTCCACACGTCCCGATGCGATGGCGTCGGCGATGGCCTGCCGCGCCTCGCGCGCCGCGTCGGTCACCTGGTTCAGCGCGGTGTCCTGGGTCGCCAGCCGCTCGGAGACAAAGGTGTTCTGGTCCTTGTATACCTCGAGCCGGGTCTTCAGCGAGCGCATCGCCGTCAGCATCTCGGCGTCGCGTGCGTAGTCCTTGAGGTCGGAACCGTTCTTCTGGGTCGCCACCTTCTCGCCGGCCAGCATCTGGCGCTGCTGCGCGGCGAGCAGGTTGGAGAGGACGGCGGAGTAGTTTCCCGGGGTCGAGACGCGCGTCACCATCTACTCGCTCCTCACAGCATGCCCAGCAGGACGTCGTAGAGGTCCTTGGCCGCCTGGATCATCCGGGCCGAGGCGTTGAACGCCTGCTGGTAGGTCGTCATGTTCACCAGCTCCTCGTCGAGGTTCACGCCCTCGACGGACTGACGACGGGCCGTCGCCTCGGTCATCACCGCTTCGGCGCTTTCCCTGCGGGTCTCGGCCGCCGCGGCGTTGCGGCCGATCGAGCCGCCGAATTCCGAGGCGTAGCGCGAGACGGTCATGCTGACGTCGCCCAGCGAGCCCGCCGCCTGGAAGTGGCTGGTCACGTCCCCGGCCAACGACAGCGCCAGGGCGCCACGCCCGTCGCCGGGGCGGATCAGCGGCTGGCCAGCCGCGACCGTGAAGTCCAGCTTGCCCAGCGCGAGCTTGGTCGGATCGCTTTCCAGCGCCTGGGCCACCTCGAAGCGGCCGGCGCGGGTCGAACGCTGCAGCGCGCCCAGGCCGAAGAGCTCGCTCATCGAGGGGCCGCCGGCGCCCCGCTGTGTCGTGTCGGTGACGACGGAGATCCCCGCCTCGACCGGCGGAGAGCCCTGGAACGTCAGGTTGCCTCGGCTGTCCAGGTTGAAGGCCCCATAGAGGCCCACGCCCGTGGCGTTGTTGTTCAGCGCGTTCAGCAGGTCGGTCATCGTGGCCCCGGCGGGCACGGTGACCGTGACGTCGCGGATCGGCAGGCCGTCGGGCGTCGAGAGGCGCAGCGCGATCTGGCCGCCTGCGGTGAAGCCGTGGGGATCGCTCGCCCGCAGCCCGGTGTCGTAGTTGGTGAAGCCCGTTGTCTTCACCAGGTCGTTCAGACCGAAGAAATGCGAGAAGCCGCGGCCGGCCTTCTGCGACGTGCCCTCGTCGATGCCCAGGGTATTGCCGGCGGCGGCCGTGATGGTCATGGCCCCGCCGGTGAAGCTCATCGTCGCGGCGCCGCCGAGCTGCGCATTGAGCGTCGCCTGGAAGTTGGCCGGCGTAAAGGCGACGGCTGGGCCGCCGTTGGCGCTCATCGTGCCGGCGGTGAAGTCGATGTCGACCCGCCGCTGGAGCACGCCGCTGGCGTTCATCACCGCCAGCGTACTGGTCCCCGTGAAGCCCGAGACGGCGGTCGGCAGGTCCAGCCCCATGTTGCGGCCGTTCATCACGCTCGGCGCGGGGTAGGCCACCGCGCCGTTGTGGGCGGCGTTGATCTGATCGACCGCGCGGGTCAGGAACTCGCCCAGTTGGTCCGACAGCTGCGGCAGCTCCACGTCGCGCAGGTCCATCAAGCCCCGCAGCTCGCCGCTGAGAGCCTGGATCGGCTGCACGGAGCCGCCGCCCGGCGACTGAGCCGTGATGTAGCCCGGCGTGGAGTCGCTGCGGTTGTAGGCCAGCGTGGCGGCGCCTTCGCCGGCCAGCATCACGCCTTCGGTCGATCGCACGACGACCCCGCCGGCGTCGCGGCGCGACACGCGCACATTCATCAGCGTAGAGAGTTCGTCCAGCAGCTGGCTCTGGATGTTCTCCGAGCCCGACGCGTCGGCGCTCACCAGCTTGGCGCGGCCAATCTCGGCGTTCAGCTGGTTGATCTGCTGCAGCAGGCTGTTCACGCGGTCGATGTCGGCGGTGATCTTCGTCTCGATGGTGCCGCCCAGTTCGGCCAACTGGCCGTTGATGCGGTCGGCCTCGGCGAGGAAGTCCTCCACGTTCGACAGCGCCTGGCTGCGCAGCAGGCTCGAGGACGGGTCGTCGGCCGCGGTGGCGAACGCGCCGTAGATGGCGTCCAGGCGATTGAAGAAGAAGCTCTCGCTGGACGGATTGCCGAACAGGCTCTGGGCGTTGTCCAGGTACTGCGAGACCGCCGCCCAGCGGCTGGAATCCGACGCGGCCGTGAAGCTCGCCAGCTGGAGATAGTTGTCGGTGATCCGCTTCACGCCGTCGACGCGGACGCCCATGCCCATGCCGTCGACCACCAGCTGCTGCTGGTCGACGGCCTTGCGGACGTACCCCGGGGTGTTGACGTTGGCGATGTTGTCCGAGACGGCGCGCAACGAGGCCTGGGCCGCGTTGAGGCCCGAGGCGGCGGTCTTCAGGGTGACGTTCAGCGACATCGCTTAACGCTCCGCCCGGCAAAGGCTCACCCGCAACCCGGCGGATTCTGCCGGGAGGACGGTAAGCGCGCGCTGATGGCGCCGGGAAAAACCTAGTAGTTTCAACGATGGTCCCTTCAGGGCCCGGTGAGTTCGACATCACCGGCGCAAGTCTGGCGCCAGAAGCCGGACGCGCTCCGGCGGCCGGCAGGGAACGCCCCACCCCGCCGGTTGCGGCCCGGCAAATTCCGCCACAGAGGGGACCGTCCACCGCACCCTGAAACGATGCTTTCCACAGCAAATACAACGTCCTGCACACTTGGCGCGAAGGTTGCTCCGGACGGACCGAATGAACCGGGCGCAGGACGCGCCGACCACCCACACCATGGTTTCCGACGGCCCGCATGACCGCGCCCGCCATCAATCCCGCGATGAACGCCCTGCCCGGCTTGGCCGGCGGCGGGAACGCGCAGGCTGCGACCGGCCCGCTGGCCGGGTTCGAAGCGCTGCTGGCCGCCCTGTTCGGCGAAACCGACATCGCGGGCGTGGTGACGGGCGGCGACGCTCATGTGGACGAGATCGACGCCCCTACGCCTGAAGACGCCACTGCGCCTGAGACCGTTCAGGTCGCCCCCGGAGCAGAGACGCTGCTGAATTCGCTGCTGCTTGCCCAGGCCGCGCCGAACCCTGCCCCGTCAGCCGGAGCGGAGGCCCCGGCCACCGAAACGGCCGCGCCGCCGGCCTGGGGTCAGGACAAGGCGACCGCCGCGCCGGCCGATCCGGCTGTGGCCCAGGCAGACGCCCACGCGCACCTTCCGGATACCGCCGGCGATCCGCAGCCCACGAGCGCTGAGGTTTCGCCGCCAGCGCCCCCGCTCGCCCAGGCGGCCGCGCCGACGCGGCCCGCACAGGCGCCCCACGCCGCCGCCCAGCCGCAAACGCCGACAACGCCATCGGCCGCGGCCGCGGCCGCGGCCGCCGCCGCAACCGACGTGCCTGCGGACACCGCGGCCACGGCGGTGGAGCCGGAAGCTGCGCCCCTGGCGCCGCCCGCGGAGCTCCTGGCGCAGCCGACGGCGCGAGACGAGATCACCCAAGCGGCCGACGCCGCCCCGCCGCCGCCCGCCCCCTCGCGCAAGGACAAGAAGGCCGGGGCGGCCGAGCACGGCAAGGACGGCGAGGAGCCCAAGTCGGAGGCCGCCGGCGCCCGGAGCGCTGGCGCATCGGCGACGCCCGCGGCGGCGACGGCCGGCGGCAAGAACCCCACCGGCGCCAAGGCGCCAGAGGTCGAGCCTGCGCAACCCGAAGCGCGCCGCATGGACGCGCCGGAAGGCTTGGACCCTCCCCACGCCTCCGAGACCCGCTCGACCACCCACGCGGCCGCCGCGCCGAACCCTGCGCCGCACGCCGTGCGCGGCTCGCCGGAGACGGTCGCTAACCTAGCCGCCGAGATCGTCAAGAAGCTGGACGGCCGCTCCACCCGCTTCGACGTGGAGCTGGATCCGATCGGCCTCGGCAAGGTGGACGTCCGAGTGGAAATCGGAGCTCACGGCCGGATGACGGCGGCCATGAGCTTCGAGAACCCGCAGGCGGCGGCCGAGCTGAAAGCCCGCTCGGGCGAACTCCAGCGGGCGCTGGAGCAGGCCGGGTTCGACCTGTCGAGCGGCCTGTCGTTCGACGTGGCCGGCGACCGCGGGCAACCGCGGCAGGAGTGGAACGACGGCCAAGGGGGCGGCTTCCGCGGCCGGGCCTTCCAGCAGGCGCTTGAAACGGCCGGTGAAGCCGACCTTGCCGCGGCCCCGGGCGAGCTGCGGCTGCGCCGGGGCGTGACCGGCGGCGTGGACGTGAGGATCTGATATGCCCAACGCGGTCTCTGGAGCAGGCGGCCAGGATGTCAGCGCGATCGGTCGCACGCGGCTGGCCGAGAGCTTCGACACCTTCCTGGCGCTGCTCACCACCCAGCTGAAGAACCAGGATCCGCTGTCGCCGCTGGATTCCAACCAGTTCACCCAGCAGATCGTGCAGATGACCGGCGTCGAGCAGCAGTTGCTGACGAACGACCTCCTGAAGTCGCTGGTGTCGAATACCAGCAACGGCGTCTCCACCGCGGTCAGCCTGATCGGCAAGGAGGTGCGCGCAGCCAGCGTCGACGCCAAGCTGCAGAACGGCAAGGCCGAGTGGATCTACACCCTGCCGCGCGACGCCAACGACGTGAAGCTCGAGGTGCTCGATAGCCAGGGCAAGGTCGTGAAGGTGCTGGACGCGCCGAACGAGGCCGGCCGCAAGGCGGGCGACCACACCGTCACGTGGGACGGCAAGGACTCCAACGGCGTGAAGCACACCGACGGCGTCTTCAGCCTGCGCGTCACGGCCAAAGACAGCAACTACGCCACTGTTCCCGCGATGGTCTCGATCGAGGGCATCGTGACGGGGGTCGAGCAGTCGAACGGCGAGACCCTGATCACCGTCAACGGGACCCCGGTCCTGTGGAACCACATCACCACGATCAAACAGGCCCAGGCCGACCCGCCGCCGGCGGAGACGGAGGACGATCCCTCCGATCCGCCGCCGACGCCGGCCGAGGACTGACCCTACAACCCGGACGGCAGAACGTCGTCTCCACCGCCGGCTCTAGGAGCCGGCCCTCCGCAGGAAGCGGGCCCAATGGAGAAGAACGGAACTAAGCCATGAGCATCAATTCAGCCATGCTCGCAGGCGTCTCGGGGTTGGTGGCCAACTCCTCGGCGCTCGCGGCGATCTCGGACAACATCGCGAACGTCAACACGGTGGCCTACAAGCGCAACCAGGTGAACTTCGCCAACGTCGTCACGGCCCAGGCGGTGAAAGGCAAGTACTCCGCCGGCGGTGTGCAGAGCGTCACCCGCCAGTTCGTCAGCCAGCAGGGCCTCATCCAGGCCTCCGGCTCCACCACGGACCTCGCCATCTCGGGCGACGGCTTCTTCGTGGTGACCAACAAGGGCGCGGGCCTAACGGCCGCCGACGCGCGCAGCTTCACGCGCTCGGGTTCGTTCGGGGTCGACGCGGACGGTTACCTGGTGAACGACGCCAACCTCTACCTGCAGGGCTGGCCCATCCAGGCCGACGGGACCTTCAACGTCAATCCCTCCGACCTGACCGAGATGGCCTCTATCAACGTCAAGAACCTGGGCGCCGCCGTGGAGGCGACCACCGACGTCTCGGTCACCGCCAACGTGAACAAGTCCGGCCCGGTGTCGACCGGCCTGGGCACTTACAACACCGCCGCCAACTCCATGGCTGCCTACGCCGCCTCCAACGGCGCGAGCGGCACCAAGCCCGACTTCGTCATCGAGATGAACGTCATCGACTCGGCAGGCGGCTCGCGCAAGGTCGCCATGGCCATGCTGAAGGACACCGTCGCCAACACCTGGCGCGCGGAAATCTACGCGGTGCCCGCCACGGACGTGGACGCCGGCGCGAACGGTCAGCTTGCCACCGGCAACGTGGTGTTCAACGCCGACGGCACCATCAACATGGCCGGCACGTCAAACGCATTGAAGAGCCTGACGCTCAACGCATCGTCGGGCGCGGCCCCGCGGTGGGCTCCGGGCCTGGGGCTCGCTGCTCAGACCGTGGACATCGACCTGGCCAAGCTCACCCAGTACTCGGCCGCCTCCACCGTGAACTCGATCCAGTCGAACGGCGCGGGCGTGGGCAACGTCATCGCCATCGACGTGGACGAGAACGGGATCGTCTCCGCCGTCTACGACAACAGTCAGATCCGGCGGATCGCCAAGATCGGCGTCGCCACCTTCCCGAACGTCAACGCCCTGGCCTCGGTGAGCGGCAACGCCTACCGGCCCACGATCCAGGCCGGTGAGATGACCATCAAGGAAGCGGGCATCGGCGGCGCGGGCTTCATCTCGCCCTCCAGTCTGGAAGCCTCGACGGTGGACCTGTCGGCCGAGTTCACCGGCCTGATCGCGACCCAGAAAGCCTACTCGGCATCCTCGAAGATCATCACGACCGCAGATCAGATGTTGGAGGAACTGATCAACATCAAGCGGTAATACATTCCGTTATCTTAGATTAACCGGCGTAAACGGTTAGAAGAGTATCCAATTGGTACACGGGGGAGTGTATGGTTAGGCCTTTCTTTACTGTAACGATTCAGCGGCCGTTAGCGGCCGCGGCTTATCGTCCCCATCAACAGTGATGGTGGGAAGGCCATAAGAGCCATGTTGCAACAGACGCAGCAGCTGCGCACCAACAGCCGGGGCGAGTCCTATGTGATCGGCCCGACCGGCGCGCCTCTGACGATCAAGGACCTGCCGCCGCCCAACACGGGCCGGTGGGTGATCCGCCGCAAGGCGGAAGTGGTCGCCGCCGTGCGCGGCGGGCTGATCTCCCTCGAGGACGCCCTCGAGCGCTACTCCCTGACCAGCGACGAATTCCTGTCCTGGCAGCGCTCCATCGACCGTCACGGGATGGCCGGCCTGCGGACCACCCGCCTGCAACAGTATCGCTGAACCGACCCCATCTTCCCCCGGACAGGTTCGCGAAGTACGCGGCCGCGCCCATCCCTCCGGGCGCGGCCGTTTTTCGTCGTGGGCCCCTTGGGTTCGGCGCGGTCAACCATCTTGATCCCTCAGGTCCGAAGCGCTAGCAGCGCGTCGGGGGCTCATGAAGGGTTGTTCTATGGTGGATCCCCGTGTGGCTGGGCCTCTGCGTCTTGAAAGCAAGCAGTTCGACGCGTTGCTCGAGAACCTGCCGGCCGCAACGTTCCGAGTGGACCCGCAAGGGCTGGTGGCATACGCCAACCCCGCCGCCGAGCGACTGCTTGGCTTAACGCGATCCACATTTGAAGGCCGTCGCTACGACCAGCCTCCCGTCGAGGTGACGCGGCCGGACGGCGCGCCGCTGGACTTTGCGGACTCGCCCGTGCCGCGCGCGCTTCGCGGCGAAAAGGTGGAGGCCTTCGAGGCCGCCCTGCGCCTGCCCGGCGAAGACGAGGCCAGGATCTTCTGCTTCGACGCCTCGCCAATCCGCGAGCCCGACGGCGGCGTCGCCGGCGCCCTGGTCACCGCCCGCGAAATCACGGCCGAGCACAAGGCCAAACAAGCGCTGAAGAGCAGCCAGCGCCGGCTGGACAGCGTCTTGAACAACACGACCATGGCGGTCTTCGTCATGGACGAGCGCCAGCAGTGCATCTACGCCAACGCGGCCGCCGAGAAGCTGACCGGCTACGCCTTCTCCGAGATGCAAGGCCGTCCCCTGCACAACGTGATCCACCACACTCACCCCGACGGACGCGCCTACCCGCTCGAGGAGTGTCCGATCGACCGGGCCTTCCCGGAGAACTTCCAAGTTCAGGGGGAAGAGGTTTTCGTCCACAAGGACGGCAGCTTCTACCCCGTCGCGTTCACCGCCTCCCCTATCCGCGACGAGGCCTCGAACACGATCGGCACCGTGATCGAGGCGCGCAGCGTGGCCGAGGAACGGCTGCGGGAGGCCCAACTCACCGAGAGCGAGGCCCGCTTCCGCAACATGGCCGACCACGCGCCCATGATGATGTGGGTCACCGAAGCCGACGGCGCGTGCTCCTATCTGAACCGCGCCTGGTATGAGTTCACCGGGCAGACCCCGGAGACGGGCCTGGGGTTCGGCTGGCTGGACGCGGTGCACGAGGACGACCGCGAATGGTCCGGCCAGACGTTCCTCGCCGCGAACGAGAAGCGCGAGGCGTTCCGGCTCGAATACCGCTTGCGACGCCGGGATGGGACGTACCGGTGGGCGCTGGACGCCGCATCGCCCCGCTTCGCGCCCGACGGCGCCTTCCTGGGCTACATCGGCTCGGTGATCGACATCGACGAGCGCCACGAGGCCGAGACGCGGGTGCGGGAGAGCGAGGCTCGCCTGCAGGCGCTGATGAACGTCGCGCCGAGCTTCATGTGGTACGGCGGTCCGGATGGCTCAATCAAGCATCTGAACGAGCGCTGGTACGAGTACACCGGGCAGGAGACGGAGCAGGCCCTCGGCGCCGGGTGGGCCGACGCCGTCCATCCCGACGACCGGGCGGAAGCGGGCGCCAAGTGGGCGGCCGCGGTGGCGAGCGGCGCCAGCTATGAAGTCGAGCTCCGCTATCGGCGCCGCGATGGCGAGCACCGCTGGTACGTCGCCCGCGCCGAGCCGCTCCGCGACGCCAGCGGCGAGGTCACGGGCTGGTTCGGAGCCTCGACGGATATCCATGACCTGAAGGTCACGGACGAGGTGCTCCGCGAAACCGAGGAGCGCTATCGGCTGGCGCTTCTGGCCACCCAGGACGCGATCTGGGACTGGGACCTCGTCAAGAACCACGTGCTCTGGAACGAAGCGCTGCAAACCGCGCACGGGCACGACCTGTCCACCGTGGAGCCCACCGGCCAGTGGTGGATCGAGCACATCCATCCAGACGATCGGGCGCGGGTCGACACGAGCATCCATGCGGTGATCGACGGCGACGGCAGCACCTGGGCCGAGGAATATCGCTTCCTCCGCGCCGATGGGACCTATGCCGACATCCTCGACCGGGGACGGGTGATCCGTGACGCCCAGGGCAAGGCCGTCCGGATGATCGGGGCCATGCTCGACCTCACCGAGCAGAAGCGCCAGCAGGCGGCCCTGCGCGAGAGCGAGGCCACGCTCCGCAGCCTGACCGAGGCGATGCCCAACATGGCCTGGATCACGCGTCCGGACGGTTCGGTCGAATGGTTCAACGCCCGCTGGTACGAATACACCGGCAGTCCCGCGGGAGCCGACCTTGGCCACGCCTGGGCGGACTACCTGCACCCGCAGGACCGGGATCAGGCGCTGGAGAAGTGGCTGGCGGCCGCGACCGCCGGCGTTCCGTTCGAGAACGAGCACCGCTTCCGCGCCGCCGACGGCAGCTACCGGTGGTTCCTGGCCCGAGGCACCCCGATCGCCGGCTCGGATGGTCAGGTGACGCGCTGGTTCGGGACATGCACGGACATCCAGGAACTGGTCGAGGCCCGCAATCTGCTGAGCCGCTCGCGTGAGCAGCTCGAGCGGGAAGTCGAGGAGCGCACCCGCGAACTGGACCGGATCTTGTCGGTCAGCGAGGACCTGTTCGTCGTCTGCGGCCCGGATGGCCGGTTCGTGAGCGCCAACCCAGCATGGGCCAAGGCGCTTGGGCAGGAGCCCGAGAAGCTCGTTGGCCGCGCCTTCAGAGATCTCGTAGAGCCGGACGACGCCGAGCGGTTCTCGAACGCCATGGCCGCTCTCGCGCAGGGCGGCGGTGCGCAGGAGGTGGACCTCCGGCTGAAGCGGAATGGCGGCGGGTTCCGTTGGTACACCTGGAGCTGGATCGCCGAAGGCGAGGCGATCTACGGCTCAGGCCGCGACGTCACCGAGCGCAATCAGCTGGAGGCCCAGCTGCGGCAAGCCCAGAAGATGGAGACGGTGGGCAAGCTCACTGGGGGCGTGGCTCACGACTTCAACAACCTGCTCCAGGTGATTTCCGGCAACCTGCAGCTGCTCACCAAGGACGTCGCGGGCAATCCCCGCGCCGAGACCCGGGTGCAGAACGCGCTGGCTGGCGTTAGCCGGGGCTCGAAGCTCGCGAGCCAGCTCCTCGCCTTCGGCCGCCGCCAGCCCCTGGAACCCAAGGTGGTGAACGTCGGCCGCCTGGTCGCAGGACTCGAGGACATGCTGCGCCGAACCCTGGGCGACGCCATCGACGTGGAGACCGTCATCTCAGGCGGCTTGTGGAACACCGTGGTGGATCCCGCCCAGGTCGAGAACGCGCTCCTCAACCTGGCGATCAACGCCCGCGACGCGATGGACGGCGTCGGCAAGCTGACCATCGAAGCCGGCAACGCCTACCTGGACGACGCCTACGCCCGCGCTCACGCCGAGGTCACCCCCGGCCAATATGTGGTGGTCGCCGTCACCGACACCGGTTGCGGCATGACGCCCGACATCCTGGCGCAGGTGTTCGAACCGTTCTTCTCGACCAAGCCCGAGGGCAAGGGGACGGGCCTGGGCCTCTCGATGGTCTACGGCTTCGTCAAACAGTCGGGCGGGCACGTGAAGATCTACAGCGAGCCCGGCCAAGGAACGACGGTGAAGCTGTACCTGCCGCGCAGCACGGCGAAGGAGGACGTCCTCGTCGCCGCCGACACGGGGCCCGTGAAGGGAGGCGCTGAAACGATCCTGGTGGCGGAGGACGACGAGGAGGTTCGCGCCACCGCCGTCGAGATGCTGACCGAGCTTGGCTACAAGGTGCTCAAGGCGAAGGACGCGGCCAGCGCGCTGTCCATCATCGAGAGCGGAATCCAGATCGACCTGCTGTTCACCGATGTGGTGATGCCAGGCGAGTTGCGGAGCCCTGAACTGGCGCGCAGGGCCAAGGAGCGGCTCCCGAACATCGCGGTGCTCTTCACCTCCGGGTACACGGAGAACGCTATCGTGCACGGCGGCCGGCTCGATCCAGGCGTAGAACTGCTGGGCAAGCCTTACACTCAGGAGGCGCTGGCTCGAAAAATCCGGCACGTCCTGGCCAACCAGCAGCAGCGCAATCAGGCTGTGTCGGCCACGCGGCCCGCCCCGTTACGTGCGGCCGAACTGGCGTCCGTCCCCCGCCGCACCGTGCTCCTGGTCGAGGATGACGACCTGATCCGCGCCAACACGGCCGAGATGCTGCAAGGGCACGGACAGGTGGTCGTGGAGGCGGCGAACGCGGAGGAAGCGCTGCTGGCGCTGCAAACGACCACCATCGACGTCCTGATCACGGACCTGGGGCTGCCCGGGCTTTCGGGACGGGAGCTCGCGACAAGGGCCCGCGAACTGCGGCCCGGGATTGGATTGATCTTCGCCACCGGCAGCGATCTGGTCGAAGGCGCCAACGAGGATGCGGTTCTACTGCGCAAGCCGTACGACACTGCTGGTCTGGGCGCAGCGCTGAAGAGCGTGGCCCGAATCCAGGTGGAGACGCCCGAGAGCAGTTGATCGCTCGCAAGCGAGGCCGCTACGCCGCGAGGCGCGGACAGCAGGGTTCGGCGGCCAGGGTCTAGGACAGCTTCCGCACCAGCACGGTGATGCGCTCGCGCTCGCCGGGGCGGCGCTCGACCAGCAGGCGCGCCACCTGGGCGTCGTCGTGGAAGGCGTAGCCCTTGATGGCGTCGAGGATGGCCTTGGCCAGGTTGTCGAGGTCGAGCCATGGCGGGTCGCCCACGTACTCCATGCCGATCTCGACGGCGAACTCGCCCCAGGCCGGCCGCGAACCGCGCCAGGCCTTGCGGAAGAACTCGTAGATCAGCGGCTTGTAGTACTTGGCCTGGGTGGTCAGGCCGTCGACGGTGACCTCGAGCAGGCCGTCGGCCTCGCGGGCGCGCACCTTGCCGTGCTGGGTCCAGACGTCGCTCATCGGCTCACGCATAGCCTTGCGCTCCGCCGTCGTCTCGCTAAACCGGCGCGGCTAGACGTGAGGAGTGACTGCCCGTGACCGCGACCCGCACCGAGACCGACACCTTCGGCCCGATCGAAGTTCCGGCCGACCGGTACTGGGGCGCGCAGACACAGCGCTCGATCGGCAACTTCCGGATCGGATGGGAGAAGCAGCCCAAGCCGATCATCAAGGCCTTGGGCGTGGTGAAGCGCGCCGCCGCCGAGGCCAACATGGAGCTGGGTCGGCTGGATCCCACGATCGGCGCGGCGATCGTCGCCGCCGCCCAGGAGGTGATCGACGGCAAGCTGGACGACCACTTCCCGCTGGTGGTCTGGCAGACGGGCTCGGGCACCCAGTCGAACATGAACGCCAACGAGGTGATCTCGAACCGGGCGATCGAGATGCTGGGCGGCGAGATGGGCTCCAAGAAGCCCGTCCACCCGAACGACCACGTCAACATGAGCCAGTCGTCGAACGACACCTATCCGACGGCCATGCACATCGCCTGCGCCGAGGAGATCGCCCGCCACGTGAACCCGGCGCTCGAGCACCTGCACGCGGCGCTCAAGCACAAGGCCGACGAGTTCGCTCACATCATCAAGATCGGCCGGACCCATACCCAGGATGCGACGCCCCTGACGCTGGGCCAGGAGTTCGGGGGCTACGCCCACCAGGTCTCGATGTCCGTGCGGCGGATCAAGGAGAGCCTCTACGGTCTCTATGAACTGGCGCAGGGCGGCACGGCGGTGGGCACCGGGCTGAATGCGCCGGTCGGGTTCGCCGAATTGGTGGCCGAGAAGATCGCCAAGATCACCCACCTGCCCTTCATCACGGCGCCTAACAAGTTCGAGGCGCTCGCGGCGCACGACGCGATGGTCTATTCGCACGGCGCGCTCACCACCGCCGCGGCGGCGCTGTTCAAGATCGCCAACGACATCCGCTTCCTGGGCTCGGGCCCGCGCTCGGGCCTGGGCGAACTGGCGCTGCCCGAGAACGAGCCGGGCTCGTCGATCATGCCGGGCAAGGTGAACCCGACCCAAGCCGAGGCGCTGACCATGGTTTGCGCCCATGTGATGGGTAATCAGACGGCGATCGCCTTCGCGGGGTCGCAGGGCCATTTCGAGCTGAACGTCTTCAATCCCGTGATGGCCTACAACTTCCTGCAGTCGTGCCGGCTGCTGGCGGACGCGGCGATCAGCTTCACCGACAACATGGTCAAGGGTATCGAGGCGCGCGAGGACAACATCCGCCATAACCTCGAGCGCTCGCTGATGCTGGTGACCGCGCTGGCGCCCAAGATCGGCTACGACAACGCCGCCAAGATCGCCAAGCTGGCGCACAAGAACGGCACCACCCTGCGCGAAGAGGCCGTCGGCGGCGGCTACGTCACGAACGAGGAGTTCGACGAGGTAGTGCGGCCCGAGAAGATGATCTCGCCAGGCTGAGGCTACTCCGCTGCGTACACCACCGGGTGGGCGTGGGCCCACAGGTGGGCGCGGTAGACCTCGAAGCACTGCTCGCCGCAGACCAGGCGCATGACCGCGCCCTCGGCAAGATGGCGGGCGCAGGCCGGGTTCTCCTCGACCAGCGGGATCAGGGCCTCGGCGTTCCAGGCCTTGGAGTGCTCGATGTCGAGCTGAGCGTGCAGCTGGAAGTACTTCCGGCCGGCCGGCTCGACGCCCAGCCGCTTCAGGCCCTCGGAGACCATCGCCACGCGGGTCGGCGCGGTGAGCTCCACGGCGCCCAGCGCCCCGATCGACTGGTAGACATAGCGCCGGGTGGTCGCGAGCGCCGTCATGGTGTTGGCCAGGGCGAGCGACTGCCAGCAGGTGCCCTCAATCGAGGGCTTCAGGCCCAGGAGCTGGATGGTGCGGTCCAGCATCGGACCGTGCATGCCGCCTTCGTGGCCGCGGCCCATCTCGTCCCAGTAGTTGCGGGCAAGCTCCAGCTTCGGCCGCGTCGGCAGCTTCACTTGGGTGTAGGCGACGAGGTCGTCGAAGCCCGCCTCGCCGGCGGCCTCCTGGGTCAGGAACCATTTCATCTGCTCGAGGCTGGCCTCGCCGGCCAGCCAGTCGAACAGCGGGTCCCACTGGCCGGGACCGGTGTCCTTCAGCTCCTCGAACCAGGCGATGAAGCCGTCGGGATCCTCTGGGACGCTCTCAACCAGCGGCGCGATATGCGCCCGGAAAGCTTCGACGAAGCTCCCCTCCAACCGCAGCATGCGGGTGTCGCGGTTCAGGTCCGCCAGCCAGTTGTCGCCGGCAAGCTGGGGCGCCAGCCGGGCGCGGTTCCAGCGCGCCAGACCGATGTGCAGCGCTTCGGCGTCGGGGAATTCGGGATTGAACGCGCCCAACCGCGCCAGTCTCATTCCGGCAAACATCAAGTTCTCCCTCGGGACGCGAGGGAGCGCACCAAACCCAAATGGGTTCCTAGGGTTACGCTTTGATCAGGCCGTTCGGCTGACGGAGAAGTCGGCCAGGTCCTGCAGCGCCGGCCGCCAGCTGTTCGACGGGAAGTCGGCCAGGATCGCCTTGGCGCTCTCGGCATAGCGCGTCGCCAGCGCCAGGGTGTCGTCGAGGGCGCGCGTCTCACGCATCAGCTCGCGCGCCCGCTCGAAATCCCTGTCCGCCTGCTCGCGGCGATCCACCGTGCGGACCCAGAACTCGCGTTCGGCCGCGCCGGTGCGGGCCATGGCGTACAGCAACGGCAGGGTGACCTTGCCTTCGCGGAAGTCGTCGCCGGCGTTCTTGCCCAGCGTCTCGGCGTCGCCGGAGTAGTCCAGGGCGTCGTCCACCAGCTGGAAGGCCAAGCCCAGATCCTGGCCGAAGCGGCGAAGCTGCCGGCAGCGCTCGGGCGAGGCGCCGGCCGAGATCGCGCCCGCCTCCGCCGCTGCGGCGAAGAGCTCGGCGGTCTTGGCGCGGATGATGTCGATGTAGACGTCCTGGGTCAGGTCGAGGTCGTGGCTGCGCGTGAGCTGCAGCACCTCGCCTTCCGAGATCACCCGACTGGCGCGGGCCAGCACCTCGAGCGCTGGCATCGAGCCCGCCGACACCATCAGCTCGAAGGCGCGGGCGAACAGGAAGTCGCCGACCAGCACGCTGGACGGCGCCCCCCAGATCAGGTGCGCGGCCACGCGGCCGCGGCGGAGCTCGGAGCTATCCACCACGTCGTCGTGCAGCAGGGTGGCGGTGTGGATGAACTCGACGGCCGCGGCCAGCTTCAGGCAGGCGTCGTCGCGGGCGCCCGCCAGACGCGCTGCGCCCACCGTCAGCAGGGGCCGCAGGCGCTTGGCCGAGCCGGCGATCAGGTGGTCGGCCAGCGCCGGGATCACCGGCACGGGGCTGTCCATGTGCGTCCTGATCAGCGCATCGACGGCCGCCATGTCGGGGCCCGCCAGCTCCAGCAGCGTATCGATGGCGGGTGCGGGTCGGGCGATGGCCTGGGCGGCTTCCAAGACGACGAATTCCTTAGCACTCAGACGTCCGGGCCCCGTCCGTCCGCCGTTTGCCGGGACAATGGTGACGCGCTAGGTCAGGGTCAAGCGACCCAGGCGGGTGAGGCTCGCCTTCTATCAAGGGGCTGGCATGGAAACCACTGGGCGCGCCACGACCGAAGACCGGCTGCTGGACGGTCGCGTGCGGCTGATCCAGCCGGCGCGCGGCTATCGCGCCGGCCTCGACGCGGCCCTGCTCGCAGCGGCCTGCGACGCGGGTCCCGGCCAGCGGGTGATCGAGGCGGGCTGCGGCGCGGGCGGAGCCCTGCTGGCGGCCGCGGCGCGCCGGCCGCAGGCGCGGTTCGTGGGGGTCGAGCGCGACGAGACCGCCCGCGTGCTGGCCCAGCAGAACGTGATGCTGAACGGCCTTTCAGAGCGCGTGGAGATCCTGGCCGGCGACGTGAACGTCCCGTTCGCGAAGCTGGACCTCGAACCCTTCGACGCGGTGATCGCCAACCCGCCGTTCTTCGACGACCCCGCCGCCCTGCGCGCCCCGGCCCCGGAGAAGACCAACGCCTGGATGGCCGAAGGCGGCCTCGCCGCCTGGACGCCGTTCCTGACCAAAGCCGTGCGCGAGGGCGGCACGATCACGATCATCCACCGCGCCGACCGCCTCGCCGACCTCCTCGACCTGCTCTCCGCTAAGGCCGGCTCGTTCCAGATCCGCTCCATCCACCCCTATGCCGACGAGCCCGCCAAGCGCGTGCTGGTCCGCGCCGTGAAGACCGGCAGGGCCCCGCTGAGGCTCCTGCCGCCGCTGGTGCTGCACGAGCGCGGCGGGGCGAAGCACACCGCGGAGGCCGAGGCGATCCTCAGGGGCGAGGCCGCCCTTCCGTGGGCATAGGCCGGGCGCGCTGGTTCGCGGGCCCTTGGCTCGCTAGCTTCGCCGCATGGAGATCATCTTCGTCTACGGCCCCGTCGCCGCCGGAAAGCTCACGGTCTGCCGGGAGCTCGCCAAGCTCACCGGCCTGCCCCTGTTCCACAATCATCTCGTGGTCGACGCCGTCGGGGCGGTGTTTCCGTTCGGCTCCGAGCCGTTCATCCGCTTGCGCGAGAGCTTTTGGCTCCAGACCTTCACCGAGGCGGCGCGAAGCGGGCGGTCGCTCATCTTCACATTCGCGCCCGAGGCGACGGTGGAACCTGGTTTTCCCGACCGCGTACGGGCGGCGATCCAGCCCTTCGGCGGCTCCGTGGTGTTTGTGTCGCTCACCCTGTCACGCGAAGAGCAGGAGCGGCGTATCGGGCAGGCTGACCGGTCAGAGTACGGCAAGCTCACATCCGTCGACCTGCTCCGCGAGCTTCGCGACAGCTTCGACGCCAGCATGGCGGCCATGCCGGCTGCGGAGCTGTCGATCGATACCGGAAGTTGCGCCCCCGCCGACGCGGCGGCTCGCATCGCCGCCCACCTGTCACGCCGTTAAGGTCTAAAGACGGGCCGGAAGCGGACGTTCAGCAGGGTAGCTGACGGCCCACCTGCGGCTGCGATCCGTTTTGAGTGAGGGCCTAATCCAGCGCAGGCGCCTGCAGATGATCGTACCCGTGCGGAGCTGTTTCGCGAGTGATGGGGGCGGTGATCCTGCAGACTACGCCCTCCGGGTCGAAGTTCAGCTCGACCTCGCCTTCGAGGTCCTGCGCGAGCCCTCGTTCAAGGAGGCGGCTGCCGAAGCCACGGGAGGTGGGCGCAGCCACCCGTGGTCCTCCTGCCTCCCGCCACTCGAGGGCAAGGGTTCCGCCGCCCGGTCCGGCAAAAGTCCAGAGAACCTCCACCCATCCGGCGTCGCCGCTCAGCGCGCCGTATTTTACGGCGTTCGTCCCGAGCTCGTGCAGGGCCATCGACAAGGCCACAGCTTGGCGTGGCGAGAGGCGGACCGAGCCCCCCTGCACGCGGATCCGATGATCCCCGCTCGCGCGGAACGGCGCGATGGCGCGCTCGATGATCTCGCGCAGGTCGGCGCCCTCCCAGTTCTCCCGTGTCAGCAGGTTGTGCGCCTCGGACAGGGCAAGCAGCCGTCCCTCGATGCGGGCGCGGATCTCCGCGGGCGAGCCGCTCAATCGGGTGGTCTGTGCGACGATGGATTGGACCGTCGCCAGGGTGTTCTTCACCCGATGGTTCAGCTCATTGATCAGTAGCAGCTGCTGTTGCTCCCATCGCCGCCGCTGCGAGACGTCATGGACCACACGAATCCCGTACAGCGGCTGCCCGAGGTCATCGACGACGCGCGAGGCGGCGAGTTCCACCCACACCACCTGTCCGTTCTTGTGCAGGTACCGCTCTCCGACGGTGTACACCTCGATCTCACCCGCCATGTGCCGACGGAAGCGTTCGCGTTCCTCGACATGGTCGTCGGGATGGCTGATGTCCCAGATGGTGCGCGATGAGAGTTCGTCGCGGGAGTAACCGACCAGACCGCAGAATCGCTCGTTCACGCGCAGGAAGCGCCCCTCAGGGGAGACTTCGGCGATCCCGGCGAAGGCGTGCTCGTAGGTGGCCCGCAGCCGCTGCTCGCTCTCCAGGGCGTCGGCTCGCGCCTGCTTTTGATCCGTGATGTCGCGCAGATAGGCGGTGAAGTGCGGGCGACCGTCGACGTCGATAGCATGGATCGCGAGCTCGACGGGAAAGCGGCGGCCGTCGGCCCGGATCGCCTCCAGTTCGAGTCGCCGACCGATGACCGGCCCTTGGCCGGTGGCCAGGAAGCGCTCCATCCCCCGCCTGTGGGCCTCCACGTGCTCTGGCGGGACGATCAGCTCCGTCAGGGCGCGCCCGACGGCCTCTTCGCGCCGGTAGCCGAAAGTTCGCTCGCAGGCGCCGTTCCACTCCACCACCCGGTCGTCGTCCGAGATAGTCACGATGCAGTCCAAGGCCGCATCGAGGATCGCGCTCCGCAGCGCTTCCAGCTTGGCGATCTCGGATTTCGCCCGTCGTTCGTCCACGGCGCTGGCCAGCACGAGCATCGCCACGCTGGTGACGGCGAGGAACTGCTGCGTGAAGGCCAGTCGGGCGGCGGCCGTCTGCGGCACTTCCGACAGAGGACCCAGACCCATCATCGCGCTGACCAGAGCGACGGCGGACACCACCAGCAGGCTGAGCGACGCGCCGCGGACGCTGAATGCCAACGCGGGCCAGATCAGCACCGGCAGCACGTGCCAGGTGCGCAGGACGCCGCCTGCCGGCTGGAGGAACACCACGATCGAAACCGTCGCTGTTGCGGCGAGACACAGGGCAAGGTGCGCCCAGGCCGTCTTCGAGAGGCGCCAGGACCGACGCCTCGACCAGCTCAGGATCACGGGCGCGACCACGACGATGCCCACGCCGAAGCCCAGGCACCAGGCCGCGCCCGCGCGCGCCAGCTGTCCCAAGGGGGCGCCGGCCAACCACAGGCCCGCCATGGCCAGCGGACCCGAGAGAAGGGCGCCTCCCGCGGCGCCGACCAGCACCAGGCGGGCGGCGTCGCGCAAGCGACCCATCGCGGGATGCACGCCGCCGACACGCTTGATCCAGATGAGGGGAACCAGAGTCCCGAGGGTTGTGGCAGACGCCAGCCAGGCGTCGGCCCACCAAGGCTGCGGCGAACCCACCGCCACCGCCGCGAGGAACCGGCCCAGGAAGATGGCTGGCCAGAGACGGAGCCCCCCCAGCACAAGCCCGGCGAACCCGATGCCAGACGCGGGCCAGACCGCGGTGCCAGCGCCAGGGATGACGGTCCACTGAAGGCCGATCACTGCGGCGATCCAGTAGCTCGCCAGCAGGAGAAGGAATGGTCTCGCGTCTCGTCGACCCGGAAGAACGCTCGTCAACGCAACGTTCACCGTTCCGGGCCACGCGCCGAACGTCCGGCGCCGCGCGCGGGGGCGAACCGGAGATGCGCATTTCGGCGGCCAGAAGCACGGCCGGCTTCGGTCATCAGGTGCGGCCTCGACAGAACACTACACGTTGGCCTCCCAAGCCGGCACGTGTTTAGCGGGAAGGTAGGCGACTGCAAGTTGATCGATAGCGCAGGCAACCCGCCCGGAGCTAAAATCGCCCCTGCCGCCGGAACGTTAGGTCCCCGCCCAAGCCACGGTTGATGGCCGCTACACCCGTTGCCGACGCTTCTGCTCGGGATCATGATTTCCCGGATAGCGCGGTTCCAGGCGCGGATCTGAGGGGATGCGTATGATCGGCACGCTTACTTTCGCCGCCGTCGTGGCCATGTCACCGGCGCCTGTTCGAGGGGACTTCGACGGCGACGGCAAGATCGACACCGCCGAGGTAACGCAAAGCGGGCGCGGGCAGTATGAGCTCATTGTTCATCTGGCGCGCGACGAGAGAGCGCCGGTGACAGTGGCGACCTTCAATGAGCTCGCCAGCCTTCACGTCACCACGCAGCGGCCAGGTCGGCACAAGACCTGGTGCGGCAAAGGAGGGGGCCCCAAGGATGCTCCATGCCCGCGCCGCGAGGTCACCCTGAGTGGCGATACGCTGGCTTTCGGGACCAAGGAGGCCTCCCTCATGGTCGCAATCTGGAACGGTGAAAGCTTCGACGTGATCGGGCTTTCAGATTAAGTCTGCTCGCCGCGCATCGCGGACGTTCGGGCACTCGCATCTGGCCCTTTCGAAGATCCGCTTCGAGGTCGAAGGACGAATCCGCCCGCCATGGGAAGGCCGGCCGCCGAATCTCGACTACCGGCCGCGCGCGCAGGTCTCCGCGCCCGCTGGGCGGAGCGGAGGCGCCATTTGCGCCTAATCGATCCCCAGCTGCGCCTTGTACGTGTCGTGCACGATGTCATGCCACTCGGGGTGCTTGGTGATGTAGCCCGCCATGAACGGGCAGAGCGGGATCACCTTCAGGCCGTGTTCGCGGGCGTAGCCCAGGGCGGCCTTGGCGAGCGCCGAGCCCACGCCCTTCCCCTCGAAGCTCTCCGGCACCACGGTGTGCGGCAGGATGATGCCGTGGTCGACCAGGCGGTATTCCGCGAAGGCGGTCTCGTCGCCCAGCTTCACCTGGAACTGGCGCTCGGCCTCGTTCATCACGACGTTCAGGGCTTCGGACACGGCGCACTCCTTCGCTTGAGCGGTCTTCTTGACGCGAAGCAGGCCGGTCGCCAAGCTCTCCGCCTCAAACGGCCACGCAAACTGAGAGGAGGATGCTCGTGTCACCCATCGTCCGCGCAGCCCTTCGCTGCGTCGCCGTGACAGCTGCGTGAGTGCAGCCGCTCTCCTGAACAGGATGGGTCCCCACGGTCGACGCCTCATCGGCAATCGACTTCAAGGACATTCCCAGTGCTGACCCAATACGGCTGGAGCGAACGGCTCCAGCACGACTTCGCGCCCTTTGCGGCGCAAGGCCTGAAAGCCGGCCGCGTCATCGTCCAGCAGCGCGGCGGCTACCGCCTGATCACCGAGGACGGCGAGGCCGAGGCCAAGGCGGCCGGCCGGCTGATGAAATCGGCCGAGGAGATGGCTCGCCCCGTCGCCGGCGACTGGGTGGCGTTCGAGCCCCGCAGGCCGCCCGAGCCCCTGTTCGTCCAGCACGTGCTGCCCCGCGCGACGGCCTTCGTGCGCAAGGCGGCCGGGCGCGGGACCCACGCCCAGGTCGTGGCGGCCAACGTCGACGTGGCCTTCCTGGTCACCTCGCTCAACGCCGACCTCAACCTGCGCCGGCTCGAGCGGTATCTGGCCACCACATACGAGAGCGGCGCCAAGCCGGTGATCGTGCTGACCAAGGCCGACCTGGCCGAGGACGTGGGCGCCCAAGCGGCGGAGGTGCGG
>NZ_JAPSKZ010000257.1 GCF_031181185.1 Phenylobacterium sp. | reverse complement strand
ATGAGGAGTTCGAGCCCGGCGTCCAGCTCGTCTTCTCGGAGGATCAGGCGCGGGTCGGCAGGCGCGTTCACGCCGTCACCATACGCCGCGCCCGCCGGGTTTCGCTAGGTCAGGCCAGCCAGGCTTCTGGGCGCGGGTAGGGTTCGTCCCGCGCCAGGTAAATCACGCCCACGACGCAGCGGATCGCCCACCAGACGCCGACCAGCGCCAGGATCAGGCCGCCCAGCATCAGGAACGGCAGCCCCACCAGGATGATCGAGAAGACCCCGCCGAACAGCACCAGGAAGCCGCCGATGATCCACCAGGCAATCGACATCCAGAAGGTCCGGATCAGGAAGGTGTAGTGGGTGCGCATCTTCGCCCCTGCGCCGTCGCGTTGGGCGTAGGCGATGACCAGTCCGATCAATGCGGTGATCCCGGTGGCGAACGCCAGGAAGTAGAGACCGTACACCACCGCCGGCATCGTGCGGTCCTCGGCGGCCCCGTAGCCAAGTCTATCCGTCATGGTCCTGCTCCCGTCCCCGATGGCCGATGATGCCTCAACCGCGCAGAAGGGAAAGGGCTTCTGCTCAGGGGCGTTCGAGCGTGATCTCGACGCCGGCGGCCACGGCGTCGGGCGCCAGCGCGAGGGGCTTCTCGATGCGGACGCGGGCGCGCGTGACTCGGGCGTCCTCCAGGCAACGGCGGGCCAGCCGGTGGGCGAAGGTCTCGACGAGATCGATGTGACCGCCGGCGGCGATCTCCTGGGCGGCGGTCAGGATGGTCTCGTAGTTCAGAGTGTCGGCCAGGCGGTCGGTCTCCACCGTGGGCACATCCAGTTCGACGTCGACGATCAGCGGTTGCACGCGGCCGATCTCGTGGCGGTAGACGCCGATCTCGGCCTGCACCTTCAAGCCGGTGACGAACACCCGGCTGGCGGCGAGGCGCAGCTCGCTCATGACAGGTGCTGCCCGGAATCGACGGCGATCATCTGGCCGGTCACGGATGTGGCATCGATCAGGTAGCGCAGGGCCTGGCCGATCTCGCCCGCCGGCACCGAGCGGCCGAGCAAGGTGGAACGGGCCTCGGCCTCGAAGGCGGCGGCGTCCTGATGGATCGAGGGCAGGGTGGGGCCCGGGCCGACGCCGTTCACGCGGATGCGCGGGGCAAGCGCCACGGCCAGCATGCGTGTGGCGTCCCACAACGCCGACTTCGACAGGGAATAGGAGAAGAATTCGGGACGCGGGTTCAGCACGCGCTGGTCCAGGATGTTGACGATCAGCCCCTCGCGGTCGGCGGGCAGGCGCCGGGCGAAGGCCTGGGCGAGGACCAGCGGCGCCCGCAGGTTGGTCTCCAGATGCAGGTCCCAGGACGCCCGGTTGAAGTCGGCGAAGGAATCTTCCTCGAAGACGCTCGCGGAATTGACCAGCAGGGTGACCGGACCGAGTTCGGCCTCGGCCTCGCCCACCAGGGCGACCACGGCGGCTTCCTTGCGCAGGTCGCAGGTCAAGATGGCGGCCCGCCGGCCGCGGGCGCGGACGTCCTGGGCGGCGGCCTCGGCGGCGTCGTCGACGCTGCGGACGTGGATGGCCACGTCGAAGCCGGCCTCGGCGGCCGTCGCCGCCAGCACCCGGCCGATCCGCCGCGCGCCGCCCGTCACCAACGCAGCGCCGCGGCTGGCCATGGAAGGCGGTCCCCTTCGCCCTTAGTCGAGACGGCCGAACTCGTAGAAGTTCAGCGCGGCGATCACGACGAGGAAGATGGCGATGCTGGCGATGCCGATCACGGTCAGGCTCCTGAAAATCTCGCTCGGGCTTTACCGAGGCAGGCGGCGCCCCGCAAGCCGACTTGTCCAACGGCGGAACTGTCGGTCAAGGTTCTCTCCGCAAGAGCCACGGGAGGCCATCCATGCCGCTGTCGCCGATCCCTTTGGAAGCCTTCGAGAAGATCGCCCTGGGCATCGACCGCCCCGAGGACGTGGTCGTGGGCAAGGATGGCCGGGTCTTCGCCTCGGACCACCAGTGCGCCGTGGCCGAACTGCTGCCCGGCGGCGCGTTCAAACGGATGGGTCCGAGGGGTGGGGCGCCGAACGGGATCAACATGGACGCCCAGGGTCGTGTCGTGATCGCCAACTTCGGCATCTACGACCGGCAGGACGGGCCGCTGCAGCGCTTCGATCCGGCGACGGGCGAGCACGAGACCCTGCTGAGCGAGGTCGAGGGCCGCAGACTGACCAGCGCCAACTATCCGGTGATCGATCGGGCCGGGAACATCTGGTGCGCCAACTCCACCCACGCCGAGACCTGGCCGCAGGCGCTGGACGGCCGCACCGACGGCTTCATCTTCGTGCTGCGCCCCGACGGCTCGGCCAGCATCGTGGCGGAGGGGCTGAAATTCCCGAACGGCCTGGCGCTGTCGGCCGACGAACAGCACCTGTTCTGCGCCCAGACCAGCGGCGCCGACGTGCTGCGCTTCCCGGTCCAGGAGGGCGGGCGGCTGGGCCCCGGCGAGCGCTATGGCCCGGTGCTGGGCCGCCTGATGCGTCCGGGCGAAGGGGTCGGCAGCCACGGCGGCGACCTGGGCTATACGGACGGCATCGGCTTCGACGCCGAGGGGAATCTATGGGTTTGCCTGCCCGCCTCGAACAAGGTCGTGGCGATCACGCCGGACGCCGCGGTCGAGACGGTGATCCACGATCCCAGCGGCAAGATCGTCAATCATCCGACGAACGTGACCTGGGGCGGCGAGGACCTGAGGGACCTCTACATCGGCTCGATCCGCGCGGACTATGTGCTGAAGGCGCGCAGCCCGGTGGCCGGCCAGCCACAGATTCACCAGCGATGACGTGGCGACGGGGGCTTCCCCCCTGAACGCCGATCATTAAAATGACTGTTTGAACGGTCGGGGCAGCACGCCCGGCGGCACGACGAGAAGTCCAGGAGGACGGCATGCGCGAGTACCTGAAGTTCTACATCGACGGCCAGTGGGTCGATCCGATCGAGCTGAAGACCCTCGATGTCGAGAACCCCGCCACCGAAGAGGTCGTGGGCAAGATCGCGCTGGGTTCGGCCGCCGACGTGGACAAGGCGGTGAAGGCCGCCCGCCGCGCCTTCGAGACCTGGTCGCAGACGAGCCGCGAGGAGCGCCTGGACGTCCTGCAGCGCATCCTGGCCGAGTACCAGAAGCGCTTCGGCGACCTGACCGCCGCGGTCACCGAGGAGATGGGCGCGCCCGCGTCGCTCGCCCAGCGGGCCCAGGTGCCCTCGGGCATGGGCCACCTCGCCACCGCCGCCCAGATCCTGAAGGACTTCAAGTTCCAGGAAGACCGCGGCGAGACCCTGATCGTGAAGGAGCCGATCGGCGTCTGCAGCTTCATCACCCCGTGGAACTGGCCGCTGAACCAGATCGCCTGCAAGGTGGCGCCGGCCATCGCCACGGGCTGCACGATGGTGCTGAAGCCGTCGGAAGTGGCGCCCTTCTCGGGTCAGATCTTCGCTGAGATCATGCATGCCGCCGGCGTTCCGGCCGGCGTGTTCAACCTGGTGCACGGCGACGGCCTGGGCGTGGGCGTGGCGCTGTCGACCCATCCGGAGGTCGACATGGTGTCGTTCACCGGTTCGACCCGCGCGGGCATCGAGGTGGCCAAGAACGCCGCCCCCACCGTCAAGCGCGTCCACCAGGAGCTGGGCGGCAAGAGCCCCAACATCGTGCTGGACGACGACGCGTTCTCGAAGAGCGTCGCCCGCGGCGTGATGCATGTGATGACCAACTCGGGCCAGAGCTGCAACGCGCCGACCCGGATGCTGGTCCCGTCCAAG
>NZ_JAPSKZ010000256.1 GCF_031181185.1 Phenylobacterium sp. | reverse complement strand
GACTCCATCCGCACCTGCTGGGGCGGATCGACCTTGCCGCGCCGGCGCTCCGTGGCGCGGACGATCTCGCGCAGCGGCCTGTTGCAGAGCGTGCCCTGGGCGCCGGAATCGATGATCGCGCTGATGGCCGTGCCGTTCAGGTCGGCGTCGACGATGGTGAGCTGGCCGTGCTTGCGGCGGGCGGGCACCACGACGACGCGGCCGGGGTGGGCCTGGTCGAACCGCGACTTGGTGATCTCGATGGCGTTCTTCTTGAAGTCGAGCACCAGCCGCTGGCCCTTAAGCCAGTCGACGCCGAGGATGCCGTGGACGCCGGGGCCCTTGATCGGCAGGGCCGGCGCGTGGACGCGCTTGCGGTTGCGCTTGCCCACCTGGAGGTCGTCGATGAACACGCTGGGCCGCTCGCGCACGCCCACGATGGTGTGGACACGGGTGGCCGGACCAGGCGCCAGGTCCAGTTCGTCGACGAGGGCGTGCGAGACGCAGCTGACGTTCGCCCCGGTGTCCAGCACGAACTGGTAGGGGCCGCGGCCGTTGATGTGCACCGGCGCCATCATGTGAGTGAACTTGTCCTGACCGGCTTCCAGGGTCACCGGCGACTCTTCGGCCGGCGCCTCCTGCGCAAGGGCGCGGGACAGGGGCGAGGCCGCGGCGCCGGCGGCCAGGAGACCGATGGCTGCCTGGCGTCTTGAGGGAGACATGCTCCGGAATCCTCCCAGATTCTCTTAGGTCAAGATCATACCACCGTTCCCCGAGCGCGGCCATTGCGGCGCAGCACGAAAGGATAATGCAACCGAATCGGCGCGAGCCTTTGCCCATGCTCCGACGCGCCCTCCTCGCCGCCGCCCTGTCCCTGACGTCCACCGCCTCGTGGGCCGCCGGCGGCGGGGCGCCGCCCAAGGACCCGGGCCAGTACGTCGACCTGCTGCCCGTCGCCCTGCCGATCGTCGCCGAGGGCCGGCTGGTGAACTACGTCTTCGTGTACGTGCGCATCAACCTGACGGGGGCGGCGCTGCCCAACAAGCTGAGGGAGCGAGAGCCGCACTTCCGCGACGCCCTGGTGCGGGCGGGGCATCGGACGCCCTTCACCCAGGCCGGCGACTACAACAAGATCGACGCCGCCAAGCTTGCGGCGACCATGATGCGGGAGGCGGCGGCCATCGCCGGCCCCGGCCAGGTCCGCTCGGTCGTGGTCACATCACAGCAGCCCCGCCGCCGCGTCGGCGCCCCACGCGCCTGACCCCTCGAATTCCTGCGTTCGCCGGGCGCCGGTAGGGCAGGTTGCGCCTTGCTCGGAAACCTGAGTAGGCTCGCCGTCCCGTCGGGGACCGGTGAGAGCTTCGACGTACTTTTGGGGAAACGAACAAGGGGCTGGGAGTCCGCCTGTCGCTCGCTGAGCGACGGCTCCCCCTCCGCGCAGATCGCAAAGGGGTGCGCACAACATGAGTCTAACGCTTACGCTGGTGATCGTCGCCGGCCTGCTTGCGGTGCTTTACGGCGTCGCGCAGACCAGCTCGTTGCTGAAGGCCTCGCCCGGCAACGCGCGGATGCAGGAGATCGCCGCCGCGATCCAGGAGGGCGCGCAGGCGTACCTCAACCGTCAGTACACCACCATCGCGATCGTGGGCGCGGTGATCCTGGTGGCCGCCTTCTTCCTGCTGGGCTGGGAAGCGGCCGTCGGCTTCGCCGTCGGCGCCATCCTCTCGGGCCTGGCGGGCTTCGCAGGGATGCTGATCTCGGTGCGCGCCAACGTGCGCACCGCGCAGGCCGCCTCGGAAAGCCTGGCGCGAGGCCTGTCGCTGGCGTTCCGCTCGGGCGCCATCACCGGCATGCTGGTGGCCGGCTTCGCCCTGCTGGGCGTCTCGGTCTACTTCGCCTTCCTGGTGTACGGCCTGGGCTACGACCCGACCGACCGGACCGTGGTGGACAGCCTGGTCGCGCTGGGCTTCGGCGCCTCGCTGATCTCGATCTTCGCCCGTCTGGGCGGCGGCATCTTCACCAAGGGCGCCGACGTGGGCGGCGACATGGTGGGCAAGGTGGAGGCCGGCATCCCCGAGGATGACCCGCGCAACGCCGCCACCATCGCCGACAACGTGGGCGACAATGTCGGCGACTGCGCCGGCATGGCCGCCGACCTGTTCGAAACCTATGCGGTGACCACGGTCGCCACCATGGTGCTGGCCGCCATCTTCTTCCGCGGCTCGGGCGTCGAACTCGACATGATGCTGCTGCCGCTGGCTATCTGCGGCGTCTGCATCGTGACCTCGATCCTGGGCACCTTCTTCGTCCGCCTGGGCAAGAAGCAGAACATCATGGGCGCCCTCTACCAGGGCCTGATCGTCACGGGCCTGACGTCGATCGTGGCGCTGTACTTCGTCATCAACAACCTGGTGCCGGGCGAGGTCACCGCCGGCGACTTCACCTTCGGGGCGATGGACCTCTTCTGGTGCGGCGTCGTGGGTCTGCTGGTCACCGCCGCCATCGTCGTGATCACCGAATACTACACGGGCACCGGCTTCCGGCCGGTGAAGTCGGTGGCCAAGGCCTCGGTCTCGGGCCACGGCACCAACGTGATCCAGGGGCTGGCGATGTCGCTGGAATCGACGGCGCTGCCCGCGCTGACGATCATCATCGGCATCCTGGTGACCTACAACCTCGCGGGCCTGTTCGGCATCGCCATCGCCACGACGGCCATGCTGTCGCTGGCCGGCATGATCGTCGCGCTCGACGCCTTCGGCCCGGTCACGGACAACGCCGGCGGCATCGCCGAGATGGCCGGCCTTCCCAAGGAAGTCCGCGTCTCGACCGACGCCCTCGACGCCGTGGGCAATACGACGAAGGCCGTGACCAAGGGCTACGCCATCGGTTCGGCCGGCCTGGGCGCCCTGGTGCTGTTCGCGGCCTATACCGAGGATCTGAAGTTCTTCTCGGCCAATGCGACGCCGGGCTCGTTCTTCGAGGGCCTTGGAGCGGTCGCCTTCGACCTGTCGAACCCGTACGTGGTGGTCGGCCTGCTGTTCGGCGGCCTCTTGCCCTTCCTGTTCGGCGGCATGTCGATGACGGCTGTAGGCCGGGCGGCGGAGTCGGTCGTTGCCGAGGTGCGCCGGCAGTTCAAGGAGAACCCCGGCATCATGACGGGCGAGGTGAAGCCGGAATACGGCCGCGCCGTCGACATCCTGACCCGCTCGGCCATCCGCGAGATGATCGTGCCGTCGCTGCTGCCCGTGGTCTCGCCGGTGCTGCTGTTTTTCGTGATCCGCGCGATCGCCGGGAACACCGACGCCTTCGCGGCCCTGGGCGCCATGCTGATGGGCGTGATCGTCACCGGCCTGTTCGTCGCCATCTCGATGACGAGCGGCGGCGGCGCCTGGGACAACGCCAAGAAGCTGATCGAAGAGGGTCACTACGGCGGCAAGGGCTCTGACGCCCACAAGGCGGCCGTGACCGGCGACACCGTCGGCGACCCCTACAAGGACACCGCAGGCCCCGCGGTGAACCCGATGATCAAGATCACCAACATCGTGGCCCTGCTGCTGCTGGCGGTCCTCGCCCACTCGGGCTGATCGACGAGGTCCTGAAAAGACGACGCCCCGGAGAGCGATCTCCGGGGCGTTTTCTTTGGTAGCCTAGCCGCGGAGCCTAACGCCGCTGCCCCGGACGGTTGCCGGGAGCGTCCTCGTCCTCGTTGGGGAGCATGCCGGAGCGGCCCACGCTGCCCAGCAGCTGTTCCAGGATGGTCATCTCGCGACCGCGCGTCGGCGACTCGCGGCCGTGGTAGGCGACGACCTTGCCTTCCTTCAGCGTGAAGATGCTGACC
>NZ_JAPSKZ010000036.1:7576-25994 GCF_031181185.1 Phenylobacterium sp. | reverse complement strand
GCCATCGCCGACGCCGTCGTCGAGCGCCTTGCCCAGGGCGCGCCGCTGTACGTCATTGCCCAGGACCCGGCGCTGCCCTGCCTGATGACGCTCTACAACTGGATGAACCGCCGCCCGGACTTCGCCCGCGATGTGATCTTCGCGCGCGACGCCCACCTCGACGCCGTCGGCGCGCACGGCTGGGCGCTGGCCCAAGCCGCCACGCCGGACACCGCCCGCGAGATCGAGCGCCTGCTCGGCGGCCTGCGCGCCCGCGCCAACGCGTTCGCGCCGCGGAAGGCGTGGGGCTGAGACCTAGATGTCATCCCGGAAGCGCACGGCGCTTGTCCGGGACCATAAGCGCCGCATCGCCGAGGGAGGCCTCGATCGATCGGCGTCGATGGGTTCCGGTCGGAGTTCACCCTCGGGCGGCGCTCGCCGGACCCGGGGCCTGCGGCGAAACCGGATGACACTCCGGGAAATGGGCGCAAGCCCGGCATCCTCACGGGATGCTGGCGCTCCTTGAGTCCATGGTCAGATGCGAGCCTGTCTCTCCGAGTTGGTCAAGGCTCGCGCCTCCGGCGCGACCGCGCCGCGGCGGCCCTGCGGGCCGGCCTTGAGCAGTTCGGAGAGACAGGCAGACTGGCTGCCATGGGTTTAAGGCGGAGTGGGATCGCCTTCTGCAGCGTCGCGGCTCTCGAACGGCCAAGGGCGGAGCGGACGTCCAAGTATTCGATCACGCTCACGGTCGAACGACGCCCAAGCATGCCACATCCTTGTACGAGTGATTACCGACCCATCCTGCCACTTCGGGGCACCCTGCGCGGCCGCCCGTATGCGTTCGACAAGAAACTCAGCATTCATCCGTGCTTCAATCAGGAGCTCGACAGCTTCGGGGCTCGGCATATCCTTCAATGAGACCTCGCGAAAAGGCGCGAGAACTGAATCAACGGCGGCGGGCTGGATGTGCGAATTGGCCCAGGCGCGTACATCCTTACCTTCTATGCCCTTCTCGAAGGCGTCATAGTAAAGCAGCGCGTTCCGGCTCGCCTGACGTGCGATTTCTAAGGGCGCAGCGATCCGTTCTCGCTCCGCCCGTTGAAGGCGACGAGTCTCGGCAACGGTTATCCAAAGCGCGATAAGCGTCCCGACGGTCTGTACCCATGCTGCGGTGGTGTCAGCGAATGGCCCTTCCTTCATGATTGTGCCCACGAGGACGCCAATCGCCAGTAGCGCCAAAACGCCCCAGAGAAGAACCGATCTAAGTTTCCGGCCCACTTTGGACGAACCTAGCGCCATCCCCACCCCGCCGTTGACTCAGCGGCCTTCCCCTGTATAACCGCGCCCTCTTGCGCTCCCGGGTCGCCCCGGGGGCGTAAACACGCTTTCAATCAAGAAGAAATACAAAGGCGCGAACGATGTACGCGGTGATCAAGACCGGCGGCAAGCAATACCGGGTCCAGCCCGGCGACCTGCTGATCGTCGAAAAGCTGGACGGTGAGCCGGGCGCGAACGTCGCGTTTGGCGAGGTGCTGATGCTGGGCGACGGCGAGACCGTCACCGTCGGCGCGCCGCTCGTGGATGGCGCTTCGGTCGCCGCGACCCTGATCGAGACCCGCAAGGGCGAGAAGGTGAAGATCTTCAAGAAGATCCGCCGCCAGGGTTATCGCCGCACCCGCGGTCACCGCCAGGCCGAGTCGGTCCTGCGCGTCACCGCGATCGCCGCCAACGGCAAGGAAGCCAAGTGGGACGGCAAGGTCGACCTGACGACCAAGGCCGAGCTGGACGCCCGCGCCCGCGGCTTCGACTTCGCGACGCTGAACAAGCCGAAGAAGGCCGCTCCGGCCGCCGCCGAAGCCGCGCCGGCTCCGAAGGCCGCCGCGAAGAAGGCCGCCCCGCAAGCCGAGACCGCTGAAGAAGTGGTCGAGGATCCGGCGGTGAAGGAAGCCATGGCCTCGGCCGAGGTGAACGCCCCGGTCGAAACCGAAGCCAAGAAGGCCGCGCCGAAGAAGGCCGCCGCCCCGAAGGCTGAAGGTGAAGCCAAGAAGCCGGCGGCCAAGAAGGCCGCCAACAAGGATGAAGGCGCCGCCGAGTAATCGGCCGGGCCTGTAAGAGAGAGTAGGAGCACACAATGGCTCACAAGAAATCTGGCGGCTCCTCGCGCAACGGGCGCGACTCCGCGGGTCGCCGTCTCGGCGTGAAGAAGTTCGGCGGCGAAGCCATCAACGCCGGCGGCATCATCGTGCGTCAGCGCGGCACCAAGTTCTGGCCGGGCGAGAACGTGGGCATGGGCAAGGACCATACCCTCTTCGCGCTTGCCACCGGCGCCGTGAAATTCGTCACCAAGCGCAACAACCGTACCTACGCGACGGTGGTGCCGGCGACCGAGGTGATTGCTGCCGAATAGGCGGAACCCCTCCAACCGGTTCCGCCCATCCAACTGAGGCGGACCGGAAAAGACGATCCTAGCGGGGAGTCCGGTCAGCCGGGCTCCCCGCTTTCGTTTTGGGCCTCGCGATCAACGACGGGGCCGGGAGGGTAGAAAGATGTGCGCGGTCGAAGTGGCCCCTGCGATCGGGACCGACAGGCTGATCCTGCGGCGTCCGGTGATCTCGGACGCCGGCGAACTCTGCCAGCTGGCCAACGACCTGGGCGTGGCCGGCATGCTGTCGACCATGCCCTATCCGTACGCCCCCAAGCACGCGGACGAGTTCCTCGCCCGCGCGCCGAACTGGCGCGAGCCCAACTTCGCCATCGAGCACCGCGAGTTCGGCTTCATGGGCATGATCGGCTTCTCGGAGAAGCAGCCCGGCCGGCTGGAGATCGGCTACTGGCTGGGCCGGCCCTTCTGGGGCCGCGGCTATGCGACCGAGGCCCTGATGGCGGCGCTCTCGTGGATGAAGACCGACTGGCGGCGCAACGTCGTGTGGGCCGGGCACTTCACCGACAACCGGGCCTCCGGCCAGGTGCTGGTGAAGGCGGGCTTCCTCTACACCGGCGACGTGGAGCTGCGCGACTGCGCCGCCCGCGGCGAGAAGGTCCCCAGCCGCATGATGGTGTGGCTGGCCTGACGCTCGTGGTATCCGCTCACCCCATGGCCGCCGCCCTGCCCCTGTCGCTCGCCACCGCCTCGTTCACGACGCGGATGGCCGCGGTCGTGGCCGGTGCGGCGGTGATGGCGGCGGCCTCACAGGCGGCGATCCCCGCGCCGGTCGCGCCGATCACCCTGCAGACCTTCGCTCTGTTCGTGCTGGCCGGCGTGCTGGGCGGATCCCTGACCCTGCGCGCAGTGCTGATCTGGCTGGCGGCGGCGGCGATCGGCCTGCCGGTGCTGGCGGAGGGCGCGGGCGGGCCGGACGCGCTGTTCGGCCCGACGCAGGGCTATCTGTTCGGCATGGCGGTGGCCGGGGCGCTCGCGGGCTACGCCTGCCAGCGGCGGGGCGGGTTTGCGGCCCACGTCGTGATCTTCCTGTTGGGCCACGCGCTGGTGCTGGCCATGGGCTTCATCGGACTGCTGGACCGCATGGACGCGGCCTCGGCACTTGCGGGCGGCGTGCTGCCGTTCCTGCCCGGCGCGGCGGTGAAGTCGCTGGCCGCGGCGGGCGCATTGCGCCTCGTGGCGCTGGCCCTGAAGTCCCGCGCCGAGGTAAGGGCAGGCCCATGAAGTTCCTGGACCAGGTGAAGATCTACGTCCGCTCGGGCAATGGCGGCGCGGGCGCCGTCTCGTTCCGGCGCGAGAAGTACATCGAGTACGGCGGCCCCGACGGCGGCGACGGCGGGCGCGGCGGCGACGTGTGGATCGAGGCGGTCGAGGGCCTGAACACCCTGATCGACTACCGCTACCAGCAGCATTTCCGGGCGGGCACCGGCGTGCACGGCATGGGCCGCAACCGCCACGGGGCGGCCGGGGAGGACGTGGTGCTCAAGGTCCCCGTCGGCACCGAGGTGCTGGACGAGGACAAGAACCTGATCGTCGACATGGACGAGGCGGGCAAGCGCGTGCGCCTGCTGAAGGGCGGCAACGGCGGGTTCGGCAACACCCACTTCAAGGGGCCCGTGAACCAGGCGCCCCGCCACGCAAACCCTGGCCTGCCTGGCGAGGAGATGGCGATCTGGCTTCGGCTGAAGCTGATCGCCGACGTGGGCCTGGTGGGCCTGCCGAACGCCGGCAAGTCGACGTTCCTGGCGGCCGCCAGCGCGGCCAAGCCCAAGATCGCCGACTATCCGTTCACGACGCTGGCACCCAACCTGGGCGTGGTGGACCTGTCGGTGGGCGAGCGGTTCGTGCTGGCCGACATCCCGGGCCTGATCGAGGGCGCGCATGAGGGCGCCGGCATCGGCACGCGCTTCTTGGGTCACATCGAGCGCACCGCGGTCCTGGTCCACCTGGTGGACGGAACGCAGGACGACATCGTTGGCGCATGGAAGACGGTGCGCCACGAGCTGGAAGCCTATGGCGAGGACCTGCACGAGAAGCCCGAGATCCTGGCGCTGAACAAGATCGACGCCCTGGACGAGGAAACCCGCGCGGCGAGGCAGGCCGAACTGGCCGAAGCGGCCGGGACCGAGGTGCGTCTGGTCTCGGGCTTCACCGGCGAGAACGTCACGGAACTGCTGCGTGAGGCCTACGGCTTGGTCCGGCAGCGCAAGGCCGAGGTCGCCGAGGAGGAACGGGCGCAGTCCGAGGAGGGCTGGCAGCCCTGAGCGAGCGGGAGCGAGCATGGTCATGACGACCGACCTTTCGGCCGCCAGACGGATCGTGGTGAAGGTCGGCTCGGCCCTGCTGGTCGGGCCGAGCGGCGCCGCCCATTCCGACTGGCTGGCCGACTTCGCCGCCGATCTCGCCCGGCTGCGCGCCCGCGGCCAGCAGGTGGTGGTGGTGAGCTCGGGCGCCGTGGCCCTGGGCCGCCGGCGCCTGGGCCTGTCCAAGCGCGCGCTGTCGCTGCCTGAGAAACAGGCCGCCGCGGCCGCCGGACAGTCGGCCCTGATGCGGGCCTGGGAGGAGGCGCTGGAGCCGCATGGCGCCGCCTGCGCCCAGGTGCTGCTGACCCGCGACGACACCGAGGTGCGCCGGCGTTGGCTGAACGCCCGGGCCACCGTCGAGACCCTGCTGTCCCTGGGCGTCGTGCCGGTCGTGAACGAGAACGACACCGTCGTCACCGAGGAGATCCGTTACGGCGACAATGATCGGTTGGCCGCCCGCGTGGCCCAGCTGGTGGGCGCCGATGTGCTGGTGCTGCTGTCGGACGTGGACGGCCTCTACACCGCCGATCCCCGCAGGGACCCCGCCGCGCAGCACATTCCCCGCGTGGCCCGCCTGACGCCCGAGATCGAGGCCATGGCCGGCGGCGCGAACGCCGAGACCGGTGTCGGCACCGGCGGCATGGCCACCAAGATCGCCGCCGCCCGCATCGCCTCGGGCAGCGGCTGCGCCACCATCGTCACGGTGGGCAGCCGCCAGAAGCCGCTGGCCGCGGTCGAGGCCGGCGAACGGGCGACCGTCATCGAACCGGCGACGACGCCCGCGGCGGCCTACAAGGCCTGGATTGCGGGCTCGCTCGCCCCCGCCGGCGTGCTGACGGTCGACGCCGGCGCCGCCGTCGCGGTGCAGCGGGGCAAGAGCCTGCTCGCCGCCGGCGTGCGGCGCGTCGAAGGCCGCTTCGACAAGGGCGACGCGGTCATCGTCCGAGACGAGGCCGGCCGGGAGATCGCGCGCGGGCTGGTCCGTTACGAGGCCGAGGACGCCCTGAAGATCTGCGGGCTGAAATCCGAGGCCATCGAGGCGGCGCTGGGCTACACCTCGGGGCCGATGATCCATGCCGACGATCTCGCGCTGGCCCAGGTCCACGCGGCGGAGTAAGGCTCACCTTGAGCAAATGGGGTCGGCGGTGGACGACGGAGCGGGCAAGCGGGCGACGGGCCGGCTGGAGGCTTTGAGCCCCGGCCAGGCGATCCCGTTCGGCGGCGACCGCGTCGCGTATGTCACCCCGCAGCTGGCGGCAGCCTTCAGGCCCGGCGACCGGCTGCTGGTCGCCGACGGGGCCCTATTGCACCTGCCGGCCCAGGAACACGCCCGGGCCGAGGCCGCTGTCGGCCGCGCGGCCGAAGCGTTCGCCCGCATGGGCGAGGTGAGCGACGCCGCCATCACCGCCTTCTTCGAGGCCTTCGCCACCCGGCTGGAGGACGAGGGCTGCTGGTCCGCCATCGCCGCCGCCAACGCCCGCGACGTAACCCAGGCCCGGGACCGCGGGCGTTCGGTCACGCGGCTGCAGGTCACCGAGGCGATGCGCGCGGACATGGTCGCGGGCCTGCGGGCTTGGCGCGACATGCCGGCGGCGCGCGGCCGCGTGCTGGAGCGCATCGAGCACCCCGGCTGGACGGTGGAGCAGGTGGTCGCCCCCCTGGGCGTGGTGGGCTTCGTCTTCGAAGGCCGGCCGAACGTCTTCGCCGACGCCACCGGCGTCATCCGCACCGGCAACACGGTGGTTTTCCGGATCGGTTCGGACGCCCTGGGCACGGCGCGGGCCATCGTCGCCGAGGCGCTGCAGCCGGCCCTCGCCGAAGCCGGCCTGCCGGCGGGCGCGGCGGTGCTGGTGGAATCGGCCGCGCACGCGGCCGGCTGGGCCATGTTCGCAGACAGCCGCCTCTCGCTGGCGGTCGCCCGCGGTTCCGGCCCAGCGGTGGCCCAGCTGGGCGCCATCGCCCGGCAGGCGGGCACGCCGGTCAGCCTGCATGGCACGGGCGGCGCCTGGATGGTGGTGGACGACAGCGCCGATGCCGAGCGCTTCTACGCGGCCGCCTATCATTCGCTGGACCGCAAAGTCTGCAACACCCTGAACGTCTGCTGCATCGTGGCGAGCCGGGCCGACGAGCTGGTCCCGGTGTTCCTGGAAGCTCTCCGGCAGGCGGGCAAGCGTCGTCGCGGCGCGAAGCTGCACATGGCCGAGGCCGACTTCCACCGCCTGCCGCCAGAGTGGCGGCAGAAGACGATGGTGCTGCGGCCCGAGGGCCCGCGCGAGGAGCCGATGGCCGAGCCCATCGCCGACGCCGACCTCGGGACCGAGTGGGAGTGGGAGGAGACCCCCGAGGTCAGTCTGAAGGTCGTGGCCGACGTGGCCGAGGCGGTCGCCCTGTTCAACCGGCACAGCCCGCACTTCGTGGCCGCCCTGATCGCCGAGGATCCGGCCGCGCACCGGCGCTTCTTCGAAGCGGTGGACGCCCCGTTCGTCGGCGACGGCTTCACACGCTGGGTGGACGGTCAGTATGCCCTGAACCGGCCCGAGCTCGGCCTCTCCAACTGGGAGCACGGCCGCCTGTTCGCCCGCGGCGGCGTGCTGGCGGGCGACGGCGTCTTCACGGTCCGGGCGCGGGTCACCCAGACCGATCCGCACCTCGATCGCGCGAACGCGCCTACCCCGCCCAGGCAGGCTTGATGGCGCGCATGTGGTTCGCAGGGCCGGCCCGGCGCCCGCCGGCGGCCGGTCGTCCGAAGGCGCTCCGCCTGGGCTTCACGCTCGAGCCCGGCATGCGGGTGGGCCTGTTCGGCGGCTCGTTCAACCCCCCGCACGAGGGCCACGCCCACGTGGCCGAGACCGCCAAGCGCCGGCTGAACCTCGACCGGGTCATCTGGCTGGTCTCGCCGCAGAACCCGCTGAAGTCGCGCGACGAGACCGCGGACCTCGCCGAGCGCGTCGCCCAGGCCCGGGCGCTGGCCCGCGGGCCGGGCATGATCGTCTCGGACCTCGAGAGCCGCCTGGGCTCGGCCTACACCATCGACACCGTGCGGACGCTGAAGGCCCGCTTTCCCGGCGTGAAGTTCGTGTGGATCATGGGCGCCGACAGCCTGGCGGGCTTCCACCGCTGGCGCGGCTGGACCCAGATCATGCGCGAGACGCCGGTGGCGGTGGTTTCCCGTCCCTGGATCTCGCTCAAGAGCCGCTTCGCGCCGGCCGCCCGGCGGTTTGCGGCCTTTCGCCTCCCCTCGCAGCAGGCCCGCACGCTCGCCGACCGCGAGCCGCCCGCCTGGGTCTTCCTGTTCGGGCGCTTCAACTTCCAGTCCTCGACCCAGCTTCGGGAACGTCTGCGCCGCTCCAGGTCTTGAAGTGTTCGTGAGGCCGGCTGACCGGGCGCGCGGCCCGTGCTAGGGTCTTTCACGAGCGAGGACACAAAGGAGCAACCCCGCTGCAACGTGAACATGCGCCAAGCGCGCAGCCGGAGCCCGGCTCCGGCGACGACCAGGGGCCCATCGGCGCCCTGGAAGACCTGATCCTGGCCCGTCTCGACGAAGACAAGGCGCAGGACGTCGTACTCATCGACCTCAAGGGCAAGAGCCCCGTGGCCGACGCACTCGTGGTGGCGTCGGGCCGGTCGCAGCGCCATGTCGGCGCCATGGCCGACCACCTGCTGCGCGCGCTGAAAGAAGCGGGCTACGGCAAGTGCCGGATCGAAGGCATGCCGCATGCCGACTGGGTCCTGATCGACACCGGCGACGTCATCGTCCACCTGTTCCGGCCGGAAGTCCGCAGCTTCTACAACATCGAGAAGATCTGGTCGGTCGAGACCGGCGGGCACCGCGCCGCGGTTTGAGGATCGGCATCGTCGCGATCGGCCGGCTCTCGCGCTCTCCGGAGACGGAGCTCGTGAAACTGTACGTCGAGCGCGCCACGAACGCCGGCCGGCCCCTGGGCCTCGGCCCCGTCGAGGTGGTGGAGGTCGAAAGCCGTAAGCCCGGCAAGGCGGCGGAGGCCGAAGCCCTCCGCGCGCACCTCTCCGACAGCCACGTCGTCGCCTGCGACGAACGGGGCGCGGCCCGCTCGTCCCGCGCCTTCGCCGACGAGCTGGCGACCTTGCGTGACCGCGGCGTCCGCCGCCTCGTGTTCCTGATCGGCGGCGCCGACGGGCTGGACCCGGACCTAGTCGCCCAGGCCAACGGCAAGCTGGCCTTTGGGCCGCAGACCTGGCCCCACGCCCTGGCGCGCGCCATGCTGTCGGAACAGATCTACCGGGCGGTCTCAATTCTGGCCGGATCGCCCTATCATAGGGACTGATGCGCGGGCGGATCCTCATTGCAGCGGGCCTTACGGCGGCGGCGCTTTCCGCAGCAGCCGTCGCCGCGACCAGCGACCAGCTGGCGCGCCTGAACCTCGCCGAGACCGAGATCTCCGCTGAACAGGCCGCCACGCGCCACCAGCTGGCGCGCCTGCTGTCGGTGCTGGAGCAGCTGGAGCGCGACCCGCCGCCGGCCTTGCTGGTCTCGCCGGAGGACGCCAAGGACGCTGTGCGGGCGGCCATCCTGGTCAAGGCGATCACGCCCGAACTGCAGGCCCGCGCCCAGAGCTACGCCCAGGACGCCGGCGAGGTGATGCGCCAGCGCCGGCTGGCCGCCGTGCAGAGCGAGGCGCTGTTCGAGCGCGAGAGCCTGGCGGCCGAGGCCCTGCCCGAGCCGGAGTCCAACGCCGGCCTCGCGCTGCGCGGGCCGGCCACGAGCCTGCCGCCCGGCGTGCTGCGGGCGCCCGCAAGCCTGATGCAGCCGGCGCCCGGCGCCATCGTGCGGCGGTTCGGCGATCCGCTCGCGGGCGGCGGCCGGTCGAACGGCCTGACCCTGACGGCGGCCCGCGGCGCCCGCGTGGTCAGCCCCGGCGACGGCCTTGTGCAGTACGTGGGCCCGGTGAAGGGCTGGGGCGTCATCCTGATTTTAAGACTAGCGGGCGGCTATCATCTCGTGTTGGCTGGCCTCGAAAGAACGTCGGTCCAAGTCGGACAATCCGTCGCGGCGGGTCAGCCTGTCGGATGGGCGGCCGATGGTCGACAATCGACCTCCGAGCTCTATCTCGAGGTGCGTGAGCAGGGTTCGCCGGTCGATCCGGGCCGGTGGTTGAACAAAAACGCGGGCTGAGCGCTGCCTTAGGGAAGCGTCGGGGGCCTGTCAGACAGCGGCGCAAGCCGCGTAGGGGAGCCTGAGGAAGGCGATGAAGAAGTACCTCCTGATCGGCGCGTCCGCGTTTGTTCTGGGCGCCGGGTCCATGGCCTACGTGAGCCAGCAGGCGCTGGCCTCCGCACAGCCGCGGGCCAAGACCTACCGGATGCTCGGCCTGTTCGGCGACGTGCTGAACACCGTCGAGAACCAGTACGTCACGGAGGTCGACGACACGAAGCTGATCCAGGCGGCGATCGACGGCATGCTGACGTCGCTCGACCCGCACTCGGGCTATCTCGATCCCTCCGATTTCGACGACATGCGCGACCAGACGCGCGGCGAGTACGGCGGCCTGGGCATCGAGGTCACCACCGAGGACGGCGTGGTCAAGGTGATCTCGCCGATGGACGGCACGCCGGCCTTCAAGGCCGGCATCAAGGCTGGCGACTACATCACCGCCGTGAATGGCGAGAGCGTGCTGGGCCTGTCGGTGAACGATGCGGTCAAGCAGATGCGCGGCCGACCGGGCGAGGCGGTCACCCTGACCATCGCGCGCGAGAAGTCCGATCCGTTCGACGTGAAGCTGGTCCGCGAGGTCATCAAGCCGAAGTCGGCGACGGCCCGGATGGAGGGCGACTACGGGATCCTGCGCATCGGCAGCTTCAACGAGAAGACGACCGACGAGGCGGAAGAGGCCTTCTTCGAGCTGAAGGCCAAGAACCCCAAGATGAAGGGGCTGATCCTCGACCTGCGGAACAACCCGGGCGGCCTGCTGGACCAGGCGGTCGGCGTGTCGGACCTGTTCCTCGAGGGCGGCGAGATCGTCAGCCAGCGCGGCCGCGACCCGCGTGACGTGGAGCGCTACAACGCCCGGCCGGGCGACATCACCGGCGGCCTGCCGATCGTGGTGCTGATCAACTCGGGCTCGGCCTCGGCGGCCGAGATCGTCGCCGGCGCCCTGCAGGACCGCAAGCGGGCCGAGCTGGTCGGCCTGACCAGCTTCGGCAAGGGCTCGGTCCAGACGGTGATCCCGCTGCGCGGCGGCATCGACGGCGCCCTGAAGCTGACGACGGCGCGCTACTACACGCCGTCGGGCCGCTCGATCCAGAAGACCGGCATCGAGCCGAACCTGGAAGTCGCGCTGACGCGCGAAGAGGCCCAGGCCATCGCCAACCGCAGCTACCAGTTCTCGGAGGCCTCGTTCCGCAACGCGCTGAACGCCGACGAGGGCAAGGTGCGCCGCGGGGCCCACGAGCCGGCGGAAGCGCCGCCCGAAGCCTTCGACGAGAAGAAGGACTTCCAGATCGCCCGCGCGATGGACGTGCTGAAGTTCGGCTCGGTGGCCGCGACGCCCAAGCTGCCCAAGCCGCAGCCGAAGCTGGCCGGCATCATCGCGAAGGAGAAGGTCGCCGTGGTGAAGCCGCCGCCGACGACGACCCAGAAATAAGCTTTCGAAATAGCCACTTGGCGCACGAGGGGGGCCCCGTAAGGAGCCGCCCTTCCTGTTTGCGGGGCCCTGCGATTGATGGCCCGTTAACCATGTTGCGCGAGGCTCGGGACCGAAGGAGCGTCCGCGCGTGGCGAACATCGCACTGCCCCAGCTGAAGCCGCCGGCCATGGACATCGGCCGCCTGCTGAAAAGCCCCAAGCTGGGCGTCGGCGCGGCCGGCGTGCTGTTCGCCGGCGCCGCGTTCGCCCTGATCCAGATGCTGGGCCCGTTCCAGGGCGGAAGTCCCCGTGCCAAGCTCTCGCTGGAGGCGGCCTTCAGCGCCGCCCCGCCCGGCTGGCGCGAGGCCCTGAAGCCCGCCGCCGGCCCGGTCACCGCCCAGCCGGACGTGGTTCGCCTGTCGGAACGGCCGCTGGCGCCGCTGGCGGCCGCGGACTGGCACGCGCCGAGCTCGCCCGCCGTCCGCAGCCTGGCCGGCGGCGCCCTGCCGCCCGCGCCCATCGCCGGCTTCTTCGCGCCGGGGCCCGGCGGGCCGCTGCCGATCATCGCCCAGGACGGCCGCACGCCGGCCGAGGTCTATGCGCGGCCCTTCACGTCGAACGGACGCCCGAAGATCGGCCTGGTCGTCGGCGGCCTCGGACTGAACGCCCGCGCCACCCGCCAAGCGATCGAAACCCTGCGGCCAGAGATCACGCTGTCGTTCGTCGTCTATGCCGAGGGGCTGCAGGGCTGGATCGACATGGCTCGCGCCCACGGCCACGAAGTGCTGCTGGAGACGCCGCTGGAGCCGCTGGACTATCCAGACAACGACCCCGGCCCGTACACCCTGATGGCCGACGCGCCGCCGCCCGAGACGGTGAAGAAGCTGGAGTGGATCCTGTCGCGGGCGACCGGCTATTTCGGCCTGACCAACTACCTCGGCTCGCGGTTCCTGACCGACGACCGGGCCTATGAGGCGCTGGCGAGTTCGCTGCGCGCCCGGGGTCTCGCCTTCATCGACGACGGCGCGGCCGTTCGCCGGGGCGGGAACCTGCCCCGCGCCACCGCCGAGCGGGTCATCGACGACCAGCTCTCGGCGGCAGCCATCGACCAGCAGCTGCTGGCGCTCGAAGCCGGCGCCCTGCAGCGCGGCCAGGCGCTTGGCTCGGGCTTCGCCTATCCAATCACCCTGGAGATGATTGCGCGTTGGGCGAACGAGGTGGAACAGAGGGGCTACCAGCTGGCTCCCGCCTCGGCGCTCATGACCCGCAAATGACCGACCTTTCGCGCTACCGCCCCAACGTCGGGGTGGTGCTGTTCCACCCTGACGGCCGGGTCTGGTTCGGACGACGCGCCGGCACGCCGGAGCCGCACAACTGGCAGTTCCCGCAGGGCGGCGTCGACGAGGGCGAGGACCTAGAGGCCGCCGCGCGGCGGGAACTGGCCGAGGAGACGGGAGCGACGACGGTCACCTACCTGGCCCGCACCGACGGCTGGATCGTCTACGACTTCCCCGAAGGCTGGGGCGGCTCCAAGGCCTGGCGCGGCTTCAAGGGGCAGAAGCAGGTGTGGTTCGCCTTCCGCTTCGACGGGGAGGAGGCCGAGTTCGACCTAGCCGCCCACCATGAGCCCGAGTTCGACGCCTGGCGCTGGGGCTACCTGGCCGAGGCGCCCGACCTGATCGTGCCCTTCAAGCGCCCGGCCTACGAACAGGTGGTCCGCGCGTTCGCCCCGTTGGCCGCGACGAACGGCGCCGGTTGAAACTCTCGACGCCTGCCCGGGGTTTGCGGCTACACTGCCCCTGAGCAACGGCTCCGGGGGGAGCGAGGCGGAATGACAACTGTGGTGATGGCGCACGGCGCCTTCTGCGGCGCGTGGGCCTTCGAGCGATTCCGCGCGCCGTTCGAGGCCCGCGGCTGGCGGGTGGTCGCGCCCGACCTCCGGGGCCATGGCGCGCACGGCGGCGTCGCCGGGCTTTCCATGCGCGATTTCGCGGACGACTTGGCGGGGCTGTGCCAGGAGCTTCCCGAGGCGCCGGTTCTGATCGGCCATTCGCTAGGCGGGCTGGTCTGCCAGATGGCGGCGCGCCGGGTGCGGCCCCGCGCCATGGTCCTTCTGGCGCCCTCGCCGCCTTGGGGCGTCGCCGGGAGCAGCGTCGAGGAGGCGGTGACGGCCACGGCGGTGGGTCTGCTCGATCCGTTCTGGTCCGGAGCCGTCGCACCCGACCGGGCGCTCATGCGCAGCCACAGTCTCAATCGCGTGCCGAAGGCTTACGCCGACAAGATCCTGGCCCGCATGGGGCCAGAGAGCGCCCGCGCCCTGCGCGAGACGCTGAATTGGTGGCTCGACCCGTTCATGACCACCAGCGTGGGCCCGGGGCCCCTGCCGGCGCCGACGCTGGTGATGGCGGGCGGCCGCGACGTGGTGCATCCCGCCGCGACTGCGCGGCGCACGGCCGAGCGGATCGGCGCCGTCTATCGCGAGATGCCGCAGATGAGCCACTGGCTGATCGGGGAGACGGGCTGGGAGGACGTGGCCGCCCTGGCTCTGGATTGGCTCGGGAACCTCGACCGCGCCGCGGCCTAGGCGTCCTTGGTCAGCAGCTTCAGGCCCAGGATGCCGGAGAGGATCAGGCCCACGCAGGCCAGCCGCGCCACCGTCGCGGGCTCCTTGAAGAGGATGATGCCGAGGATCACGGTCCCGGCGGCGCCGATGCCCGTCCAGACCGCATAGGCCGTCCCCAGCGGCAGGCTGCGGACGGCGACGCCCAGCAGGCCCATGCTGGCGATCAGGCTGACGGCGGTGAAGATGGTGGGGCCGATGCGGGTGAAGCCTTCGGTGTACTTCAGCCCCACGGCCCAGCCGATCTCGAACAGGCCGGCGAAGAAGAGGATGACCCAGGCCACGTTGGACCTCCCGATACGAAGAAAGCGCCGGTGGGCCCGGCGCTTTCAAAGATAGTGACCTGAAGGCCGAGCTTAGAACTTGCGCTCCTGATACTGGAACGTCGCCAGGTCGTAGGCGCGGTTGACGGGAGTGTCGTCCGGCTTGCGCACCACGGAGATGTTGACGCCGATCGACTGGTTCGACGCGACGTGCTCCCACGAACGGCGGACGCGCTTCAGGCCGTCTGGATCCTGGGGCTGGGTGTAGTTCGCGGTGGGATCCAGCGGCGGCTGCTGCACGAAGGCCCAGACATTCAGGGCCTGGGTCAGCGGCGCGTCCTGCCCGTGGGCGAAGCGGACCTCGCCGAAGCAGGAGTCCTTGTTCGAGCCCTGCGGGAACAGCACGATCTGGTAGGCCTTGTGGCCGCCCAGGGGCTTCGCCCACGTCATGTCGCGGCGGTTCTGCTTAAAGCCGTTGGCCTTGGCGAGATCGTCCAGCTTCTGGCCGCGCACCGCGGGCTTGCAGACGGTCTCGAGCACCGAGAGCAGGGCCGCGCCGTCGCCGCTCGTGGGAAGGGCCGGGGGCGCCTGAGGCGCAGCGGCCGGAGCCTCAGCGGCGGGTGCTTGGGCGGCGGGAGCCGCAGCCGGCTGCTCCGCGGCGGGCGCCGGCGTGGCGGGTTGGGCGGCGGGCTGAGCTTGATCCTGGGCTTGGGCGGCGGTGGCGAGGCCCGCGGCGAGGATCAGGCTGGAGATGGCGAGACGCATGGACGGTTCCCCTGACTTCAGGCCGCGCATCAAACTTTAGCGCGGCGCCGGAGGCAAGGCCCCATGGCGCCCAGTTTGCGGCGGATTTTCTTTTGCTTTTACGCAGCTTCCGATGCGTGCTCGGCCAGGATGGTGAGGCCGTCCGGCGTCACGTCGGCGAAACCGCCGCGGACGTCGTAGACCGTCACCTTGCCGTCGTGGTGCACGCGGACTTGGCCTTCCTTCAGGGTGGTCATGAAGGGGGCGTGGTTGGCCAGCACGCCGAAGTCGCCTTCCGACCCCGGCGCGTCGACCTGGTCCACCAGACCCGAGAACAGTTCGCGCTCGGGGGAAACCAGAGAGAAGTGGAGCTTGTCGGCCATCTGCCCTTACGCTTCCGCCGCCAGCTTCTCGGCCTTCGCGACGGCCTCTTCGATGGTGCCCACCATGTAGAAGGCGGCTTCCGGCAGGTGGTCGTACTCGCCGTCGCAGATCGCCTTGAACGAGCGGATGGTGTCCTTCAGCTCGACGAACGCGCCGGGCGTGTTCGTGAACTGCTCGGCCACGTGGAACGGCTGCGACAGGAAGCGCTGGATCTTCCGGGCGCGAGCCACGGTAAGCTTGTCCTCTTCCGACAGCTCGTCCATGCCCAGGATGGCGATGATGTCCTTCAGCGCCTTGTACTGCTGCAGGATCTCCTGGGTGCGGCGTGCGACCTGGTAGTGCTCCTCGCCGATCACCAGCGGGTCCATGATCCGCGAGGTGGAGTCCAGCGGGTCCACCGCCGGGAAGATGGCCTGGGCGGCGATGTCGCGGCTCAGCACGGTCGTGGCGTCCAGGTGGGCGAACGACGTGGCCGGCGCCGGGTCGGTCAGGTCGTCGGCGGGCACGTAGATGGCCTGGACCGAGGTGATCGAGCCCTTGTTGGTCGAGGTGATCCGCTCCTGCAGGTTGCCCATCTCGGTGGCCAGCGTCGGCTGATAGCCCACGGCCGAGGGGATGCGGCCCAGCAGCGCCGACACTTCGGCGCCGGCTTGCGTGAAGCGGAAGATGTTGTCGACGAACAGCAGCACGTCCTTGCCTTCCACGTCGCGGAAGTACTCGGCCTGGGTGAGGCCGGTCAGGGCGACCCGGGCTCGGGCGCCGGGCGGCTCGTTCATCTGGCCGTAGACGAGGGCGCACTTCGAGCCCTCGGTCGAGCCGTTGTTCTTCTTCGGGTCCACGTTCACGTTGGACTCGATCATCTCGTGGTAGAGGTCGTTCCCTTCACGGGTTCGCTCGCCCACGCCGGCCAGCACCGAGTAGCCGCCGTACGCCTTGGCGATGTTGTTGATCAGCTCCTGCATCGTCACGGTCTTGCCGACGCCGGCGCCGCCGAACAGGCCGATCTTGCCGCCCTTCGTGTAGGGGCACATCAGGTCGATGACCTTGATGCCCGTGACCAGCACTTCGGCCGAGGTGGACTGCTCGGCGAAGCTGGGGGCTTCGCGGTGGATCGGAGCGCGTTCGGTGGTCGCGATCGGGCCGGCTTCGTCGATCGGCTCGCCGATGACGTTCATGATGCGGCCGAGCGTAGCCGGGCCGACCGGCACGCGGATGGAGTCGCCGGTGTCGACCACCGGCTGGCCGCGCGTCAGGCCCTCGGTCGTGTCCATGGCGATGGTGCGCACGGTGTTCTCGCCGAGGTGCTGGGCGACCTCAAGCACCAGCCGGAACGGCGCGCCGGTCCGTTGGTCGGTGTTGGTGGTCTCCAGCGCGTTCATGATCGCCGGCAGGTGGCCTTCGAACTCCACGTCGACGACGGCGCCGATGACCTGGACGATCCGGCCAGTGGCGATGCCCTTGGCGACCGGGGGTTGCGCGTCGGCGGCCTTCTTGGCCGGAGCGCGGCGGGCGGGCTTCTTGGTGGCGGCTTCAGACATGACGGGCTCTTTCGGTGACTAGATCGCCTCGGCGCCGGAGATGATCTCGATCAGCTCCTTGGTGATCTGCGCCTGGCGTGAACGGTTGTATTGCAGGGTGAGGCTGGCGATCATGTCGCCGGCGTTGCGAGTGGCGTTGTCCATCGCCGTCATCTGCGCGGCGAAGAAGCCCGCCTGGTTCTCCAGCATCGCGGAGAACAGCTGGGTCGTGATGTTGCGCGGCAGCAGGGTCTCGAGGATCTCCTCCTCGCCCGGCTCGTACTCGTAGCTCGCGCCCTTCAGGTCCAGCGGCGCGCCGCCCTCGGCCACTTCGGCCGGGATCAGCTGGCGGACCGTCGGGGTCTGGGTGACCACCGACTTGAAGCTGGAATAGACGAGGTGGACGACGTCCACTTCGCCGGCCGCGAACATGTCCTGGATCTTGGCCGAGACCTCTTCGGCCACGGCGAGCGACGGGTTGCCGCCCGCCTCGTACGAGGCGATCAGCCGGTCGCCGGCCAGGCGGCGCAGCTGGTCGCGGGCCTTGCGGCCGATGGTCAGGACGCGGACGTCCTTGCCCTCGTTCGTCAGGCTGTTGATCCGGTCGCGCGCGGCGCGGACGATCGAGCTGTTGAAGCCGCCCGCCAGGCCGCGGTCCGAGGTGGCCACGACCACCAGGTGGCGGCGGTCCGAGCCCGTGCCGACCAGCAGCTTGGGCCCGCCGTCGCCGGACACGCCGGCGGCGAGGTTGGCGATGACCGCCGCCATCCGCTGGGCGTAAGGACGCGCGTTCTGCGCGGCGTCCTGCGCCTTCCGCAGCTTGGCGGCCGCCACCATCTGCATCGCCTTCGTGATCTTCTGCGTGGCTTTCACGCTTCCGATCCGATTGCGCATCTCCTTGAGGCTGGCCATCGCCGGCTACTCGCTCCCGGTCAGCGCGCGGTTAGGCGAAGGATTCGGCGAAGGCGGCGAGGGCCGACTTCAGGCGATCTTCGACGGGGCCGAGGTCCTTCTTGGTGCGGATCTCGTCCAGGATGTCCTGGTGCTTGGCGTGCATGTGGGCCAGCAGCTCGGCCTCGAAGCGGCCGACCTGGGCGGTCGGCACCTTGTCGAGGTAGCCGCGGGTGCCGGCGTAGACGCTGACGACCTGCTCCTCCACCGCCAGCGGCGAGTACTGCGGCTGCTTCAGGAGCTCGGTCAGGCGTTCGCCGCGCGCCAGCTGGCGCTGGGTCGCCACGTCGAGGTCCGAGCCGAACTTCGCGAAGGCGGCCATCTCCCGGTACTGGGCGAGCTCGCCCTTGATCGGGCCGGCCGCGGTCTTCATCGCCTTGATCTGGGCCGACGAGCCCACGCGCGACACCGAGATGCCGACGTTCACCGCCGGGCGGATGCCCTGGAAGAACAGGTCGGTCTCGAGGAAGATCTGGCCGTCGGTGATCGAGATCACGTTGGTCGGGATGTAGGCCGAAACGTCGTTGGCCTGCGTCTCGATGATCGGCAGGGCGGTCAGCGAGCCCAGGCCGTTGTCCTCGTTCAGCTTCGCCGCTCGCTCCAGCAGACGGGAGTG
>NZ_JAPSKZ010000036.1:0-7566 GCF_031181185.1 Phenylobacterium sp. | reverse complement strand
AGAACACGTCGCCCGGATAGGCCTCGCGGCCCGGAGGACGGCGCAGCAGCAGCGACATCTGGCGGTAGGCGACGGCCTGCTTCGACAGGTCGTCATAGATGATCACGGCGTGCATGCCGTTGTCGCGGAACCACTCGCCCATGGCGCAGCCGGCGAACGGGGCCAGGAACTGCAGCGGGGCCGGCTCCGACGCCGTAGCGGACACGACGATGGTGTAGTCGAGGGCGCCGCGCTCCTCGAGGGTCTTCACGATCTGGGCGACGGTCGAGCGCTTCTGACCGATGGCCACGTAGATGCAGTAGAGCTTCTGGCTCTCGTCGCCGGTGGCGTTGACCTGCTTCTGATTCAGGATGGTGTCGACGGCGACGGCGGTCTTGCCGGTCTGACGGTCGCCGATGATCAGCTCGCGCTGGCCGCGGCCGACCGGGATCAGCGTGTCGATGGCCTTCAGGCCGGTCTGCACCGGCTCGTGCACCGACTTGCGCGGGATGATGCCGGGCGCCTTCACATCCACGCGGCGGCGCTCGGCCACGTTGGTGATCGGACCCTTGCCATCGATCGGCTCGCCCAGCGGGTTGACGACGCGGCCCAGCAGGCCCTTGCCGACGGGAACGTCCACGATCTCGCCCAGACGGCGGACTTCGTCGCCTTCGCGGATGGCGCGGTCTTCGCCGAAGATCACGATGCCGACGTTGTCGCGCTCGAGGTTCAGGGCCATGCCCTTCACGCCGGCCGACGGGAACTCGACCATTTCACCGGCCTGGACGTTGTCGAGGCCGTAGACGCGGGCGATGCCGTCGCCGACCGACAGGACCGAACCGACGTCAGAGACGTCGGCTTCCTCGCCGAAATTGGCGATCTGCGACTTCAGGATGGCCGAAATCTCGGCGGCGCGGATATCCATGGGCTTTACGCTCTCTTGAGGGCGAATTTCAGGGAATCGAGCTTCGAGCGGAGCGAAGCGTCGAACAGACGGGAACCGACCTTCACCTTGATGCCGCCCAGCAGGGACGGATCGACGCGGGTCGTGATTTCAGGATCCTTGCCCAGCGCCTGACGCAGGGCGGCGGCGACGCCCTTGGCCTGGGCCGAGGACAGGGGCACGGCGGTGACCACTTCGGCCGAGACCGCGCCGCGGGCGGCGGCGGCCAGTCGTTCGAAGCCGAGGATCGCGTCCGGCAAAGCCGAGGCGCGACCGCTCGCGGCGATCAGGCCCAGGAACTTCTTGGTCGTGGGATCAAACTTCGCCTTGTCGGCGATGGCGGTGAGGCCCTTACGCTTGTCCTCAGCGCCGAACTGCGGCGACGCCAAGAGGACCCGCAGATCCCGGCTTTCCACGATCGCCGCGCGCAGCGACTTCAGGTCGGCCTCGACGGCTGCGACCTTGTTCTGTTCGTTCGCGAGGTCGAACAGGGCCTGGGCATACCTGCCGCCCACATTCGATACCTTGGAGTCGTCGGCCACTTAAAACTCGCCCGGTGCGTGTCATGAGCCGCTAGCGGAGCTTCCGTCGCGGCCGTAAAGGCTTGAAAGCGCTTGAAAAAAGCAAGCCGGATCAAAAGCCTGTAAGACCCTCGACCCAAAGCCGCGCGCCTACTAGCACGCGTTCTTTTGCGCCGCAACCGAAGGGGGCGCAGGGGCGTCGATTCTGTCCGTTTCCGGCGCCGTGGCGTCAACCGCAGCCATAACACGCGAGCGTGAACCTCGGCCTTAGGAACACACCCGCCACTCGAAAGGTTGGTTCCGGCTACCGCGGGATCGGGTCCCGTGGCCCTGCGTGCTGCGTCAGCTCGGGACGTGAAGCGCGGGAAGCGCTCGGAGTCTGGAGAGATGCTGCTGATCAGTCGTAACGGCGACGTGGCCCGCGGGTGGCCGTCGCTTTCCCTTCAGCCTGCGCGCGGGGAGGACTGAGGCATGCCGGGCGCGACACCTGTCATCAACATCAACTCGATCCCGGGCGGCCACATCTTCGTCAACGAGGCGGGGCTGCCCAACGGGAGCCAGGCGGGTCAGGTCAGCACGGCCGGCGCGTATGGGTTCACCATCAAGGCGGACGACGGCATCGACGACCTCACTGTGGGCGGCTACGCGATCATCCGCGACGGCGTCGTCACGCCGGGCTCCATCGCCCTGGGTCCCGGCGTGCTGACCGTCACGTTCGTGGCCGCCACCAACAGCGTCGGCGTGAATTACGAGATCACCTCGCCTCACCACAGCGCCCAACCGGGGCCCCAGCAGCGGTACGGAGATTTCCTCAGCGTGCCCGTCGTGCTGACGGACAAGGACGGCGACCGGGCGGAGTCTTCGCTCGCGGTTCAGATTCGCGACGACGAGAAGATCACCACCGCCTCCAACAGCGCGACCGCCACGGCGGGCGGACCTGCGGCCACTGGCAATCTGATCACCGACGGCACGCCGGACAAGTTCACGGCCGACGGCTTCGGGCGCATCACCTGGGTCTCTGGCTCGTCCGGCACAAGCGCGACGACCGACGCTAACGGGAACATCGTTTTCCAGGGCGTGTACGGCGTGCTCACCATCAACCCGACGACCGCGGACTACAGCTACGTGGCGCGTCCGGACGCACCAAACGGGGTGGGCGAGCCCATTAGTTTCGGCGTCATCGACGGCGATGGTGACTCGGCACAGTCGATGCTCGGCATCACCATCAAGGCGAGCAGTTCTTCGCCGACTCCGGGCCAGACCATCACCTCGCCCGGACCGAACTCGACGCTGACGGGCGGCTCGGGCAACGACACCATCACCGCCAGCCAGGGCGGCGATACGATCACCACCGGAAACGGCGCCGACGTCCTGGTCCTGCCCACGGCGCCCTGGTCCCCACATGTGGTGAAGGACTTCGCCCTCGGCGCCGACAAGCTCGACTTCCAGGCGCTGAAGAACAGCTACGGCGGCTCGGACCCCGTGGCCGACAAGTACATCCAGTTCCTTGACGACGGCGCCGGCGGCACCAAGGTGCTGTACGACTGGGACGGCGCGGGCGCGCAGCAGCAGTGGCCCAGCTACGTCCTGCACCTGCAAGGGGTGTCCTCTCAGGGCCTGACCTGGAACGCGCTGACCAATCCGAGCGGCGCGCCGCCCGCTCCGGACGACCAGCCGACGATCGGCAAGAATCCCGACGGAACCGGCGCCATCACCATAACGGTGAGCGACGCCAACATCTCGAACGGCACCAGCCCCGACCCGGCCGCACTGGTCCAGCGGGGCGCGTTCCATCTCGAGGCGGCCGACGGCGTGCAGAATCTCTACGTCGCGGGCAAGGGCGTGATCGTCGGCGGGGTTTTCCAGGCGCAGACGCTCACGACCGCGAAGGGCGACACCCTGGCGATCACGGGCTACGACGCCGCCACCGGCGCGGTCTCGTACGAGTACACGCTGAAGTACGCGAAGGAGCATCCCGCCCCGGCGAGCGGCTCGGCCGCGACCCCCGCGATCGTGGACAAGATCAGCCTGACTCTCGACGACAAGGACGGCGACCGAGCGAACGGCGTCATCACCGTCACCATCCTCGACGACAAGTCGATCACCCGCGACGACACCGACGCGGTGACGGCGGGCACGACGACCGTCGCCACCGGCAACGTCATGACCGATGCGTCCGAGGGCGATTCGGGCGACGGCGACTCCGGCCGCGATCTGCGCGGCGCCGATCAGGCCAATCCGTACGGCCTGTCGTCGGTGAACACCGGCGCCAGCAACGTCGGCTACATGTCGAACGGTCAGTGGACGCTGGCCGGCCAGTACGGCGTGCTGAAGCTCGATATCGTCGGCGGCTATGTCTACACGCCGAACGCCGGCGTAGCGGCCGGCTCGGTGGACACTTTCAACTACTATCTGAAGGACAACGACGGCACGCCGCCGGTCTCGGGCAAGCTGACCATCACGTTCACCGGCGGCGGATCCGGCGGCGGACAGACGATCGTCTCGCCCGGCCCGAACTCCACGATCACCGGCGGCGCGGGCGGCGACACCATCACGGCCAGCCAGGGCGGCGACACCATCACCGGCGGGGCGGGCGCGGACTGGTTCGTGTTCAACAAGAATCCCTGGTCGCCGCACATCGTGAAGGACTTCCACGTCGGCGAGGACAAGCTGGACCTGTCGGCGATGCTGCAGGCCGCCCGCTACACGGGCTCTGATCCGGTGGCCGACAAGTACGTCTGGCTGACCGACGACGGGGCCGGCGGGCTGAACGTGCTGTTCGACTGGGACGGCGCGGGCCCGAACCCGCAGTGGCCGAACTTCGTGGCCAAGCTCGAAGGTGTTTCGGCCGCCGCGGCGACCTGGACACAGCTGACCGGCGGCGGGACGGGCGGCGGGGGCGATCCGCCGCCGCCTCCACCGTCGCCCGGCGACGGCCAGGTGATCACCTCGCCGGGGCCGGGCTCGACCTTGAACGGCGGCGCGGGCGCGGACACCCTGATCTCCAGCCGCGGCCAGGACGTGCTGACCGGGGCCGGCGGAGCCGACCACTTCGTCTTCCCGGCCGAGAACTGGGCGCCGGCCCGGATCACCGACTTCGAGGACGGCGTCGACAAGATCGACATCCGCGGGATGCTGGACGCCATCGGCTACACCGGGACCGATCCCTTCGGGGCCGGCTACCTGAAGCTGATCGACGACGGCGCCGGCGGGACCAAGGTGCTGTTCGATCGTGATGCGGCCGGCACGGCCCAGCAGTGGCCCAACTACGTCTTCCAGGTGGAGAAGGTCGCCCCATCCCAGCTCGGCGCTTCCGACTGGATCTTCCAGTAGGCGCGCCCAGTGAGCGATCATCCGAGCTTCTCCCTGGCCGGAAACGCCGTCACGCTCGGTGGCCCGGCCAGCAACGCCGCGATCGCCGACAACGGCGCGATCTTGGTGCTGAGCTCGGAGGTGGTGACCTATAGCGGCACCACCTACCGGAGCGGCCAGCTTGTCGCCCAGCTGTACGACCACGCAGGGCAGCCGGTCGGTGACAAGGTAGCCGTCGCCTCTCGCTCTCTCTACTACAGCTCCGAGTCGGGCCCCGGCGCCTCGGATGTCGACGCGCTCACCGGGGGCGGGTTCGTGACCGCTTTCCACGCCAGCCCGCAGAGCGGGAGCCCAGGCAGCGAGGTCTGGATTGCGGTGTTCAGCCCGGGCGGCGCGCTGCTCAGGACCATGCAGCTGGGCAGCGCCTATGGCGGCTCGGACATCTCGGTCGATCCGCTCGGAAACGGCGGCTTCGTCGTGGCGGCCACCTCTGCAGGCAAGTACGACTATGGCCGCAGCTACGTGCAGACCTTCGACGCGAGCGGCGCCCCCACCTCTGAAAGCCTGCAGCTCGGGACAGCCGCCGACGTCCTGGTCACCGGCGTGGGCGAGAGCGGATATCTCGCCGCTTACGGCAAGCTCAGGTACTTCGACGGCGCCTCGTTCAAGGAGGAGGTGACCCTGCCGGCCGGCGTCCTCGTGGCGGCTGGCGATACCCTGACGACCGGCAAGGTGGTGCTGCTTTCGACCCGCTACGATGGGACCGAGTACGACCTCTACAGCCTGACGTTCGACCCGGCCACGAACGCCCTCACCGCCCCGACCCTGATCCACAGCGAAGCCAAGGCAATGTCGGCGCTGACCGTCGAAGCCACGCCGGGCGGGGGCTACGTGGTGAGCTGGAGCGCTGAGACCTATACGAACGGGGGCCGCGCCGCGTTCGCTGTCGGCCCATCCGGGGCCAAGAGCGACCTCTTCACCTTCGAAGGTACGCTGCTCGGCGCATTCGGGCCGACGGACAGCGTTGTGAGCACCTTGTCTCTCAACGCGACGCCCAAGCTCCAGGACTACGCGGTCGGAGCGGGCGAAGCGCCCGCCCAGACCCTGCGCGCGGACAACAGCGCCGGGCAGCGGCTGACCGGCGGCTCGGGCGACGACATCATCCACGCCGGCCAGAACTCGACGGTCCTCACCGGCCAAGGCGGCGGCGACCTGTTCGTGTTCGATGCTCTGCCGTGGAACGCGGGCAGGATCACCGACTTCACTGTGGGCGCGGACAAGCTCGACTTCTTCAAGCTGTTCTCCGCCGCCGGGTACGCCGGCTCGGATCCTGTCGCCGATGGCCGGGTGTTCTTCCAGTCAGACGCGGCCGGTACGCGCGTCTACTTGGATGGCGACGGCTCGGGCAGCGCGCAGTCGCCGTTCCTGATCACGCTGCTCGAGGGCGTCGCGGGCGCGCTCGCATGGGCGAAGATCGGTGGCGTCTCGGCGGGAGGACCGCCGCCGTCGCCGCCGCCCAGCAGCCAGATCGGGCTGACCAACGTCGAGGTGAACCAGTGGGAAGGTAACGCGGGCCTGACGCCCTTCGTCTACAGCCTCAGCCGGACCGGCGACACGAACGGGACGGCGTCCGTAACATGGAGCGTCAGTCCCTGGACCAATACGCTGACCGCGGAGGATTTTGAGAACGGCGTCTACCCCAGCGGCACGGTGACCTTTGCGCCTGGCGAGACGGTCAAGCAGATCGTGGTGAACGTTCGTAGCGACACGGCCGCGGAGCATGATGAGCAGTTCAACCTGAACCTCACCGGCGTCACCGGCGCGACCTTGGGCATCTCCAACGCCAAGGGCCACATCCTCGACGAGGACGTGTACCAGCCGCCCACCTCGCAGTTCAATTTCACCAGCCAATCGGTTGCTCAGGCCGAGGGGAATTCCGGGCTCACGCCATTCACCTTCACCGTGACGCGGTCCGGCTCAGCCAATGTCACGGCCACGGTCGACTGGACCGTCAGCGGACAAGGGTCCAATCCAGCCACGGCGCCGGACTTCCAGGGCGGCGTCTTGCCGTCGGGAACGTTGACCTTCGCGGTCGGCGAGGCGAGCAAGACCGTGACGGTGCAGGTGGCCGGCGACACCGTGTTGGAGAACAACGAAGCGTTCGAGGTCAGGTTGTCGAACCCCGTCGGGGCGGCGCTCGGCTCGCAGAACTCGTCCTACGGCACGATCAACAACGACGACAGCCCGCCTTCGGACGGGGGCCGGATCATCAACTCACCCGGACCGGGCTCGACCCTCAACGGAGGCGCGGGCAACGACACCCTGAACGCCAGCCAGGGCCCCGACGTCCTGACCGGCGGCGGCGGCGGAGACGTCTTCCGCTGGGCCTTCGAGCCCTGGGCGCCGGCGCGGGTCACCGACTTCGCCATCGGCTCGGATGTCATCGACCTCTCGAACCTGTTCCGGCTCTATGGCTACACAGGCTCGGACCCCGTCGCCGACAAGTGGGTCTGGCTGATCGACGACGGCGCGGGCGGGACGAAGCTGCTGTTCGATCGCGACGGGACAGGCGGCGATCCCCAGTGGCCCAACTACATCCTGCAACTGGAGAAGGTGTCCGTCTCGGGGCTGACCTGGTCCAAGCTGACGACCGGCGGGGGCGGCGAACCTCCGCCGCCCCCGCCGCCGCCACCGCCCGGCGACGGCCAGGTGATCACCTCGCCGGGGCCGGGCTCGACGCTGACGGGCGGGGCGGGCGCGGACACCCTGATCTCCAGCCGCGGCCAGGACGTGCTGACCGGGGCCGGCGGA
>NZ_JAPSKZ010000255.1 GCF_031181185.1 Phenylobacterium sp. | reverse complement strand
CCCCCGGCGAACCGGAGCGGAGTGTGGGTTAGACGCTGCATAGCGCGGGAGCAAGCGCCGCGCCCATGAACCTGTTGTCACGGCGGCCCGCCCGGGCGCGGGCAGCTGGAGTTCGGCACGAGAACGAAGGGCCGGCCACCCACCTCTACAGTCGCCCCTCGCGGTGGCCGCACCTGAAGCTGTCCGGCGCGCACGGCCTCAATATCGCCAGGGCACCACGTGCCGCTCAGCTGACCCAGCCGCTGCCAGCCGCGCCCTGCCGTCCGGTGGTACACTTCCGTATTGTAGAGGCGGAAGACCACCACATCCTCGTCTCCATCGCCGTCCATGTCGTGCACCAGTGCGGGGCAAGTCCCGGGACAGCCGGCGCTGGGCTCCAGCTCGCCCCAATCCTGCGACACGAAATCATCGGGAAGCGGCCGGCCGAGAACCTCGAACGCCCGGCGGCGCGCCTCTGGCGTGCGGGCGGGCGGATCGTGACGGTTCCGCATCTGCTGCACCTCGACGGCGCGTTCGCGCACCGCAGGCCGAGGATCGGAGGTGAGTTCCTTCAGTGCTTCTCGCCCCCAGCGCCCCGCTTGGAAGCCGAGGAATTCGTAATCGAAGCTCCGCGCGTCGACGTCGTTGGACCGGAGACGCGCAACCTGATCGGCCACGGACAAGCGCGCCGGGTCGGCCAAGGGCGAGAAGACGGCGAGCAGCACCAACACGACGACGTGCGCGGCCACGACGTTCACCCGCTCGAGCCGGCGCATCCAGGCTCGACGGTCGACCGCGGCCCAACCGTAGCCGCCTGCATACACCATCGCCACGGTCAAACAGGCGAGCGCATAGATGCGACCCGGCGTCAGCCCGTGCTGACCAATGCGGAGCCACAGTCCGTAGGCCGCGACGAGGACGAGCGGCGCAAGCAGGCCTGCGGCCATGCGCACCGCCCACTTCAGCACCCAGGGCGGATGACCCGGCCGCTCGCCATCCTGATAGGTGGCGTTGACGAGGACGATCAGGGCGGCCGCGGCGGCCAGCAGGATGCCGCCGGCGTGACGCGTCTGCCAGAGCGGCTCCAGCCCGGTGAACGCCAGCGCCGCCAGGAATCCAGCGGCGATCAGCGTCATCAGCGGGAGCAACCAGGCGAGGAGGTTCAGCGCGAGGGTCCGCGCGCCAAGCACCAGAGCGGCGCGCACGTCCGTCACATGGACGGCCACCGCGAAGAAGGTCGTCGTCGCCGGCCAGGCGAAGCCGGGCTCCCGGAGCAGCTTCTCGAGGAAGTCGAGGCCGATCAGCTGGAACAGGGCGGCGCCTAGCCACAACAGGATCCAGAGGGCGCCGACGAATGCTGCGCTGAGCACGAGCCGGACGCCATCCTTCCAGCCGCCATCGAAATAGCTCCGGTAGCTTGCGACCCACCGCCCCTCGGCGTGGGCTGGCAGGATGAGGTGGTGTGCGACGAAAAGGGCAGCGGCTGAGAAGACAAACAGGGGCGGGCGTGGCCACGGGCCCCGATCCCGCCAGTCACCACCTGTGTGGACGTAGCCGTCGTAGGCGCCCAAGCCGAGCGTCACGAGCGTGGCGGCGCCGAGCCACAGCACCAGCGTCCGCCGGCGCATGGCTCCGACCGCGGCCAGCGCCACGACCGGCGCGAACAGCGCCGCCAGCGCGAGCGCTCGGAACAGCGGACCCGGGAGGCTCTCGCGGACCTCCCAGAGCCCATACAGGACCACGCCTTGAGAGAAGCCTATGGCCAGCCGCGCGCCCAGGGCGGCGCGGTTCGGCTCCTGAACCTGCGCGTCGCTCATCGCCGCTCCTGTGGCCGGTCCACGGGGTCCGAACTGGACCTGTGAATCAGACAGACCAGTCCTAAGTTAGGTGACATGAGTCGCGCCGCCCTGCCGCCCCTGCATGCGCTGCTCGCGCTGGCCGTCGTGGCGGTGTGGGGGACCAATTTCGTGGTCATCCGCTGGGCGCTGGACGACCTGCCGCCGCTGACCTTTGCGGCGCTGCGCTTCACCTTCGCTCTGTTGCCGGCGGTGTTCTTCCTGAAGAAGCCCAACGTCTCGTGGCGCAATCTCGCGGCCTACGGCGTGCTGATCGGGGTGGGCCAGTTCGGCCTCCTCTACATCGCCATGACCCAGTGGATTTCGCCGGGCTTGGCGTCGCTCGTCGTCCAGATCCAGGCGTTCTTCACCGTGGGCTTCGCCATGATGCTGGCCGGCGAGAAGATCCGCCGCTTCCAGTTGCTGGCTCTGGCGCTCGCCGCCTCCGGGCTCGTCTGGCTGATGGCCCATACCAGCGCCGAGGTGACGCCGCTGGGCCTGGCGCTGGTGGTCGGGGCAGCCCTCGGCTGGGCCGGAGGCAACACCGTGGCCCGAACCGCCGGCCCAGTGAACATGCTGGCGTACGTGGTCTGGTCTAGTCTGTTCGCCGCCCCGCCCCTTTTTGCCCTCGCCTTCCTCTTCGAGGGCTGGCCGGCGGTCAGCCAGGGCCTCGCCCGCGCCGACCTCGGCACCTGGGCCTGCGTGCTCTGGCAATCGGTCGGCAACACCATCTTCGGCTACGCGAGTTGGGCCTGGCTGCTGGCGCGGCATCCGGCGGCAACCATCGCCCCGCTGTCTCTGCTGGTGCCCGTGTTCGGCATGGGCGCCTCGGCGATCCTGCTGGGCGAGCCGCTGACGTCCTGGAAACTGACGGCCGCTGTCCTGGTGCTGGGCGGCCTGGCGCTGAACACCCTCTATCCTGCTTGGGAACGTCGCCGCGCGGCTGTCGCGGCCGGCTGAGCGGCTAGCCAGCCCCGCCTGAGGCGGCGAGCAAGCGATCTTCCCGGCGCAGCGTTACGTGACGGCCGAAGTGTTCGCTGACGGCCGCGTAGTAGGCCGCGTAGCCGATGCCGGGACTGCCGCCGAGCGCCAGCACGGCGATAGGGCGCCCGTCTGGAGCGTCCCAGAGTTCGACGCGATACGGCAGGTCGGCGCCCGCCAGATCGTCCGCGTCGGATTGCAGCGCGAAGAGCTTCGCCATGCCCCGTCTCCCGTCGAAGAAGAACGCGTAGCACGAGAAATCCGGCACGTATGTCGGCGGCCGACATAACGGCGGTACGCCCCTGCGGCAGTTTGCCCTCAGACGGGCAAAGCCTCGATGATGACGAAGGCCTGGGCGTAGGGGTGGTCGTCGGTCAGGGACAGGTGGATCTGCGCCTTCATGCCCGGCGGCGTGATCTCCTCCAGCCGCTTCAGGGCTCCGCCTGTCAGCGCCATCGTGGGCTGGCCGGAACGCATGTTCACCACGCCCATGTCGCGCCAGAAGACGCCGCGCCGCATGCCGGTGCCCAGCGCCTTGGCGCAGGCCTCCTTGGCGGCGAAGCGCTTGGCGTAGCTCGCCGCCGCGTCCGCCTTGCGATCCGAGCGGGTGCGCTCGAGTTCCGTGAAGACCCGGTGGCGGAAGCGATCGCCGAACCGATCCAGGCTGGCCTGGATACGGCGGATGTCCGAGAGGTCCGATCCGATGCCGATGATCATGCCGCCTGGCTCGCCCGCGCCTCGTCCATCAGCGCGCGCATCCGCTGGATGGCGGGCCCGAGCCCGATGAAGATCGCCTCGCCGATCAGGAAGTGGCCGATGTTCAGCTCTAGCACTTCGGGGATGGCCGCGATGGGCTTCACCGTTTCGTAGTCGATGCCGTGTCCGGCGTGGACTTCCAGACCAAGGCCCGCGGCGGCGCCGGCGGCGGCCCTCAGCCCTTCCAGCAGGCGGGCCGCCTCCTCGCGGCGGCCGTGGCGCACCGCCTCGCAGTAGGCGCCGGTGTGCAGCTCGACCACCTGGGCGCCAACGGACTTG
>NZ_JAPSKZ010000254.1 GCF_031181185.1 Phenylobacterium sp. | reverse complement strand
CATCTCGGCCCAGCGCGGCGAACTGATGCAGCGCACGCGCAACGACGTCGCCCGCCGGGCCCAGGCCTCGCGCCTCGGCATCCAGGTCATCGACGTGCGGATCCGCCGGGCCGACTATCCGGCGACGAACCAGGAAGCCGTTTTCCGCCGCATGCAGACTTCGCTGCAGCAGGAAGCCGCGCGCATCCGGGCCGAGGGCGAGCAGCAGAAGCGCGAGATCATCGCCCAGGCCGACGCCGAGGTGACCATCACCCTGGCCCAGGCGCAGGAGCAGGGCGAGACGATCCGCGGTGAAGGCGACGCCCTGCGTACGCGCATCTTCGCCCAGAGCTTCGGCCGCGATCCTTCGTTCGCTGCGTTCTGGCGCTCGATGCAGGCCTACGAGGCCAGTCTCGGCCAGGGCGACACGACGATGGTGCTCTCCCCCGACAGCGCCTTCTTCCGCTACTTCGAGCGGGGGCCCTCGGGCGCGGGCGCGACCAGCCGCCGTTGACGCCGACAATTTACGCGCGTAACTTTCTCATGGATTACGTGTGTACTCCGATGCCTATCGCATAGCCGTGCGTGAGCCCCCAAGCCGCGCCGGCGACGACTATGACCCCCTCCCGGCCCGCCGTCGGGAGGGGCTTTTTCGTCAGAGCTCCAAGGGTCCGTTGCGGAGGCGCGCCTCGGGCGCAAGCCGCATCCAGGCGTCCTCGAGGGCTGCTCGGAAGCGGGCGTACGACCACTGACGCGCCGTCTCCTGCCCCGCCTCCACACGCGCGGACAACGCAGCGCCCCCCGTACGGACCAGATCGGCCGCCGCGGCCAACGCGTCGGCGGCCGCCACACAGTCGTCGTCGGCGACCCAGAAGCCGTTGTCGGCCGTGGCGTACTCGCGTCCGCCGACGCCGGTGAACCCCGCGCAGACGCAGCCGCTCGCGAGGGCCTCCAGCGTGACGAGCCCCACCGACTCCAGCCGTCCAAGCCCCAGGTGCAGCGAGCTTTGGGCGAACATGCTGGCCACCTTCTCCTCGGGGGCCGTGCGTAGCAGGCCCCACGGAAGCCGGGCGTGGCGAGGATGCAGGCGCCGGAACAGATTGTGGATCATCTGCAGCTCGCGCTCGCGCTTACTGGGCGCGCAGGCGACAGCGTCGGTCTTGGCGCTCGGGCGGAACAGGCGCTCGTCGGCGAAGCAAGGTACGAGTTCTATCTGAGCCTCGGGATAGAGGCGGCGCATGAGGTCGCGCAGACCCGGCGAGGCCACGAGCAACGGCGGGGTGGCGCCCGCGCCAAAGCTGTCCAGACCCTGGAACCCCACCTCGGACAGGATCGACCAGCTCTGGATCAGAACGACGCTGCGCTCGGGCCTCTGCTGATTGAGGCGCATGGCCTCATGCGCTTCCTCAGGGATGACGATGATGTCGTCGGGCGCGGGCGCCTGGGGCGAGATGATCGGCGCGCGGTGAGACACGCCCCTGGGGGCCTTGGAGGTAGGTCCCAGCATAGCGCAGGCGTCGAAGCCCAGGTCCCGCAGGGTCTCGACCTGGCGAAGCAGCATCTTGTGACCGCCGGTCAGTCCTCCGTTGGAGAACAGGAGGTAGAAGATCCGCGCCATGGCTTTCAGCAGGCCTGCGCCGCCAGCAGCTCGCGCACCTCGTGCAGGTCGCGGGCGATGCGGACGCACAGGATCTCCATCTCCTCGGTCGGGTCCAGCATGTCGGGGACCATGATGGTCATCATCCCGGCGGCCGAGGCGGCGCGGACGCCGTTGTGGCTGTCCTCCAGCGCCAGGCAGTCCTCGGGCGCCACGCCCAGGGCCTCGGCAGCCTTGAGGTACGGATCCGGATAGGGCTTCGGGCGTGGATAGTCGCCGTTGGCCAGGATGGCGTGGAAGCGGTCGAGCAGTCGGTGGCCGCCGATGTGATGCTCGACGGCCTCGCGCCGCGACGAGGTCGCGATGGCCCGCGGCAGGCCCATGGCGTCCAGCTGGTCCAGCATCTCGAGCACGCCCGCCTTGAGGCATACCTCGGCCTCGGCAAGTTCGTGGAAGCGCCGGGTCGAGCCTTCGCGCAGCGCCTCGGTGTCGAAGCCCTCGCCGAAGTGGGCGGTCAGGACCTTGGCGCTGTTCAGCCAGATGTGGCCCACCATCTGCTTGACCACGTCCAGCGGCAGGTCGTGACCCATGTGGGCGGCCTCGGCGATCAGCGCCTCGGTGTAGACGACCTCGGTGTCGACCAGCAGGCCGTCCATGTCGAAGACGACGGCTTTGACGGGACGCGGCAGGGTCATCAGTCGGTCACGAAGTCCGAGGCCTGATAGCCCTGGAAGTAGAGCAGCGCCGTCAGATCGGCGTGGTCCACCTTGGCGTCCGCCTGCGCCGCGACGATGGGCTTGGCGCGATAGGCGACGCCCAGGCCCGCGGCCTCGATCATGGCCAGGTCGTTGGCTCCGTCGCCGATGGCCAGGGTCTGGGAGAGCGGCGCGCCGAGCGCGGCGGCTTCCTCCTTGAGGGCGGCGAGCTTGGCCTCGCGGCCCAGGATCGGCTCGCCTACCCGGCCGCTCAGCGCCCCGGCCTCCTCCAGGAGGGTGTTGGCCCGATCGGCGTGGAAGCCCGCAGCCTCGGCCACCCGGCTCGTGAAGAAGGTGAAGCCGCCCGAGACCAGCACGCAGCGGGCGCCGTTCTCGGCCATGGTCCGCACCAGGGTCCGAGCCCCGGGATTGAGCCGCACGCGCTCGTCATAGGCCTGCTGCAGCGCCGTCGTGGACAGCCCCTTCAGCATCCCCACGCGCTCGCGAAGCGCGCCTTCGAACTCCAGCTCGCCGCGCATGGCCCGCTCGGTGATGGCCGCGATCTCGGCCTTCTTGCCGGCGAAGTCGGCGAGTTCGTCCAGGCACTCCACATTGATGATGGTGGAGTCCATGTCGGCCACCAGCAGCCGCTTGCGGCGGCCCTCCACCGGCTGCACGCACCAGTCGATCGGCGCTTCCGCGAAGGCGCGGCCCAGGGCCTGGCGCACGGCGGTGAGGTCGGCGGCTTCGAACACGAGGTCCGAGGCGGTGGGCGACAGCATCACCGAATCCAGGATCTGGACGTCCAAGCCCTGAAACGCGTCGGCGTAGCCGATGGAGAACGATGCGGCCCCGGACGGCGCGACGGTGGTAAGGACGAGTTCCATGAGGCCCCGCATCTGGCTGATCGCCGGTCCCACCGCAAGCGGCAAGTCCGCCCTCGCCCTGCGTCTCGCCGAGCGCACGGGGGCCGAGATCGTGAACGCCGACTCCATGCAGCTGTACGCCGGCCTCCGCGTGCTGACGGCCGCACCGAGCCCCGACGAGACCGCGCGCGCGCCGCACCACCTGTTTGGGACGGTCGATCCGGCCGACGGATGGTCGGTGGGCCGTTGGCTGCGGGCGGCGACGCAGCTGCTGGAAGACATCGCCGCCCGCGGCCGGCCCGCCGTCGTGGTCGGCGGCACCGGGCTCTACTTCCGCGCCCTCACCCGCGGCCTGGCCGAGATCCCGCCGATCGCGACGGACGTGCGCCGGGCGACGGCGGCCGAGTACGAGGCCCTGGGCGAGGCCCTCTTCCGCGAGCGCCTGGCCAGGGTCGATCCGGCCGCGGCCGCGCGGATTGCGCCGGGCGACCGGCAGCGGCTTTCGCGCGCCTGGGAAGTCTATGCCGCGACCGGCCGGTCGCTGACCGACCACCAGGCCTCGGCCGACGGCGCGCTGCCGGCCGGCAGCTGGTCGGCGGTGGCGCTGGAGCCGCCGAGGCCCCAGCTCTACGCCCGCTGCGACGCGCGCCTGCACGCCATGGTGCGAGACGGCGCCGTGGAGGAGGTGCGCGCGCTGCTGGCCCGGGACCTCGGCGCCGACC
>NZ_JAPSKZ010000253.1 GCF_031181185.1 Phenylobacterium sp. | reverse complement strand
GGCCATCGGCATCGTCGTCGACGACGCGATTGTGGTGGTCGAGAACGTGGAGCGGAACCTCGCGGCCGGCATGTCGCCCAAGGAGGCGGCCTACAAGACCATGGACGAGGTGGGCGGCGCCCTGATCGCCATCGCCCTCGTCCTGGTGGCGGTGTTCGTGCCGACCGCCTTCATCACCGGCATCTCGGGTCAGTTCTACAAGCAGTTCGCCCTGACCATCGCCAGCGCCACGGTGATCTCGTGCCTGGTGTCGCTGACGCTGTCGCCGGCCATGGCGGCGATGCTGCTGCGGCCGCACGCGCACGACGCGCCCGAGCCGCGCGGCTGGCGCGCGCCGTTCCGGCGGTTCGCCGGCTGGTTCAACCGCAGCTTCGAGCGGCTCAGCGAGCGCTATGGCCGGCTCACCGCGCACACGGTGCGCCGGGTCAGCCTGATGCTGATCATCTACGGCCTGCTGCTGGGCCTGACGGTGTGGCGCTTCGCGGCGACGCCGACGGGCTTCATCCCGGCGCAGGACCAGGGCTACTACATCGCCGTCGTGCAGTTGCCCCCCGGCTCGTCGCTGGCGCGCACGGACGAGGTCGTGCGGCGGGTGACGAACGAGGCGCTGGACACCAAGGGCGTGATCCACGCCGCCGCGTTCACCGGCATGGACGGCGCGACGTTCACCAACGCGCCCAATTCGGGGACGATCTTCCTCACGCTCACCGAGTTCCACAACCGGGGCAAGGAAGGCGTGGATGCGGCCAAGGTGCTCGAGGAGCTGCGCGCCAAGCTGGGCGGCATCCCCGGGGCCAACGTCATGGTCATCCAGCCGCCGCCCGTCCAGGGCATCGGCACCGGCGGCGGCTGGAAGCTGATCGTCCAGGACCGCAGCGGCGCCGGCTACCGCGCGCTGGAGCAGGCCACGACCGACCTGATGATGCAGGGCAACCAGCAGAAGGAGCTGACCTCCGTCTTCACCCTGTTCAACACCTCGACGCCCAGGCTCTGGGCCGAGATCGACCGGGACAAGGCGGAGCTGGCGGGCGTGCCTCCGGAGCGGGTGTTCGAGACGCTGTCGACCTACCTGGGCTCGGCGTTCGTGAACGACTTCAACTACCTGGGCCGCACCTACCGGGTGACGGCGCAGGCGGACGCGCCGTTCCGCGACGAGGCCTCAGACATCCAGCGGCTGCAGACCCGCTCGGACAGCGGGGCGATGGTCCCGCTGGGCGCGGTGGCGACGATCCGGGACGACTCCGGTCCCTACCGGGTGGTCCGCTACAACCTCTTCCCGGCGGCGGAGCTGCTCGGCGACACCAAGCCCGGCGCCTCGTCCGGCCAGGCGCTGGCCGCGGTCGAGAAGCTGGCGGACGAGCGGCTGCCGGAGGGCTTCGGCTATGAGTGGACCGAGCTGGCCTTCGCCCAGAAGGAGGCCGGCAACACCGGGCCGATCGCGTTCGGCCTGGCCGTGGTGTTCGTCTTCCTGCTGCTGGCCGCGCAGTACGAGAGCGTGACCCTGCCGCTGGCGATCATCCTGATCGTGCCGATGTGCCTGCTGGCCGCGATCCTGGGCGTCAACATCCGGGGGCAGGACAACAACATCCTCACCCAGATCGGCCTGGTCGTGTTGATCGGGTTGGCGGCCAAGAACGCCATCCTGATCGTCGAGTTCGCCAAGCAGGCCGAGGACCGCGGCATGGACCGCTGGAGCGCGGCGGTGGAGGCGGCCAGGACCCGCCTGCGGCCGATCCTGATGACCTCCTTCGCCTTCATCCTGGGCGTGCTGCCGCTGGTGATCGCCAGCGGGCCGGGCGCCGAGATGCGCCAGGCGCTGGGGACGGCGGTGTTCTTTGGCATGGCGGGCGTGACCGCGTTCGGCCTGCTGTTCACCCCGGCGTTCTACGTGCTGTGCCGGGGCCTCAGCGAACGGCTGATGAACCGGTGGCGCCGGCCGTCCGCAGCCATCGAGGCGCCCGCCGAATAGCCCGCCTTGACCTCCCCTACGTCGCCCGCGCAAGTGTCGGCCAACAACGTAGGGGAGGAGTAAGGCATGGCGTTCAAACCGTTCGACCTGACCGGCAAGGTGGCCCTGGTCACCGGCGGCAACGGGGGCATCGGCCTGGGCATGGCCGAAGGCCTGGCCGCGGCGGGCGCCAAGGTCGCGATCTGGGGCCAGAACCCGGAGAAGAACGCCAAGGCCGAGGCCGCGCTCAAGGCGCATGGCGTCGACGTCCTGGTCCAGAAGGTGGACGTGGCCGACGAGGGCGCCGTCGTAGACGGCGTCGCCGAGGTGCTGAAGACCTTCGGCCGGCTGGACTTCTGCGCCGCCAACGCGGGCGTCGGCGGCGGGGCGCCGTTCGAGGAAATGACGACCGAGAAGTGGCGCTGGGTCACGACGGTGAACCTGGACGCGGTGTTCTGGACTTTCCGCGAGGCGGCCAAGCACATGGTGGCCCGCGCCAAGGCGGGCGACCCGGGCGGCTCGCTGGTGGTGACGTCGTCGACGTCGGCGATCCATGGCGCACCGCGCAACCAGGCCTATGCCTCGACCAAGGGCGGCGTGCTGGCGATGGTGCGGGGGCTGGCGGTGGAGTACGCCCGCTACGGCATCCGGGCCAACTCGATCCTGCCGGGCTGGATCGCGACCGACATGACCGCGGGCCTGCAGGCCTGGGACACCTTCAACGAGAAGGCCATCGGCCGCGTGCCGATGCGGCGCTGGGGCGAGGGCGAGGACTTCTCGGGCATCGCCGTCTACCTGGCCTCGGACGCCTCGAAGTTCCACACCGGCGACAGCTTCGTCATCGACGGCGGCTATACGATCTTCTGAGGCGCTCCTGATCACCGACCCCCTGTTCTACGCGCTCGCCGTCCCCGCCGTTGTGATGATGGGGCTGGCGAAGGGCGGGTTTGCGGGCGTGGGGGCGGTGGCCATGCCGCTTCTGGCCCTGGCCATCTCGCCGGTGCAGGCGGCGGCCATCCTGCTGCCGATCCTGATCGTGCAGGACGTCGTCGGCGTCTGGGCCTTCCGGAAGACCTGGGACAGGGGCGTGCTCCTGGTGATGCTGCCGAGCGCCGCGGTGGGCATCTTCCTGGGCTACCTGCTGGCTGCGCAGGTTTCGGCCAACGTGGTGCTGGCGGTGCTGGGGGCCATCTCGATCGTGTTCGCCGCGCACCGGCTGTGGAGCCAGCGGGGCGGCCGCGTCACGGCGCCGTCGAACGCGCCCTGGCCCGTCGGCGCGCTCCTGGGCGTGGCCTCGGGCTTCACCAGCCAGATCGCCCATGCCGGCCAGCCGCCGTTCCAGATGTGGGTGCTGCCCAAGAACCTGAGCCCCGCCAGCCTGGTGGGCACGACCGCGATCTTCTTCGCGGTGGTGAACTGGGTGAAGGTCCCGGCCTACGTCGCCCTGGGCCAGTTCACGCCCCAGAACCTGGCGACGTCGGCGGCGCTCGCGCCGGTCGCCATCGCCTCGACCTTCGCTGGCGTCTGGCTGGTCCGGCGGGTGAAGCCCGACCGATTCTACACGATCATCTACATCCTGATGATCGCCGTCGGGGCCCAGCTGCTTTGGGAAGCCTGGCGCGGCTGAGCTGCCGCGCAGGTCAGCTCACGACGAATTCGACCTCGCAGCTGACACCTTCCGGCTCGTAGTGGGTGCGCACCACGCCGCGCGCGGGCGGCAGGGCGCTCTGCAGAAGCCGCGAGCCGAAGCCCATCTTCGTCGGCCGGCCGACCGGCGGCCCGTCCCGCTCGACCCAGCGTAGGCAGACGGCGTGGTCCTCGTACGTCCACCACACCCGCACGCGGCCTTCGTTCCCGGAGAGCGCGCCATATTTGGTGGCGTTGGTCGCCAGTTCGTTCAGGAGCAGGGCGAGGCCGACGGCCAACTGCTCGTCGAT
>NZ_JAPSKZ010000252.1 GCF_031181185.1 Phenylobacterium sp. | reverse complement strand
CGTCGAAGCTGAGCGAGAGTTCGAAGGTCAGTTACGAGCTCTTCGAGAAGAGCGTCGGGGTCCAGCGCCTCTTCGACAAGTGGTACTGGCAGAACTACGCGGTGACCTCCACCGGCAGTTCGCTGGACGGCATCCCGGTGATGCTGATCAACGTCCACCGCGTGGACACCGTGGCCGACGCCGAGGCGTACGTCTCGCGCCTGCGGGCGGTGGAGCGGGTGGGCGGCGAGGTGGCGGCCGACATCGACCAGAGAACGGCCAAGGGTTTCCTGCCGCCGGCCTTCGTCTTCGGCCGCGTGATCCCGGACGCCCAGAACCAGCTGAAGGGCGCCCCGTTCGACGGTGGCCCGGATCACGCCGTCTGGGCCGACTTCAAGAAGAAGGTCGCCGCGCTGAAGGCGGACGAACCCACCAAGGCCCGCCTGCTGAAGGACGGCGAGGCGGCGCTGAAGACGGGCTGGGCGAACGGCTACAAGCGCTATGTCGAGAGCCTGCAGCGCATGCAGGCCAAGGCCACGACCGTGAACGGCGTCTGGGCCCTGCCGCAGGGCGAGGCCTTCTACAACGACCTGCTGTCGTTCTTCACCACGACGCCGCTGACCGCCGACCAGATTCACCAGATCGGGCTTTCCGAGGTGGCCCGCATCCGCGCCGAGATGGAGACTATCAAGCAGAAGGTCGGCTTCAAGGGCTCGCTGAACGAGTTCTTCGCCCACCTGAAGACCGAGCCGAAGTACCGCTATCCGAACACCGAGGCGGGCAGGCAGCAGTACCTGACGGACGCCAAGGCGATCATCTCGACCTACATGGCCACGGCGGCGAACAAGCAGTTCTCGGTGCTGCCGAAGGGAGCGCTGGAGGTCCGCGCGGTGGAGCCGTTCCGGGAGAAGACCGCCTCGGTGGCCTTCTACAACACCGGCACGCCCGACGGCTCGCGGCCCGGGATCTTCTACGTGAACCTCTCGGACATGAACCAGGTGTTCAAGCCGCAGCTGGAGGCGATGGCCTACCACGAGGGGGCGCCGGGGCATCACTTCCAGATCGCCCGCGCGCTCGAGCAGACCGACCTGCCGATGTTCCGTCGCTACGCCTACCAGGGGGCGTACCAGGAAGGCTGGGGCCTCTACGCCGAGAAGCTGGGCAAGGAGGCCGGTTTCTACCAGGACCCGTACAACGACTTCGGGCGGCTGAGCCTGGAAATCTGGCGCGCGGCGCGGTTGGTGCTGGACACCGGCATCCATTCAAAGCGCTGGAGCCGCGACCAGGCTGTCCAGTACATGCGCGACACCACGCTCAATTCGGAGCGGGACATCCAGAGCGAGATCGATCGCTACTTCACGACCCCCGGCCAGGCGACCAGCTACAAGATCGGGCAGCTGAAGATCAGCGAGCTACGCGCCAAGGCCGAGAAGGCGCTTGGGTCGAAGTTCGACATCCGAGCCTTCCACGAGGCGGTGCTGGCTGCTGGGGCGATCCCGCTGGACGTGCTGGAGACGCGGGTGGACGCCTACATCGCGAGCGCGAAGTAGACTCGCAACTCCGCTTGTCCCGACGTTGCCGGGTGAGCGGATGACTATCGCGCCAAATCCTTCAGGATCGAGCGCCAGTGGTCCAGCGAGCCGTCGATACTGGCGACGGGCGCCCGCTCATTCAAACCGTGGGCGAAGCTGTCCTCGTTGCGCGAGAACAGGCCCGCAACGCCATAGGTCGGAACGCCCACCGCGCGGAAGTGCATGCCGTCCGTCGCGCCGCTGGACATCGACGGGGTCACCTGGAGGCCAGGATAGCGGGCGTTCACCGCCTTCTTCACCGCAGCCATGACGTCGGGGCGCAAAGGCGAGGCGGGGCTGTCCACCGAGCCGTCGTCGGTGACGCGGGCGACGGTCAGGCCGGGCTCGGCCATGACCTTCTCGAGCGTCTTGCGAACCTCTTCGGCGGGCGTGCCCGGGAAGATGCGGCAGTTGACGTTGGCCTGAGCGCGCTGGGGCAGGGCGTTCGGCGCGTGGCCGCCCGAGATCATCGTCGCGACGCAGGTGGTGCGCAGTTGCGGGGCGATGTCCTTGTCGGCGCTGAGGGTGGCGATCGCCTGCGCGTCCTCTGGATTCTCCGAGAACCGCTTCAGGGCCTCGCCGATCGGGCCGGGACGCTTCGACGCCATGGCGGCCGCCGCGGCGCGGGTGATCTCGTTCGACATCGCAGGAAAGCGGTAGGCGGCGAGCTTCTCCAGCGCGTTGCTCATCCGGTAGATCGGATTGCCTGGCGTCGGCGCGCTGGAGTGGCCGCCCGGATCGGTGATCGTCAGGGTGAAGTCGGCGTAGGTCTTCTCGGCCGCCTGCAGGCCATAGGCCACCGGCTTGCCATCGGTGTCCAGCGTGCCGCCGCCGCCGTCGGCGTTCAGTGCGAATTCGGCATGTTTCAGTTCGTTGGCCAGCCACTGGGTGGTGACCATCTTGGTTTCTTCATCGCCCGAGAGCGCCAGGATCACGTCACGGCCCGGCTTCCAGCCTTCGCGTCGCAGCTGCGCCAGGGTGGCCACGGCCATCGAGACGTCGAACTTGTTGTCTTCGGCCCCGCGGCCGAACACGTAGCCGTTCTCCACGACGGCCTTGAAGGGATCGCGCTCCCAATCCTCACGCTTGGCCTCGACCACGTCCATGTGGCCCAGGACGATGATGGGCTTCTTCTTGGGGTCGGTTCCCGGATAGCGGGCGATCAGCGCGGCCGTGCCGGCCATCGGCTGGATGCGGATGTCCTCCGGCCGGTAGCCGGCCTTCACCAGCACGCTCTTCAGGTACTCGGCGTACGGGACCATCTGGTCGCCCGGGTTCACCGTTCGGAAGCCGATGCCCGTCGTCAGGATCTCCAGCGCCTCGTCGTGCAGGCCCGGCGGCGGAGCGGCTACGACAGGCGAAGCGAAGGCGAGAATGGCCGCCGAGACGAGAAGGGTGCGGATCACGCTGACGAACTCCGGTGCAAGCTGGGCCGCGACGCTATAGGCCCGGGCCCGGTCGTCAACCGGCGGCTTCGATGAGGGCCCGCGCGCGCTTGAACACGGCCTCGAACATCTCGGGCGTCAGGCGGCCAGTGTTCGTGTTCAGCCTCGAGCAGTGATAGCTGTTCAGAACCGTGTAGGGCCCGGCCTGGAATTCCGTGCCGTGGCCAGCCAGACCCGCGGACGCCTTCAGGCCGAGGGCGCGGAGCACGTTGCGGCGCGAGACGTCGCCCAGCGTCACGATCACTTTCAGCCGGGGCAGGGCGGCCAGGCGGGCCGTCAGGAAGGGCCGGCAGGTCGCTTCCTCGATGGTCTCGGGTTTGTTGCCCGGCGGGGCGCAGCGGACGGCATTGGTGATCATGCAGTCGATCAGCTCGACGGAGTCGTCGGGGCGCGCCTCGTAGCTGCCGCGGGCGAAGCCGGTCTTGATCAGGGTCTCGTACAGGATGACGCCAGCCCCATCGCCCGTGAACGGTCGGCCGGTGCGGTTGGCGCCCATCCGGCCGGGGGCGAGGCCCACGACCGCCAGCCGCGCGTCCGGATCGCCGAACGACGGCACCGCGCCGTTGAAGCCGCCGGGGATCGAGATCTTGTTGGCCTCGCGGTAGGCGACGAGCCTCGGGCAAACCGGGCAGTCCGGCGGCGCCTCGGGGCCCACGAGGACCGCGTCGGCCTCAAGCGCCGGCATCGGCCTGGGTGTCGTCGGCTTCGCGCTCGACGCGCGGGGCGTGGCTTTCCTGGATGAAGCGGGGCAGACGAGCCGGTCGGCCGATCAGGTCGGCGAGATCGGCCAGGTCCACGAAGTTGTCCGCCTGGCGCCGCAGCTCGTCCGAGACCATCGGCGGCTGGGACTTCACGGTCGAGACTACGGTCACCCGGCAACCCTTGCGCTGTACGGCCTCGACCAGGCAGCG
>NZ_JAPSKZ010000035.1 GCF_031181185.1 Phenylobacterium sp. | reverse complement strand
CGGGCGCTCCCCGGCGCGTTCGGCGCGGGTGGTGCGGTCGCGGCGCTCGGACCGCTCCTCGTGCGCCTGCCGCTCGGTGCTCTCGGTGCTCTCGGTGCGCTCGGGCCGGGGCTCGCCGCGCGGCTTGCGGACCGGCGGAGGAGCTTCGGCGACGGGCTCGGGCGCGGCGGCTTCGGTCGGGGCTTCCTCGCGGCGCGGGCGGTCCTCACGCGGCTTGCGATCCCGGTCGCGGCCGCCGCGTTCGCGGCCTCCACGCTCCCGACTGCCGCTGCGCTCGCGGCCGCCACGGCCGGCGCGAGGCTCGTCCTTGATGTTCGCCCAGTCGAGGTCGAGCGTGACCTCGTCCGGCGTCTTGCCGATCAGCTTCAGGACCTTGTCCAGGTTCTTGCTGTCGGCCGGCGTGACGATCATGAACGCCTCGCCAGTGCGTCCGGCGCGGCCGGTCCGCCCGATGCGGTGGACGTAGTCGTCGGCGTGGTGCGGGACGTCGAAGTTGAAGACGTGGCTGACCGCCGGGATGTCCAGGCCGCGGGCGGCGACGTCAGAGGCCACCAGAAGCTTCAGGCCGCCGGTGCGGAAGCTCTCCAGCGTGCGCATGCGGGTGGCCTGGTCCAGGTCGCCGTGGATGGCGGCGGCGTCGAAGCCGTGCTTCTTCAGCGACTTGGCCACGATATCGACTTCCGACTTGCGGTTGCAGAAGACGATGCCGTTGTTGATCTCGGCGCGGCCGATGAGCTCGCGCAGCGCGGTGCGCTTGGCCTTCGGGTCGGTCGAGGGGATGCGGACGAGGTGCTGGGTGATGGTCTCGGCCGTGGTCGCGGGCCGCGACACCTCGATGCGGATCGGGTCGCGCAGGAACTGCTTGGTCAGCCGGGTGATCTCGGGCGGCATGGTCGCCGAGAAGAACAGCGTCTGCTTGGCCGCCGGCGTCAGCTTGAAGATACGTTCCAGGTCCGGGATGAAGCCCATGTCGAGCATGCGGTCGGCTTCGTCGACCACCATGATCTGGACGCCGGTCATCAGGAGCTTGCCGCGTTCGAAGTGGTCGAGCAGGCGGCCGGGCGTGGCGATCAGCACGTCGACGCCGCGGTCCAGCTTCTGTTCCTGGTCCTTGAAGGAGACGCCACCGATCAGCAGGGCCCACGAGAGCTTCTGCGCCTTGGCGTACTTCTCGAACGACAGCGAGACTTGGTCGGCGAGTTCGCGGGTGGGCGCGATCACCAACGCGCGCGGCATGCGCGCCTTGGCGCGGCCGGCGGCCAGGCGGTCGATCATCGGCAGGGTGAAGGCGGCCGTCTTGCCGGTGCCGGTCTGGGCGATGCCCAGAACGTCCTTGCCCTGAAGCGCGTGGGGGATCGCCTCGGCCTGGATGGGCGTGGCGGTGGTATAGCCGGTGTCGGCGACGGCTTTGAGAGTCGCAGGCGACAGGCCTAGGTCGGAAAATTCGGTCATCAGTTACCGGGTGGGGCGGCGCCCACTCAAGATTGAGGCTGGCGCAACGCGGCTGCGCAGGCGGAGATCGCCACGCGCGCGGAACATACGGAGACACCGGGCTAAGTCAACGCGCGCGCCACGGCAGGGGTCCATCGGCCGCAACGCTTATCGGGTCCGGATCAGGTTGATCTGGATGAAGCCGCGGTAGACTTGGCTGCGCGGCCGGCGCAGTTCGGCCTGGATCTCGCGGCGGGCCCGCCACTCCGCAAAGGCGAGGGCGCGGCGCATGCCGAAGGCGCCGATGCGCGCCATGGGGCCGTCATGCAGGATCGGCGTGACCGCCCTGGCGGAGCTCGGCCCAGCGTACGTCAGAGCGGCGGGACGTCCTGGGCCGTGGGCTGTTTTTTCCGGCCGCCCTTGCCTTGGTCCCCGGCGCTTTCGGGCGCGCCATAGTCGGGCGTCCAGGCCTCGGCCTCGGCGTCGGCGGTGAAGCTGCGGGGTTCGGTCGGGCCGCCGCGGCGCAGGGCCTCGGCGAAGGCTCGGGCCCCTTCGGCCAGGGCGTAGGCCAGGGTGGCGCCCGCCACGCCGACGCCGGTGGCGGCGTCTCCGCCCGCATGGGCGACGCTGTCCTTGGCGTCCTTCGTGACCTGGCGCACCTTGGGATCGTCCTTGGCCTTCAGCCCCGCGGCCACGGCGCCCGCGCCCAGGATGGCCTCCGCGATCAGCGCCTGGCCCTGGCGCGAGGCCAAGAGATCGGCGAAGCGGCCGCGGCGGACCGCTTTCGGCACCTTCACGCCTGCGATGCGCTTGGGAAGGCCGCCGCCCTTCGCCTTCTTCTTCGATTTCGACATAGTCCGGCTCCTGTCTTGCCGGACCTAACGAGCGCCGCCTTGCCGCGTTCCTAGATGTCGAGGTCGGCGGCGGCGAACTCGGCGTTCTCCTGGATGAACCGGAAGCGCAGCTCGGGCTTCCGGCCCATCAGCGCCTCGACCAGATCCTCGACTGTCTCCTCGGCGCGCGGGAGGGTGACGCGGGCGAGCGTCCGCGTCTTGGGGTCCATAGTCGTTTCCTTGAGCTGGGCCGGCATCATCTCGCCCAGACCCTTGAACCGGCTGATCTCGGGCTTCTTGCCCTTGAATTCGGTCGCCAGCAGCTCGTCGCGGTGGGCGTCGTCGCGGGCGTAGACCGCCTTGCCGCCGTGGCTGATACGGTAGAGCGGCGGCAGGGCGAGGTAGAGCCGGCCCGAGCGGATCAGGTCCGGCATCGTGCGGAAGAAGAAGGTGATCAGGAGGCTCGCGATGTGGGCGCCGTCCACGTCGGCGTCCGTCATGATGATGATGCGCTCGTAGCGCAGCTCTTCTTCCTTGAACTTCGAGCCCGGCTGGACGCCCAGGGCCAGAAGCAGGTCCGACAGCTCCTTGTTGCCGCCGAACTTGTCGGTGGAGGCCGAGGCGACGTTCAGGATCTTGCCCCGCAGCGGCAGGATGGCCTGGTTCTTCCGATCGCGGGCCTGCTTGGCCGAGCCGCCGGCCGAGTCGCCCTCGACCAGGAACAGCTCGGTGCCGTCGGTGGCCTGGCCGGCGCAGTCGGCGAGCTTGCCCGGAAGCCGCAGCTTGCGGGTGGCGGAGGCGCGGGCGACCTCCTTGTCGCGACGACGCTTCAGGCGCTCCTCGGCGCGTTCGACGACGAACTGCAGGAGGGCGCTGGCCGCCTTGGGCTGAGCGGTCAGCCAGTGGTCGAACGGGTCGGCGAGGGCCTTTTCCACCAGGCGCTGGGCCTCGCTGGAGGACAGCTTCTCCTTCGTCTGGCCCTGGAACTCCGGGTCGCGGATGAAGACGCTGACGAGGGCGCCGGCCTGGGCCACCACGTCGTCGGCGGTGATCAGGCCGCCGCGCTTCTCGCCGATCAGTTCGGCGTACTGCTTGAGGCCGCGGGTGAGCGCCGCGCGCAGGCCGGATTCGTGCGTGCCGCCTTCGGGCGTGGGCACGGTGTTGCAGTACGACTGCATGAAGCTGTCGGCCTCGCCGAAGCCGGCGGGCGTCCAGGCGATCGCCCATTCCACCTTGCCGGTTTCGCCCGGACGCTCGTAGCGGCCGGTGAAGGGTTCGGGCGTTACGGTCTCGAGGCCCTTGATCCGCTCAGCCAGGAAGTCGGCCAGGCCGTTGGGGAAGCGGAACACCGCCTCGGCCGGGGTCTGGTCGTGGATGCGGGCGGGATCGCACTTCCAGCGGATTTCGACGCCGCCGAACAGGTAGGCCTTCGACCGGGCCATGCGGTACAGGCGCGCCGGCTTGAACACCGCGCCTTCGCCGAAGATCACCGGGTCGGGCAGGAAGGTGATTGCGGTGCCCTTCTTGCGCGTGGGCCCGATCTTCTCGATGCCGCCGAGCGCCTTGCCGCGCGTGAAGGACTGGCGCCACTCGAAGCCGTCCTTGTAAGCCGTGACCTCGACACGCTCGGACAGGGCGTTGACCACCGAGACGCCCACGCCGTGCAGGCCGCCCGAGGTCTCGTAGGCCTTGCCCGAGAACTTACCGCCCGAGTGGAGGACGGTCATGATGACCTCCAGGGCCGACTTGCCGGGGTACTTTGGGTGCGGGTCGACGGGGATGCCGCGGCCGTCGTCGCGGACGGTCAGCGCCCCCTCGGCGTCGAGGGTGACCTCGATCACCTTGGCGTGGCCGGCGACCGCCTCGTCCATGGCGTTGTCCAGCACCTCGGCGAACAGGTGGTGCAGGGCCCGCTCGTCGGTGCCGCCGATGTACATGCCCGGCCGCTTGCGGACGGGCTCCAGGCCTTCCAGCACCTCGATGTCGGCGGCCGAGTAGCCGGGCGTCTTCACGCCGACGACGGCGGGATCGGGGCGCGGCTCATGGCTCTCGGCCAGCGGGGCGGCCGGCGCGGGGTTCAGGGCGTCGTCGAACAGGGAGGCTTGGGCGGTCTTGGGCATCGTCTCGGGAATTTGGCGCGATTCTCCGCCGGTATGGCCCGGTGCGCGGGCCGCGGCAATGCGGCCCGCTGAACCACGCCCGGCCTATTTGCGCGGGGCGTAGATCGCCGAGAGCCGGTCGGGCGTCCCCTCGATCCGCTCCAGCCGCGGGTAGCGCAGGCCGCCCTTCCAATCGAGGGCCACGGTGCGGAAGTGGTCGCCGTCCTTGACGATCAGGCTGATCGGCGCGCCGCCCTTGGCCGCCGTGATCGCCTCCTTGAAGCGGTCGGCGTCGTAGGCGATGCCGTTCACGGCCAGGATCTGGTCGCCAACGGTCAGGCCCGCCTTGAAGGCCGGGCTGTCCCAGAGGACGCCGGTGATCCGGGCCTCGCGGTTCAACACGAGGCCGCCCGAGTAGGTGAGGTCCACGATCTTCCGGTTCGACTCGTTGTCCTTCCAGTAGTCGGTAGGCTTGTCCGTGTAGACCAGGCGGTAGCCGCCCCGCTCGAGGCCGGCCAGCGGCGGTTCGGGAGACACCTGGCGAAGCTTCTCGTCCAGGAACTTGGCCCAGTCGTACGGCTGCACCTTGTTCAGCGTCTCGACCACCTCCTCGAAGGTGTAGGTTAGCGGCTGCTTCCACTCGCCGTCGTTCATGCCGAAGAAGGCGCGGGCGAAGTCGTCCAGGCTGCGCTTGCCGCCGGACTTCTCACGGATCAGCGTGTCGGCTTCGAGCCAGACGAGCTGGCCTTCGGAATAGTAGTCCTCGCTGCGCTGCCACGTGGTCCAGGGGATGGGCCGGCGGCCGGCGATGATCGGGTCGTTGGTGGTGTCCTCGACCGAGCGCCACTGGCGGCCCGGGCGGCCCTCGGAATAGGTCGCCGCCGTCATGGCCAGGGCGTCCAGCGTCTGCTGTTTGGTCACCAGGCCCGACCGAGCGCCAAGGACGAAGCCCCAGTACTGGTCCTGCCCCTCGTAGACCCAGAGCAGGCTGTTGCGCATGGGCTCGTTGAGCGTCGCCTGCCACACGTCGGCGCCGCGGCGGTACTTGCCGTCCCAGGAGTGGGCGTACTCGTGCGGCAACAGGTTCCGCGCCGGCGCGTGCTTGTTCCAGTTGGTGAAGTAGTCCGGGACCGTCCCGTTCTCGGAGGAGCGGTGGTGCTCGAGGCCAATCCCGCCCATGCGCTCCGTCAGCGCCAACAGGAAGTCGTACTGGTCGAAGTGGCGGGCGCCGAACAGCTTGTCGGCCTGGCGGACGAGCTCACGGTGCTTTTCGATCTGCTCGGGCGTCGCCTCCAGGAGCTCGGGGCGGTCGGCGACGATGTTCAGGCGCACCGGCGACTTGCCGCTGGCGTCCAGGTCGTAGCGCTTGAAGTACTTGCCGGCGAAGAGCGGCGAGTCGGTGAAGGTGTCGAAGTCGGTGCGCTTAAACTTCACGAGGCCGCCGGCCTCGGAGGCGGTCTCCATGGCCGTGCCGTAGCCCCAGCCGGCCGGGAGACGGATGCTGGCGTCCACGGGGATGCGGCGCATGTAGTAGCCGGCCGGATACATCGCCAGCGACACGAACTGGGCGTTCAGCATCTCGGGCGTGATCAGGACGCGACCCTGGTCGCCGGCGGTCGGCGTCACATGCTGGAACTCCACCTCGATCACCTTGGCGCCGGCGGGCGGCGAGAGGTGGAAGGCGAAGACCTCGACGGGGTCACGCTTCCAGGGGATGACCTGGCCGTCCGCACGGAAGGTGAGGCCCGCGATGTTGTAGATCGGGTTCCGCGGCGAGTGCCCACCCGGCACCCACTTGGGGAAGAGCACGGTCATGGGGCCCTGGCCGGTGACCGGGATCGTCTGGCGCACCCGGAAGATGCGACGCTCCAGATCGGTGGCGTCGACGTCCACCGTCATCACGCCGGGATAGGCCACGTCCTGCGGCGCCACGATGGGGGGCGCCGGCGGGAGGGGCTGGGGACCGGGGGAGGGCTGGGCGAGGGCGGGGCCGGCCGCGATGAGGGCGGCGAGGGCGAGGGCGGTCGAGCGCATGGACGCCTTAGTATCAGCCCGGCGCGCCGCCGCAATCGCAGCCGCGCACGGCGGCGCTTATCCCAATGACGGCGTCAGTCGCGCAGCGATGGGTCGGTCGGCAGGTGGTCCGAGTAGGGCATGATCAGCCGCCCGTCGGGCGCGGCGGTGAAGCTCGTCTGGGTCGGGTAGGCGAACTCCAGGCCCTCGGCCTTGAACCGCCGCAGGATGGCCAGGCCGATCCGGTGGCGGATGGCGTAGATCTCCTCCCAGTCCGGGCGGAAGACATCGTACTCGACCTCGAACTCGAGCGCGCTGGCCCCGAAGTTGATGAACCCCGAGCGCACGAAGGTCCCGCCCTCGGCCTCTACGATTTCGCGCAGGATCTGAGGGATGCGGTCGGCCAGCGCCGGGTCGGTCTGGTAGATCACGCCGATGGCGAACTTCAGCCGGCGGTGGTCCAGCGTGTGGTAGCTGGTGATCTCCTTCTGCAGCAGGTTGGCGTTGGAGACGATCTTCCGCTCGCCCGTGACGGCGCGCAGGCGGGTGCTCTTCAGGCCGATCTTCTCCACGGTGGCGGTGCTCTTGTCGTAGGTGATCGTCTCGCCGACGCTGAAGGGCTTATCGAAGATGATCGAAAGCGCGGCGAACAGGTCGGAGAAGATGCCCTGTGCCGCGAGGCCGATGGCGATGCCGCCGATGCCGAGACCGGCCACGAGGGCGGTGACGTTCACGCCCACGTTGTCCAGCACCACGATGACCGCCACCGCGAAGATCACCACGGTCACCAGCAGGCGGATGATGCCGGTGGCGTTGGCCAGGGTCTCGCTATGCCGCTCCAGCGCGGTGCGCCGTTCGATCAGGCCCAGGACCACCTCGCGGATCCACACGGCGGCCTGGAACACGGCCACGATCGTGAAGAGGAAGGCGATGGTCTCGGCCACCGGAGCGGGCGGGTTGGCGTAGCCGCCGACCAGGCGCGCGGAGACCATGATCAGGAACAGCTGGTTGGTCTTGCTGGCGGCCCGGCCGACCAGGGCGCGGAAGCCCAGCCGCTCGCCCGGACGGTCCTTCAGCCGAGCGACGAGGCTGCGGGCGAGGCTCAGGCCCAGGTAGATGACGAGCCCGACCGCGAGCGCGATCAGGATCTCGGCGCCGTGCGCCTGGACCCAGGCCACGAGGTCGCGCCAGACCTGTTCCGGCGAGATCGCGATCTTCGGGGTCGTCACCGGCGCCTTGGCAGGCGCCGCTGCGGCGGCCGCGGGGGTCGGCATGGGTCCTCCTGGAAAGCGCTGAGGGCCATTAGAACAGTTCGCCGCCGCCGCCAAAGCTGGACGGCGCCGCAAACACAGCCGATGCGTTAGGCTGCAGGAGTTCCAGGGAGGTTGCGATGCCGATCCGTTCCGCCTTGCTCGCGCTGGCGTCCGCCGCGATCCTGATGCTGGGCGCCTGCCAGCAGTCCACCGCCAACGCCGAGCCGCCGACCAACCCGCCGCCCGGTTCGGCCCCCGGCCGAAGCGCCGCGACCGGCCAGGCCTGCGGCGGCATCGCCGGCATCGCGTGCGCCAGCGCCGGCGACTTCTGCAAAATGCCGACGGGCACGTGCCAAGTGGCCGACAACATGGGCGTCTGCACGACCAAGCGGCCGATGTGCACCCGCGAATATCGTCCGGTCTGCGGCTGCGACGGCAAGACCTACGGCAATCCCTGCGAGGCCGACGCAGCCGGCGTCAGCGTGGCCGCCGAAGGCGAGTGCCGCGCCGGCTGAGGCTCAGGCCGCCGCGGGCGTCGGCCGAGCCTTGGGGAAGGGCTTGAAGGTCAGCGCAATCAGGAATGCGCCGATGCCCAGGCCCCACGAGCCGACGAACAGCCAAGTGTAGCTGGCGAAGGCGTCGAAGATCAGGCCGCCGGTCACCGGTCCGGTGGCCATGCCCAGACCGCCGGCCATCGCTGTGCCGCCGATCACCGTGCCCATCATCCGCAGCGGGAAGTTCTCGCGGGCGATGACCGCATAAAGGGGCATCACGCCTGCGTAGATGAAGCCGAACAGCGCGGCGACGGCATAGAAGCCGCCGAGATCGCTCACCGACGCATAGGCGAGGGCGCCGAAGGCCTGCGCGAAAAGGCCGAGGACCAGGACGCGCTTAGCGCCGAACCGGTCGCCCAGGACGCCGAACGCCACCCGGCCGCCGAGACCCGCCAGGCCCTCCAGGCTGTAGATCGAGACCGCGAGCATCATCGGGATGCCGCAGGCGACGGCGTAGCTGACCGTGTGGAAGATGGGCCCCGAGTGGGTGGCGCAGCACAGGAAGTTCGTCGCCAGGAGGATGGCGAACTGGGGCGACCTCAGAGCCTGGCCGACCGACATGTCGTTCGGGGCGTCGTCAGGCGAGGCCGAGGCGGCGGCGTCGGTCTCGAGCGCAGGCGGGCGGCGGACAAGGAAGCTCAGCGGGATCATGACCGCCGCGACGATCGCCGCCACGATCAGGAGAGTCGTCCTCCAGTCGTGGACCGAGACGAGCCAGGCGACGAGCGGCGACATGGTCATGGGGGCCATGCCCATGCCCGCGGAGACGAGGGACACGGCCAGGCTGCGGTGGGTGTCGAACCAGCCGGTCACGCAGGCCATCATCGGCGCGAAGATCGCCGCCGTGCTGCCGCCGACCGCCAAGCCGAAGACCAGCTGGAACTGGATCAGCTCCGTCGCCCGGCTGGCCAGGGCCAGGCTCGCGGCCAAGATGACCGAGCCCGTGAGCACGACGGCGCGCGGACCGACACGGTCCGACAGCCCGCCCCAGGCCATGCTGCCCACCGCCATGGCGATGAAGCCCAAGGTCATCGCGCCCGAAACGCCCGTCACCGACCAGCCCGTGGCCTTGGACATGGGCGTGAGCAGGACGGGCAGGGAGAACATCGACCCGATCGCGACGCAGCCCAGGAGGCCTCCCGCCGCGACGATCACCCACCGATAGCTTGAACGCTTCACGCTGCGCCTCCCTTGCGGCTCGAACCGTTCCAAGGACGATGCAGCCAGCGGATTTCCGACGCCGCCAAGAGAAAAGGGCCGCGGATCACCTCCGCGGCCCTCGCATTTCACATCAGCTAAGCGCTCTTAGCAGGTGTAATACATGGCGAATTCCACCGGGTGCGGGTGGAGCTGGAGGCGCATGACCTCTTCCATCTTCAGCTCGATGTAGCTGTCGATGAAATCGTCATCCATCACGCCGCCCTTCTTGAGGAAGGCGCGGTCCTTATCGAGGCTCTCGAGCGCCTCGCGCAGGCTGCCGCAGACTTCCGGAACCTTCTTCTGCTCGCGGGGCGGCAGGTCGTAGAGGTTCTTGTCCATGGCAGGACCCGGATCGATCTTGTTCTCGATGCCGTCGAGGCCGGCCATGAGCAGGGCCACGAAGGTCAGGTACGGGTTGCCCATCGGATCGGGGAAACGGGCCTCGATGCGCTTGGCCTTGGGGCTGTCGACGTGCGGGATGCGGATCGACGCCGAGCGGTTGCGCGACGAGTAGGCCAGCTTCACCGGGGCTTCGTAGCCCGGCACCAGGCGCTTGTACGAGTTGGTGGTCGAGTTCGAGAAGGCGTTGATGGCCTTCGCGTGCTTGATGATGCCGCCGATGTACCAGAGGCACATGTCCGACAGGCCCGCGTACTTGTCGCCGGCGAACAGCGGCTTGCCGTCCTTCCAGATCGACTGGTGCACGTGCATGCCCGAGCCGTTGTCGCCGAACATCGGCTTGGCCATGAAGGTGGCGGTCTTGCCGTAGGCGTGGGCCACGTTGTGGATCACGTACTTATAGAGCTGCATCCGGTCGGCCATGGTGATCAGCTCGTCGAACTTGAGGCCAAGTTCGTGCTGGGCCGGCGCCACCTCGTGGTGATGCTTTTCGGGCTTCATGCCGAGCTCGCCCATGACCGCCAGCATCTCGCCGCGCAGGTCCTGGCCCGAGTCGACCGGGTTCACGGGGAAGTAGCCGCCCTTCGGGCCCGGGCGATGGCCCATGTTGCCTTCCGGATAGGACTTGCCCGACGACACCGGCAGCTCGGTGGAATCGTAGGAGTAGCGGGTGTCGTGCGGGGCGGTGTTCCACTGCACGTCGTCGAACACGAAGAACTCGGCCTCGGGGCCGAAGTAGACCGTGTCGCCCACGCCAGCCGACTTCACGTAGGCGAGCGCCGCCTTGGCGATCGAGCGCGGGTCGCGGTTGTACGGCGTGTTGGTGTCGGGGTTCACGACGTCGCAGAACAGGACGAGCGTGGTCTGCTGATAGAACGGGTCGATGTGGGCCGAGGCCAGGTCGGGCCTAAGCTTCATGTCGGACTCGTTGATGGCCTTCCAGCCGGCGATCGACGAGCCGTCGAACATGGTGCCGTCGGTCAGGAAGTCTTCGTCCACCAGGTCGATGTCGAAGGTGACGTGCTGCATCTTGCCGCGCACGTCGGTGAAGCGGACGTCGACGTATTTGACGTCCTTCTCCTTGATCAGGTTCAGGATGTCCTTCGCGGAGGCCATGGTCTTATCCCCTTAGGCTTGGTCTCGATTGATCAGGTCAGATGGCGACGGGTCCGGTCTCGCCGGTGCGGATGCGCATCACGTCGAGGACCTCGGAGACGAAGATCTTGCCGTCGCCGATGCGGCCGGTGCGGGCGGCGGCCGAGATGGCCTCCAGCGCGCGGTCGAGGTGATCGTCGGCGACCACCACCTCGATCTTGATCTTGGGCAGGAAGTCCACGACGTACTCGGCGCCACGGTAGAGCTCGGTCTGGCCCTTCTGCCGGCCGTAGCCCTTGGCCTCGATGACCGTCATGCCCTGGACGCCCAGCTCCTGCAGGGCCTCCTTCACCTCGTCCAGCTTGAACGGCTTGATGATGGCTTCGATCTTTTTCATGGCTCAGCTTTGCTGCGGGACGGACGGGCCGCCCCCGCGGTTGGCGGGACGGAGCACGGCGCGGAGGGCCGCCACAAGGAAACTCGGTTGCTTGCCGCGACGGCCGCCTGGGAAAATGGATCGTCGCCTAAAAAACAGGCGCCGTCGGATCAAAAATCGGTCAGTCCGGAAATCGGCTCTCCAGGCGGACTTCCGGGCCTAGGATGACCAACTCAGCACGTCGGGAGGCGGGTCAAGCATGGGTGATCGCACCCCTGTTCTCATCGGAGCGGGCCAATTCACGTATCGGGGCGATCCGGCGGCGTCGCCGTCGCCGACGGCGCTGCTGAAGATTGCGGCGGAACGGGCGGCGCTGGACGCGGGCGTGGGCGCGGCGGGGCTGGCGGCGATCGACGCCCTGGCCGTCGTGGGCTTCACCATCGATGCGCCGGGGTCGCGGCGGGGCATGATCCCACACTCGACCAACCCGCCGGCCAACCTGGCGAAGCGGATCGGCGCGCAGCCGCGCTGGAGCGTCTATTCCGAGATGGGCGGCAACACGCCCCAGTATCTGATCAACACCCTGGCCCAGAAGATCGCGGCGGGCGAAGCCGACCTGGCGCTCACCGTCGGATGCGAGTTCCTGGGCTCGGCCATGAAGCGGCTGACGAAGGGGCTTTCGTTCGACGAGTGGAAGGCGGACGAGGCCGAGGACCTGCCGGCGCCGCAGCGGATCGGCGATCCGCGCCCTGGCAACACGCCGTACGAGGCCCGCCACGGCCTGGATCGGCCGATCAACATCTATCCGCTGTTCGAGAACGCGCTTCGGGCGCGCGACGGCCGCGCGATCCCCGACCACCAGCGGCGAATGGGCGAGCTGTTCGCGCGCTTCAGCGAGGTGGCGAAGGACAATCCCGACGCCTGGTTCCAGGTCGCCCGCTCGGCCGAGGAGATCGCCACCGTCTCCGATAAGAACCGGATGATCGGCTTCCCGTATCCGAAGCTGATGAACGCCATCATGGAGGTGGACCAGTCGGCGGCGGTGATCCTCGCCAGCGAAGCCAAGGCCCGCGAACTGGGCGTGCCGGAGGACAAGTGGGTCTATCTGCACGGCTGCGGCGACGCGTCGGACCTGTGGCACCCGCTGGACCGGCAGAACTTCCACTCGAGCCCGGCCATGCGGCTGACGGGAAAGAAGGCGCTGGAGATGGCCGGGATCGGCCTGGATAAAATCGACCTGATCGACCTCTACTCGTGCTTCCCGGTGGCGGTGGAGATCGGGGCCGAGGAGCTGGGCCTGTCGCTGGACGACCCGCGCGGCCTGACGGTGACCGGCGGCCTGCCGTACGCGGGCGGCCCCGGGAACAACTACGTCATGCATTCTGTGGCGGTGATGCTGCAGAAGCTCCGGCAGCGGCCCGGCGCCTATGGCCTGATCACCGGCAACGGCTGGTACCTGACGAAGCAGTCGACCGGCGTCTATTCGACGAAGCGTCCCGACAGGCCGTTCGAGCGCGAGGATCCGGCGATCCTGCAGCGCGAGATCGACGCCCTGCCGCATCCGGAGATCGTCGAGCAGCCTGAGGGCCGCGGCGTCATTGAGACCTATACGGTGGTGCACAAGCGCGAAGGGCCGTTCATGGCCATCGTGGTGGGCCGCGACGAGGCTGGGCGCCGTTTCGCTGCGAATACCCCCTCGGATGCGGCGCTGCTTGCCGCTATGGAGACGGCGGAACAGGTCGGGCGCCCGGGAACGGTGCGGCCCGGCCCGGACGGGATCAACATCTTCACACCGGACTAGTCCTGCATGGCGCGCCTCTACCTGATCCGGCATGGCCGGCCGGCCTCCACCTGGGGCGGCCACGACGAGGATCCGGGACTGGACGCCGAGGGCCGCGCGCAGGCCGAGGCGGCGCGGGACTGGCTGCTGGCCCTGCCGACGGAGGAGCGGCCGAGGCGGGTGGCGAGCTCGCCGCTGCGCCGCTGCCGCGAGACGGCTGAGCCCACGGCCGAGGCGATGGGCGTCACGGTCGAGATCGACCCGATCGTCGGCGAGATCCCGACGCCGAAGGACCTGCCGGCGGAAGAGCGCCCCGCGTGGCTGCGCAAGGCCTTCCAAGGGACCTGGGCCGAGATCGAGGGCGATCTGGACTACGAGGCCTGGCGCCGCGCCATCGTCGAGCGGCTGTGCGCCTGCGGCGACACGGCGGTGTTCTCGCACTATGTGGCCATCAATGCGGTGGTCTCGGCGCTGAGCGGCGACGAGCGGGTGCTGGCGTTCCGGCCCGACCACGCTTCGATCACCGTGCTGGAGACCGACGGCGAGCGGCTGACCCTGGTCCGCCGGGGCGCCGAGGCGACGACGGGCGTGCTGTGAGCGTGCGCTCCATCCTGACCGTGGCGGAGATGGCGGCCGCCGACCGCGCCGCCGTCGAGGTCGGCACGTCGGGCGAGGCGCTGATGGAACGCGCCGGGACGGCGGTCGCCGATGCGATCTGCGCCCGCTTCCGGGCCCAGCCGACGGTGGTGCTGTGCGGGCCCGGCAACAACGGCGGCGACGGCTACGTGGTCGCCAGGCTGCTGAAGGCGCGCGGCTGGCCGGTGGAGGTGAGGGCGCTGTCGGAGCCCAGCGCCGCCGACGCCAAGGCGGCCGCAGGGCGGTGGGACGGCCCGACGCGGCCGCTGGATGTCGACCTGCCCGCCGGACTGGTGGTGGACGCCCTGTTCGGCGCGGGGCTGACGCGGCCCCTGGACGGCGTGGCGGCCAGCGTGGCCCAGCGGCTGGCGGCGCGGCCGGACGAGGTCGTCGCCATCGACATGCCAAGCGGGGTGCCCGGCGACACCGGCAATCCCCTGGGACCGGCAGTCTGCGCCGCGCTCACCGTCACCTTCCACGCCCGCAAGCCCGCACATGTGCTGGAGCCCGGCCGGAGCCTGTGCGGCGAGATCGTCATCGCGGATATCGGGCTGGGCGAAACGCCGACCCGGCTGGTCGAGAACCTGCCGGAGCTGTGGCTGCCGCGGTTCCCATGGCCCAGCGCCGCCTCGCACAAGCACGAGCGGGGCCGGCTGGTGGTCGTCAGCGGCGACGCCTGGAGCACGGGCGCGGCGCGGCTGGCGGCGCGGGCGGGCTTGAGGATCGGGGCGGGGCTGGTGACCATACTGTCGCCGACCGAGGCGCTGGCCTCGAACGCCGGACACCTGGAAGCGGTGATGCTGCGGCCGTTCGACACCGACGTGGAGCTGGAGCAGGCGGCCGCCGACGTGGACGCCGCCGTCATCGGGCCGGCGGCCGGCGTCGACGAGGACACCCTGTTGAACGTGCTGGCGCTGGCCCGCACCGGCGCGGCGTTGGTGCTGGACGCCGACGCCATCACCGTCTTCCGCGACGATCCCGACGAGCTGTTCTCGGTGCTGGACCGGGACGACGTGCTGACGCCGCATCCCGGCGAGTTCGAGCGGCTGTTCCCTGGGGTGCTGAAGGGCTCGCCCGAGCGGATAACGGCGGCGCGGGAAGCGGCGAAGCGGGCGGGGGCCGTCGTCCTGCTGAAAGGAGCCGACACGGTCGTGGCCGCGCCGGACGGTCGCGCCGCGGTGAACGTGAACGGCTCGCCTTGGCTCGCGACGGCGGGCTCTGGCGACGTGCTCGCCGGCTTCATCGGCGGGCTGGTCGCACAGGGGATGGACAGCTTCGAGGCGGCCTGCGCGGCCGCCTGGATCCACGCCGAGGCCGCCGAACTGCACGGTCCTGGCCTGATCTCGGAAGACCTGCCGGGGCTGACGCCGGCCGTGTTGCGCCGGCTCTACGACGAGCGCTAGGGCGTCTTTGCTTGGCCCTCGGCCGGACCGCTCCGCTCGGGGCTCCTTAGTCGGCCCTCGGCCGGACCGCTGCGCGGTCCCGATCCGTTCGGGCCTATTCGAAGAGTTCCGCGCGAACGCCGCGGGCCATCTGGACCAGGATCTCGGCCGCCAGGGTGTCCAGCTCGGAGCCCTCGCGGTAGTCGCCGCCGGCGGCGAGGCGGGCCCGGCCGTCCTTGATCAGCTTGTCAGCGGCCGCGTCGGTGATCGGCTTTTCCGGGTCGTAGACCGCAACCGGATGGCCGTGGTGATCCGTCATCACCCGCATCACCGGGATGTCGGTCAGGCCGTCGCCAAAGAAGGCGATGCGGTCGAAGGGCACAGGGCGGTCGCGGTCGGCCTGCACGGCGTTGATCGCGTCGTTGTCCCACTCGTCCAGGGTCCACTTGTTGATGCGGAACAGGTACTGGGTCTTGCCGGTGTAGTTGATCGCAAGCGCCGCCCCGACCGCGTCGCCCTCGGCGTTGAACATGAAGGCCGAGGCGTAGATCCGCTCGAACCAGCCGGCGATGGGCGAGCCCTCGATCAGCTCGCGGTTGCCCGACGAGATGATGAAGTGGCGCAGGTCGAGGCCGAGGGCCTCGGCGCGGGCGTTCTGGCGGGGAAACCAGTCCTCGACGCCGGGAAAGAGGCGCAGGTTCGCTCCGCGTTTGCGCCAGCTCTCCCGCGACAACTCCAGGCCCTTCGCCCGAGCCTTCTCGAGCATCAGGTGCATGTAGGCAAGGATGCCGTCGCCGCGCTGTTCCTCGGCCAGGCGCCGCGTCTCGGCCCAGAACTCGGCGTGGGTCATGCCGAGCTCGTCAGGAATGAAGGCGTGCTCCTGCATGTTGCCTGGGGCCAGGGTGCCGTCGAAGTCGTAGGCGAAAACCGCCAGCGGGCGGGACGAGGAGCTCATGGTCGCTTCCTAGCCGATCCCGTCCGCCGAGGCGATGCGCCGGCGCCACAGTCACGGCCCAGAGAAGCTTGAGCTTAGGATCGCCGACCAGTGTTCGGCGTTCGACGGTCATGCAGACCAAGGACCCCATCTCGGAGCTGGTGGCCCAACTGCGCAAGGCGGTGATCGGCGCTGAGCTGCACCGCGGGCGCGAGACACCGAAGCTTCGTCGCAAACGTCAGTAGGCGCTTCAGCTCCGCCTGTGCCGATGCACCGCGTCGCCCGCAAGCGCGACGCCGGCGATAAGGAGCGGCAGCAGGAAGAAGGCGAGGCGATAGCCAAGGAAGGCGGCGGCGAGCGGCGCCGGCGGCACGCTGGCCAGCAGGGCGGACATCGAGCCCTCGAACACGCCGACGCCGCCAGGCACGTGCGAGGCCAGCCCCACGACCACGGACGGCGCATAGGCGCCGACGAAGCTGAAGTAGCCCACCGAACCCTCGGGCAAGAGGGTCCAGATGATGCCGGCCGCGACGGCGTTGTCGACCGCGCCCAGGCCGATCTGGGCGAGCGCCACGCGCCAGGACGGCAGCTTCAGGCTGTGCCCGAAGCCGCGCAAGGGACGCTTGAGGGTGCCGCACAAGACGACGTAGGCGCTGACACCCGCCAGCAGCAGCACGCCCAGGCCGTCGGCCACCGGCCCGGCGATACGGGTGACGGCCCGGTCGTGGCCGTCGGCGATCAGCAGACTGGCGCCGGCGAGCGCCGACAGACCCACGGCGAAGGAGACGCCGTGGAAGACGGTCGTCGCGGCGACCTGCTTCAGGGAAACGCCGAACCGGTCGTAGAACCGGGCCCGCACCGCCCCCGAAACCAGCAGGTTGGCCCCCAGGGTGTGGCCGATGGCGTTGGCGAGGAACGAGCCCCATAGGGCGGGCGGCAGCGGCAGGCGGGCGCCGGCCCACCGCAGCCCCAGCCACTCGACCAGGCCCATGAGGGTGAAGCTGGCGGCCGAGAGCGTCAGGGCCCAGACCACCGATCCATAGCCCCAGGCCCGCATCGACGCGGCGATCTCGCCCACGCTCACGTCCCGGAACTCGCGCCACAGCACGAAGACGGCGGCGGCCAGCAGCAGGAACGGGATGACGTGCAGGGCCCAGCGGCGGATCAGCGGATAAAAGCGCGAGCCCTGGGTTTCGGGCAGGGCGGCGGCCAGATCCTCTTCCAGGTCCTCCAGACCGCGGGAGTGGCGCTCGGTGGGATCCAGCATCTGCACGCGACGAGGTCTCCGGTGAGTCGGGCCGGATGGGGAACCGATCACCAAGGCGCAGGTTCTTGCCTCGAGTTCGGCCAAAGCATGACGGAGGCGACCATGGCCCGGGAAGATTGGCGCGACGAGGACCGCGAGCGGGATCGGCGCTGGCGGATGGAGCGACGCGACCGCGACGACTTCGGCCAGGCGGACTATTCCACCGACTACGCGTACGACCCGCGCCACCGCACCGGCTACCGCGCCGACGAAGACATCCGGGCGCGGGGCGACGACTACGGCCAGGCCGACTACACCAACGACTGGGCCTACGATCCGGAGCGGGGCCGGCCTTACCGCCGCTTCTCGGACGAGGACCGCGGCTACGACGCGGCGGATCGGCGCTATGACGCCGGCGACAGCCGGGCGCACGGGCCGTCCCGGTCGTGGATGGACCGCGCCGGCCAGTTCCTCGGCGGCGGCGGTGGCCGGCGCCACGAGGACGAGAGCCGTTACGAGGACGACCGGCGCGCGCGCCGTCGCCGCGGACCGTCCGACCGCGTCCTGTGGGCCGTGATCATGGAGCGCCTTGAGGACGAGCGCCGGCTGGACCTTCGCGACGTCGACGTCCTGGTGGAGGACGGCGAGGTGACGCTCAACGGCACCGTCCGGCGCAAGGAGGACAAGCGCCGGATCGAGGACATCGCCGACGTGGAAGGCGTCCGGCACGTGCAGAACAACCTGCGCGTCCGCGACCGCGACCGGGGCTGGACCTTCCTCTAGAGCTCGCGCCTTGGGAACCGGCGGCGGAAGCGCTCGACGACGATGGGGGCGTAGGCGGTCGCAAGGCCGCCCAGGTCCGCCACCCAGTTGTCGATCAGGGGGCCGAGCGGCGCCCCGGCGGGCAGGTGCGAGGCCTCGAGAACGGTCGCGAACAGGAAGTAGCCGGTGGCGATGGTCCGGAGGCGCGTGCGCGGCATGGCCGCGAGTCCGGCGAGCGCGGCGACGTAGAACGCCGCGAAGTGCTGGAGGTAATGCGACTTGACGAAGTCAGGCACCATCCAGGGCGGCAGGAAGACGGCGATGACGATCGCCGCGATCGCGCCCAGGAAGGCGAGCCTCGCGAGCACGGCCAGGGGGCCGCTGTCCGGATAGCGTCCATCGCCAAGGAGGGTGCGGTCTTCGCTCATGCGGGGAGCCTAAGGCGAGAGGCGCGCGGTCGGAACCCCCGGCGGCGGCTCGACCGTTGATGTGCGCATGAGCAAGCCCGTCGTCGTCACCATCCCCCACCAGCTCGGCCGCGTCGAGGCCCGCCGCCGGATCGACGAAGGTATCGGCCGGCTGACCCAGCAGTTCGCCGCCATGGGCGAGGCGCGCCACGCCTGGGACGGCGACGTCCTGAGGTTCGTCGTGGCCGCCATGGGCCAGGAGGTGAACGGCTCCGTCGACGTCCGCGACCAGGAGGTCACCCTCCAGGTCACCTTGCCCGGGTTCCTGGCGATGATCGCCAATAAGGTGAAGGGCAAGATCCAGAAGGAGGGGCAAATCCTCCTGGAGGACAGGCGCAAGACGTGACCGTTCGAAACTCCGCGACGCCTCTGCGGGTTTAAGACCTGAGCCGTAAGCAGGAGAGTTCCAGATGCCGCACAGGCAGACCGAAGACGAAGCCCAACGCGCCTTCACCCACGGGTCGAGCGGCGCGACGGCGGACATGGCGAGCGACAAAGGCGGGGCGATCGAGGAGCACCGCCATATCGACGCGCCCCATTCGCGGCAGGCCGAACCGCTGAAGGAAGGCGAAAAGCCTGACCACATGGCCCGGCGCGAGTCCGACTCGGAAGACCGTCAGGAAGCCCTGCTGGACGAAGCGATCGAAGAGACCTTCCCGGGCTCGGATCCGATCAGCCCCAAGCACATCACCTGACGGGAGACTACTGCGGTGCGCCCACGGTGTCGGCCATGACCGCGCCGCGGGCGCCCAGCGGGTGTTCCGGACCAACGGTGGTGTCCTTCACCGTCTGGTGTTCGATCTCGGAGTTCAACTCGGCCCCTAGCAGCACCACCTGGGCCGAGAAATACAGCCACATCATGAAGCCGATCACGGCCCCCAGCGAGCCATAGGTCTTCTCGTAGTTCGCGAAGTTGGCGACGTAGATCGAGAACGCGGCCGACGCGGCGACCCACAGCAGGATAGCGGCGATGCTTCCGGGCGTGATCCAGCGCCAGCGGACCCGGTCCCGGCTTGGGCCGAACCGGTAGAGCAGGGCAAGGCCGAGGGCGAGGGCGGCCAGCAGGACCGGATAGGTCGTCCAGCGGAACAGGGTCGCGGCGCTTGCGCCCATGTACGGCTCGATCGCGGCTGGCACGGCGAGGGCGGCGATCGACGCCAGGCCGAACAACAGGAAGCCGACCGTGAAGGCCAGCGAGGTGGCGGTCTTCTTGATGAAGCCGCGCTTCTCCTGCTCGTCGTAGGCGATGTTCATGGCGGTGATCATCGCCTTCATGGCCCCGTTGGCGCTCCAGATGGACAGCAGGAGGCCGCCGATGAAGGCCAGGGAGAGACCGCCCTCATGGCCGGCGGACAGGCGAACCAGTTGCTCGCCCACGAACCGCAGCACGTCGGGCGGCAAGACGGCCGACAGCACGGCCAGGTGCCGTTGGGCCTCGGCGACGTCGGCGAACAGGCCGTAAAGCGCGGCGAAGGCGCCCATGGCGGGGAACAGCGCCAGCAGCGTGTAGAAGGTTACGCCGGCGGCCACCAGGGGCGCCTGGTCGTCCCCGAACTCCTTCCACGACCGGATCAGGATGTCCTTCCAGCCCTTCGCGGGGATCTCCTGGGGTTTGTCGGCATGTCGGCCGCGGCTCGCGTCCTGCAGGTGCTCGGGATGGTCGGTGCTGCGGTTCGGATTGGGCGCGTCCCGCGGGCCCTCGCTGGCGCCTGGGGCGGCGGGCGGCTGCGGCGGAGGCGGCGCATCGCGCCGGGCGGCCGCGCGCTCGCGCGGCATCAGGGCGATGCCGGCGAGCACCAGGAACGGGGCCGCCTTGCGGAGCGCGTGAGCCATGACCGGTAACCTCCCTGAACAGCCCGCCAGCAACAGGCAGACCGCACGGGCGGTTCCGGCCTAGGCTTTCAGCGCCTCGTAGGCTTCCTGCGCTTCCAGCCATTCGAGCTCAGCGGCCTCCACGGCGTTCTGGGCCGCTTCCCGGCGGCGGCCGAGTTCCGCGGCCTTCCCCGGGTCCTTCGTGAAGATCGCCGGATCGGTGAGGGCCTGGTCGATCCTGGCGAGTTCCGCGGTCGCACGCGCCAGGGCCGCTTCCGCCGCCTCGGCCCGACGCCGCGCCGGGCCCGTTGGGACCTTGGCCTTCGCGGGCGCGGCGGGCGGTGGCGGTGGCGCAGGCGGCGCCTCGGCCTTCACCTGGCTGGGAGCGCGGGCGGCGATGCGGGCGCGGTCGAGGACGAACCTGGCGTAATCCTCCATGTCGCCGTCGAACGGCTCGATGCCGCCGTCCGCGGCCAGCCACAGCCGGTCGGCGACCAGCTCCATCAGCGAGCGGTCGTGGGTGATGAGGATGACCGCGCCCTCGTAGTCGTTCAGGGCGTCCAGCAGGGCCCGGCGGCTGTCGATGTCGAGGTGATTGGTCGGCTCGTCGAGGATCAGGAGGTGCGGCGCCTCCATGGCCACAAGGTTGAGCAGCAGGCGGGCCCGCTCGCCGCCCGACAGGCTGGCGACCTTGGTCTCGACCTTGTCGTAGCTGAAGCCGAAGGCGGCGATCACCGCGCGACGCCTGGCCTCGGTGGCGTCCGGCAACGCCCGCCGGATGATCTCCAGGGGCGTGTCGTTCGGGTCCATCGCCTCGATCTGGTGCTGGTGGAACCAGCCCACCTTCATCCGCTGCGAGCGGTGGAAGGCGCCGCTCTCGGGCGTCAGCGCGCCGGCCACCAGCTTGGCGAAGGTCGACTTGCCGGCGCCGTTGACGCCGAGCAGGCCGATGCGGTCGTCTATGTCGAGCCGCAGGTTCAGCTTCCGGAGGATCGGCGGGCCGCCATAGCCCACGGCCACGTCCTCCAGCCGCAGCAGCGGCGGGGGCAGGGGACGCTCGGGCGAGGGCAGCAGGAAGGGCGCGACGTGGTCCTCGATGACCGCGGCCACGGGCGGCAGCTTGGCGATCGCCTTCAGGCGCGACTGGGCCTGGCGGGCCTTGGTGGCCTTGGCGCGGAAGCGGTCGACGAACGACTGCATGTGCGCCCGCTTGGCTTCGATCTTGGCGCGGGCGGCCTCCTGCAGCCGCAGCTTCTCGGCCCACTGACGCTCGAAGCTGTCGTAGCCGCCGACATAGAGTTCGAGCTTGCCGTCCTTCAGGTGCAGGATGTGGTCGACCGAGCTGTTCAGCAGCTCGCGGTCGTGGCTGATGACGATCGCGGTGTGCGGGTACTTGCGCAGCCGGGCCTCGAGCCAGAGCGCGCCTTCCAGGTCCAGGTAGTTCGTGGGCTCGTCGAGCAGCAGCAGGTCGGGCTCGGCGAACAGGCTGGCGGCCAGGGCCACGCGCATCCGCCAGCCGCCCGAGAACTCGGCCATAGGTCGCGAGAGGTCGGCTTCCGAGAAGCCCAGCCCCGACAGGATCTCGGCGGCGCGCGAGGGCGCCCGGTCGGCGTCGATCTGGATCAGGCGGTTGTAGATCTCGCCCATCTCCTCGGGCGGCGCGGTGTCGAGCTGGGCGAGCAGGCTGGCGCGCTCCACGTCGGCGGCGAGCACCGTCTCGAGCAGCGGGATGGGCGTGGCCGGATGCTCCTGGGCCACCGAGCCGATCCGGGCGGCCTTGGGCAGGCTGATCTCGCCCGAGCCCAGGGTGAGCTCGTTCAGGATCAGCTTGAACAGCGTCGACTTTCCGACGCCGTTGCGGCCGACGAGACCGACCTTGGCGTCCTTGGGCAGGGTGACGCTGGCGTGGTCGAAGAAGCGACGCCCCCAGGCGTCGAAGACGAGGTCGTTAATCTGAAGCATGACGGACTGACGATGCAGGTTGGCGGGCGCGGACCTGCGCTCGCCGGTCTCGCGATCTCAAGGAAGGTCAGGCTGTAATGTCGCCGCGCCGCCGCCTGACGGGCCGGGCCATAGCAGACGAAAGCGGCTTCGTCAGCGATTGTTGCATCGCAGCGCCTTGGCGAGGCGGGGCCTTGCGGCTATAGACGCGCCACCTCGCGGGGCACCCCGCGGTCCTCCCCATCCTGACAAGAACAAGAAGACCCATGACCGAACGCACCTTCTCGATCATCAAGCCTGACGCCACGCGCCGGAACCTGACCGGCAAGGTCAATGCGGTGATCGAGGACGCCGGCCTGCGCATCGTCGCCCAGAAGCGCATCCGGATGAGCCGCGCCCAGGCCGAGAAGTTCTACGAAGTCCACAAGGAGCGCCCGTTCTTCGGCGAACTGGTCGACTTCATGACCTCGGCTCCGGTGGTCGTTCAGGTGCTGGAAGGCGACAACGCCGTCGCCCGCTACCGCGAAGTCATGGGCGCGACGAACCCGGCACAGGCGGCCGAGGGCACCATCCGCAAGCTGTACGCCGAGAGCGTCGGCGAGAACTCGGTCCACGGCTCCGACAGCCTCGAAAACGCCAAGATCGAGATCGCGCAGTTCTTCACCGACGACGAGATCGTCGGCTGATCTGACGCAACAAGTTCCGGCTCGGCGGGTTACCTCGCCGAGCCCCCCTTCTTCCATCTGTCCCAAGTGAGCATGCGAGAAACCAAGGTTATGCCTGGGTTCTCCGAGCGACTCGCCGCTCAGGCCGAGGCTCGGAAGGCCCTTCTTGAGAAGTTCAAGCCGAAGCCGACCGTCCGCGCGGAAGGCGAGGTGTTCGAGACCCGCGAGCAGCGCAAGGCGCGCGAACTCGAGGAAGTGCGCGCCCGGCGCGCCGCCGAGAAGGAAGCCGCCCGGCTGGCCAAGGAAAAGGCCGACGAGGAAGCCCGTCTCGCCCGCGAGAACGACGAGGAGCTGCAGCTCCAGCTGAAGCGCGAGGAGCGGAAGGCGCGGAAGGCTCAGGCGAAGGCGGAAGCCCGCGCCAAGCGCGAGATGAAGGCGCAGATGCGCCGCTAGTCGTCGGCGACGCCTGTCACCTTGCGGGACATTTCCCCGTAGTAGCCCTGGACCAGCAGTTCGACGGTCTCGCCACGTTCCTCGGCCTCGAAGGCCAGGTCCTTGGCGAGCTGGATGGCGGCCGAGCGCGACAGGTCGTTGGCGACCGGCTGGCCGTCACAGAAGACAGTCCACTCGCCGTCCTTCAGGGTTACTGCGTATTGGACCATTCCTAGACCTTCTTGACGAACCTTCAGCGTACGAAGCGCGGGGAGGTTCCCGGAAGCTTGGCCTTGAGCTGTGGATCACCGGTATTCCGGCGCAGATTCTTGGGAAAAGCAAATCCTTGGACGAGAAAGCTGAGCCGGCCGCGAGCGTTGCCGCAGCGGAACGTCAGCGATCTTTGACGTGACCGCCGGTCCATAGACTGCGAGAGTTCCCGGGCCGGAGGCGCCCATGGAATCCCCGCATCTCATCTACTTCGCCGATCCGATGTGCTCGTGGTGCTACGGCTTCTCGCCGGTCATCGACGACATCCGCCGCGCCTTCGGCCGCGCCCTGCCCATCCGGGTGATCATGGGCGGGCTGCGCCCGGGGACCGAGACCCCGATGACCGAGGCGGCCAAGGCCGAGGTGGTCGGCCACTGGGCCCACGTGCACGAGGCCACGGGCCTGCCGTTCGACCCGGCGGCCCTGGAGCGCGAAGGCTTCCTCTACGACACCGATCCTGCCGCCCGCGCCGTGGTGGTCGTGCGCCGTGACGGCGAGGAGCTGGCGGTCCGATATCTCGCCCGCGTGCAGCGGGCGTTCTACGCAGAGGCCCGGGACGTCACGTCGGGCGAGGTGCTGGCCGACCTGGCCGCCGAGCTGGGGGTCGAACGCGATCGGTTCGCCGAGCAGTGGCGTTCCGAGGAGGCGAAGGCCGAGACCTGGCGCGACTACGCCATCTCGCAGCGTGCCGGCGTCACGGGTTTCCCGACCCTGGTCGGCGGGCCGAACGCCGACGGCGCTTTCGGCGTCGTGACCCGCGGCTATGCGCCGTCGGAGTCAGTCGTGGCCGCGCTGAAGGCCTGGTCGTCGCAGGAAAGCGCCTGATCGTCGCAAGCCCGCAGGGGCGTAACGACACTGTCATCCAACGTGGGTAGCCGAGGTCCGCGCCCGGCTGATACGCCGTGGCCAGACCCATCGAAGCGGGGGGATTCGAGGTGCGTGGCCGTGGTCGGCGAGACCGGGTCAGCGCCGGCGTCCGCCCGCGGCAACCTCAACGACGGACCGCTCCATGCCCACCACCTTCCAGCCTGGCGATGTCGCGATCGTCGCCTTCGGCGCCGATACCGGCGTGAAATCCCTGTCGTTCGTCGTGCTGACGAACGTGGAGGCCGGCACGACCCTGAACTTCACGGATAACGGGTGGCAGGCCGCGGGCGGCTTCCGCGCCAATGAGGGCGTGGTGTCGTACACCTTCAGTAATCCGGTGGCCGCGGGCACGGTGATCACCATCGGCAACCTGACCGGCGGCCTGAACCCCTCGACATCGGGCGACCAGTTCCTGGCCTATCAGGGCTCGGCGAACGCGCCGTCGTTCGTCTTCGCGGTAGACTTCGCCGACGGCAACACGACCTTCGCCGCCGATGCGACCAACTCCAACACCAGCGCCGTGCCCACGGGGCTGACCGTCGGCTCCACCGCGTTGGCGTTCGCGACGGACAACGGCGCCTACACCGGTCCGACAAGCGGAACCGCCGCCGAGCTGAAGGCGGCCATCGCCAACCCCGCCAACTGGACGCTGAACGACACCAGCGGCGTGGCGCCGGTCTCCGGATTCACGATCTCGGGACTCGAGACCTCGGTCTCGATCTCCGACGCCCGGATCGTCGAGGGCGACGACGGCGAGACCCTGATCAGCTTCACGGTGACGCGGTCGAGCAACGCCAGCGCCTTCACCGTCGACTTCGCCACGGGCGGGGGCACGGCGACGGCCGGTGACGACTATCTCGCGGCGCAGGGCACGCTGACTTTCGCGGCAGGCGGCCCCGCCAGCCAGACGGTGACGGTGCGGGTGGTCGGCGACACGACCATCGAGCCCACCGAGACCTTCCAGGTGACCCTCTCGAACCTGCAGTCGGCAGGCGGCGTGGTCCTCTCCGACGCCACCGCAACCGGAACGATCCGGAACGACGACTTCCAGGCGGCCCGGATCTTCGAGATCCAGGGCGCTGGCCACATCTCGGACTTCGACGGTCAGGGCGTGCGGACTGAGGGCGTGGTGACCGCGGTCGACACCAACGGCTTCTGGATCCAGGACGTGACGGGCGACGGGAACGACGCCACCTCGGACGGCATCTTCGTCTTCACCTCCAGCCAGCCGACCGTCGCTGTGGGCGACCTGGTGTCGGTGGGCGGCGTCGTCGACGAGTTCCGGGCTGGGGCGGCGACGAACCTGACCATTACCGAGATCACCGACCCGCTCGTCCGCAAGATCGGCACGGGGACTGTCGCGCCCACGATCCTGGGGCAGGGCGGTCGCCAGGCGCCGACCGAGGTGATCGACAACGACGGCTTCGCGACCTACGACCCCGAACAGGACGCGATCGACTTCTACGAGAGCCTGGAAGGCATGCTGGTCGTCGTGCCGGACGCCCAGGCGGTGGCTGAGTCGGAAGGCTCCTCCACCTGGGTCGTCGCCGACGGCGGCGAGGGCGCCACCGGCATGAGCGACCGCGGCGGCATCACCATCGGCGCCGGCGACATGAACCCCGAGCGGATCCAGGTCTTCGTCGACAGCGGCGTCCTGCCGGGCGTGCGCTCGGGCTATGACATGGGCGACCAGCTGGGCGACGTCACCGGCGTCATCCACTACTTCGGCGGCAACTACGAGGTGGTGGCCACCTCGATCGAGACGCCCGCCGGCGCGGGCGTCCCGGCGGACGACGTCTCCAGCCTTGTGGGCGACGCGACCCACGTGACGATGGCGGCGTACAACCTGCACAACCTGAACGCCGGCGACAGCGCGGCCAAGTTCCAGGCGTTGGCGCAGGACATCATCGCCAACCTGCGCAGCCCCGACATTATCGGCGTCGAGGAGATCCAGGACGCGGACGGCGAGGGGAAGGGCTCGGACATGAGCGGCCTGCCGTCGGTCCAGAAGCTGATCGACGCCATCAAGGCGGCGGGCGGCCCGACCTACGTCTACATCGAGATCGCCCCCGAGCCGGGTACGACTGGCGGCGCCGACGACGCCAACATCCGCAACGGCTTCCTCTACAATCCGGAGCGGGTGGACTACGTCGAGGGCTCGGTCCGGCTGGTGGATCCCGACAACTCGGCGTTCTTCGGGAGCCGCAAGCCGCTGGCCGCCGACTTCGTGTTCCGCGGCGAGACGATCACAGCCATCGACGTCCACTCGACCTCGCGCCTTGGCAGCGATCCCGGCCTGTTCGGCGAGCGTCAGCCCCCTCCG
>NZ_JAPSKZ010000251.1 GCF_031181185.1 Phenylobacterium sp. | reverse complement strand
TCGCAGCGGCGGGCGCCCCAGCGCTCCAGCAGCCAGGCCCATTCGAACTGATGCCCTGGCTCCACGAGCCCCGCCTCGCCCTCTACCGCCTTCCAGTCGGCGTCGAAGAACTCGCGCAGCACGCCGGTTGCGGGATCGATGAACCGGGACAGCGCCAGCCCAGCGATCTCGTCGGCCAGCCGCCGCCACGCCGGCACGTCCATCACCTCTTCCCATGCGAGGGCGGCCTCGAGCAGGTGCATCTGCGCGTTGGCCTGGAACGGCCGCTCGCCGACCTCCCGATAGCCGCCAGCCGGGTGACGCAGCACCGCGAGGGCGCGCCCCAGCGCCTCCCCCTCGGCCGGCCAGCGGGGGTTTTCAGGCTGGGCGCGCCGCAGGGCGTTCACCGCCAGCAGCACGAAGGCGTGTTCGTAGAGGTGGCCTGTGTCGTCCAGCACCTCGCCGTCCGGGGTGAACGCGAAGGCGAACAGCCCGTCGGGCCTCCTGCCCCGCACAAGGAACTCGTAGCCGCTGAGGGCGAGCTCCAGCCAAGGCCCTTCGAAACCCTCGGCGGCAGCCATGGCGAACACATAGACTTGCCGCGCCAGGCTGCGCGTGCGCCGTCGCGGCTCGTGCGGCTCGCCGGTCGCAGTCAGGGCCTCGCGGAATCCGCCGTTCGCGGGGTCGAGCCCCGCCGTGCTCCAGAGCGGCAAGGCGTCGGTCCGCAGCCAGCGCTCATACCAGTCGCGCGCCTCGCCCAAGGACCGGAAACGCAGTTCCGGCGGCGGCTCGTGGCCGGCTTCGGGGTTGAACCGGCCGCGGCAGACGTCCAGCAGGGTCTTCAGCAGCGCCAGTTCGCCCCGGAAGGGCTTGATCTTGGTTGGCGCCTTCTCCCCCTTCGGATAGCGCCGCGCCGTCGGCAGCTCGACGCACCGGAAGCCCAGGCGTGGCGCCCGGTAGTTCATGTAGGCGAGGAGCTCGTAGTCCCTGAACTCGGGCCGGAAGATCGCCATGCGCGGGTCCTCCAGCAGCCTGCGGCTGTAGGCGCGAAAGCCCTGCGTTGTGTCGGTCCAGGGATAGCCCGACGCGAAGCTCAGCGCCGGCGCGTGCACCAGCCGGATGGCCAAGTCGCGGGCCCAGGGAGTGTTTTCGCCGACCCCGCCGTGGACATAGCGCGAGGCTTGCACGAAGTCGTAGCCGCCCTTCAGCGACTCCAGGAACGCGGGGATCGCGTCGGGATCGTCCTTGTCGTTCCCGTCGATGGTGACGAGGCCGGCATAGCCCTGATCCAGGGCGAACGCGTAGGCGCAGAGCAGCTGGGCGCTCAGCTTGCCGGGGCCGGTTTTGCGGACGAGCCCGGCGACGCGGTGGGCGTCCAGCCGTTCGGGGGCGAGCGAGCCGTCGGTCGAGCCGCCGTCGACGATGATGATGTCGGCCACGTCGGCGATTCCCAGCGCGCTCATCCGCTGCAGAAGACGGCCGATGCGCTCGCCTTCGTTGATCACCGGAATGACGACGCAGTGGTCCCGCGTGCGGCCGGTCCACCGCTCGACGACGTGGTCCGGGACGTACCTCACGCCGGAGCCCGAGTTGAAGCCAGCACGAGGATGCCGGCCAGCAGGAGGCCGTAGCCCAGCCAGTGAAGCGGCGTGAACGCCTCGCGGATCAAGAGCGCCGAGCAGAGGCCGACCAGGACGATGGCGCCCGCCGTGGCCACCGGATGGGCGACGTTGAGCGGCAGGCGGGTCACCGCGGCGGCATAGGCCAGGAAGGCGACACCGTAGCTGACGGCGGCGAGCCACAGCCGCCAATTGGTCGCCAGCGCCCCGGGGTCGGCCAGGGTCAGCGGACCGTCCGAGCTGAGCTTGACGAGGACGCTGGCGGCCGCGTTGGCCAGCACGCCGACGGCGAGGATCAGCCAGGTCATGCGGGATCTCCGTAGGCGGCCTTCACGGCGGCGGCCGCGCGCTGCACGGCGGGCAGGCCCTCGGGCGATGCGACCATCTCGACGGTGACGGTCAGGTCCGGCCGCAGGCGGCGCATGGCGACAGCTGCGACATCGTGCGGGACTTCGCCGTCCCCGGGCGGGGCGAGTCCCGGCTCGCTGGCGTGGGCATGGGCGAAGAGGCTGGCGTAAGTCTCTATGACCGCTGAATAATCTTCGCCGTTGGCGGCCATGGCGCCGACGTCCAGCTGGAGCCGCACGGCGGGGTGGTCGACCTTCTGGACGACGGCGGCGGCTTCCTCGGTACGGACCATGAAGTTGCAGCCGTACATGGCCGGATTGGCCTCGAGGCAGACGACGACGCCCTCGGCCGCGGCGGCGTCGCCGAGGCGGCGGAAGAAGTCGACGGCCACGCGGCTCGCGGTCGCGTCGTCGAGATCGCCGCGGTCGCGCTGCTTCGGCGATCCGAACACCAGGGCCCTGGCGCCCAGCAGCCGGCCGATGCGGCACTGCTGGGCGAGCCTGCGCAGCATCGTCCCGTCGTCCGAGAACAGGTTCAGTCCGGCCGTCCCGAACAGCAGGCCCTGCATGCCGACGATCTCAAAGCCGCGGTCGGCCCACCAGCGGCGCACGCGCTCGCCCTCGCCGTCGCTGACCGCGGCCGGATCGGCGAAATACTTGCCGGGCGCCACGTCCACGCAACGGATCCCCGCAGCCGTCAGCAGGTCGGCGGCGGCCGGCTCGTCGGCGATGTCCCAGGCGATGTTCGAGACCGAGAGGCGCATGTCAGGCGAGCGGCTTGGACGGCGGTTCCGACTGGGCGTAGGCGCGGATCGCCATCAGGCTCTCGCGCTTCGAATACTGGTACGCGCCCTGCCCGCCGAACAGGGCGGCGTGACGCGTGCGCAGATCATAGGCGGCGGGCGTTCGGCCAGCCGGCGCGTTGTCGAACTCGCGCCCGAAACCCTCGCGCGCCACCTCGGCCACCGAGACCGGCTCGGCCGTCAGGTGCACGAGCTCCAGCCCGGCGTCGAGCGCGCGGCGGACGTCGCCCCAGAGATTCACCATCGGGTAGAACTGATAGACGCCGCGCGCGTCGATGGCCGCCAGGTTGTTGTCGTTGCGCAGGTCGAAGACCGCATTCTTGCGCAGGCCCGGCCCCACCAGCCCCGGCAGGCGCACGATCAGAGCGCCGGGGAACCGCTCGGCCGTCCAGCGCTCGAGCCAGCGGCGGTTGCGGCCGTAGGGACCCGGCTCGACGGCGTCGGGGTCGCTGGCCTCGTCGGCCCCGCGGCTGTCGGCGAAGACGTCCACCGTGCTGATCAGGACCACGCGCCGGGGCCGCACCTGGTCCAGATGTCCGGCCAAGCTCTCCAGCTTTGCGCGGTCGGCCTCGGGCTCGCGGTCGGCGATCCACTTCTGGGCGGGCGCGCCGGCGCAGACCAGCAGGTCCACCTCGCGGCCGCGGATCTCGCCGATGTCCGTCGAGCGGTACTGCAGGCCGAATGACCGCTGCCGCAGCAGCGTCTGGCCCACATAGCCGCTCCAGCCGACCAGGGCGTCCGTCACGGCGCGAGCTCCTCGTGGTCCAGGCGCTCCAGCACGTCGAAGACGTTGTCGATCTTGCCGCCGAGGATGCTGACCACCCGACCGCCCGGGCCGTGGCGTTCGAACAGGATCGGCCGCCCGTCGTCGCCCTCGTTCCGGGTCAGCACTGTCTTCACCGTGAAGAGCGAACCTTCGTAGGCGCAATCGGCCATCGCCGGCAGATAGCGGGCGGCGTCGCGCAGCATCCGGTCGACGCGGCTCTCCTTCGGATAGGCGTCCAGCACCGCGTATGGGTCGCGGTCGCCGGCCTCGGTCCAGCTCATGTGAGGCGTATAGCGGACGTGGCTCAGGGAATGCACGCCGCGCGCGGGGAACGGCATGCACGAGAAGAAGGGGCCGTCCATCACCGTCACGCCCAGGCCGACCAGCTCGGGGGGCGGTCGTACCAGGGCAAGTTCGGTCAGTTCGTGCTTGAGGCCCAGCGGCGTCGCCGGCGCCGCCGCGAACGGCTGGGGCCGCCTGTAG
>NZ_JAPSKZ010000250.1 GCF_031181185.1 Phenylobacterium sp. | reverse complement strand
GGTGCCGACCCGGTCAGCCTTGAACCACGTTTCATTCACCCGCCCGGGGATGGCGTCGGTGATCACGCCGAACGAGGGGACCGCAAAGGCGTGGATCACGTCGGCGCCGGTGACCAGCACCCGCACCGTCTTGTTGACGGGCACGACCATCGGCTCGGTCGCCGCCAGACGGAACGGCACGTTCTTCGCCTTGGCCTGCTCCTCGGGGAGCATGTTCGAGACGTACTCGGAGACGTTGAGGTCCGGATACTCGTAGCCCCAGTACCACTGATAGCCCGTGGCCTTCACGGTCACGTCCGGCTTGGGCATGTCGTGGTAGGCGTACAGCAGCTTGAACGAGAAGACCGCGATCACCATCAGGATCAGCACGGGGACAACCGTCCAGATCACCTCGATGGGGGTGTTGTGGCTCCAGCGCGCCGGGACCGGGTTGGCCCGCTTGTTGTACCTCACGATCACCCAGACCAGCAGGCCAAGGACCAGCAGGGTGATGGCCGTGATGATCGGCATGAGGATCGCGTTGTGGAAGAAGATCGCATCCGCGCGCAGCGGGGTCACGCCCGGCTGCAGGTCGATCCCGCCCGGCGTCGGCTGACCCATCAGGTCCTCGGCGAGAGCGCTCGCGCCCCAGAACGCCCCGACAGCGGTCGCGACGAGACCCGCCGCCAGCGCCCGCAAACCCTGAAACCTCGACTTCATGTCCCCTCGGTCTGGTTGGCCGGCGGCACGCCCGACGAACAGGCGGGTGCGCTTACGCCGACTTCGAGAACAGGCGCGCAGACGCGCTCGCTGGCGCCCGCCCGGCCCACTCAGCGCGGGTCCATACGCGCATCCCTTGCCCTTGCCAAGGCCGCCGGAGCCCCTATCGCGCGGCAGCGCTTGGATACGCCCGTGCGCCTTGTGGATTCCGCCCCTGCGAGCCCCTATTGGCGGAGGCGTCGCAGAGCGCCGTTTCGGGAGAATCAGCCGCGTGCACCCCAGTCCCGAGGAGGAGGCTGAAATCCGGCGCGAGTTCGACCGCCTGGTGAACCTCACGTCCACCGAACTCGCCGCCTGGCTGGAGACGTCGGAGAGCCGGCGGGTCGGGATGGTCCGCCGCGGCGAGACGGAGTCGGTCGGCCGCCAGTCCGGGCGCAGGATCCTCGCGATCCGGGCGAAGACCGCCGAGGACCTCACCCAGGCCGACTACGCCCACATGAAAAAAGTCATCCGCTACTGCCGGCGTCACCTCGCCCAACGGCCGTGGGGTGACGTGACCGACACCCGCTGGCGGTGGAGCCTCATGAACTGGGGCCACGATCCCTTACGTAAAAACTGAACCCTCGATCGCGGACCGGCGTTCTTGGGGCTCGCACCACAATCGCGAGGCCTCCCCCATGCTCACCAGCACCGCTGTGCGGCACCTGCGCACGGAGATCGACGGCTATGGCGTGTTCTATCGCGAGGCCGGGCCGCCCGATGCGCCCGTGCTGATCCTGCCGCACGGCTATCCCTGCTCGTCCTACGAGTTCCGCAACCTGATGCCGCGACTGGCGGACCGCTGGCGCACGATCGCGCCGGATTTCCCGGGATCGGGCTACACCGACACGCCCGACGATTTCGACTACAGCTTCGACGGCCATGCCGACTTCCTCGAAAAGCTGCTCGCGAAGCTGGGAGTGCAACGCTACGCGCTTTGGCTGCACGATTTCGGCGGCTGGATCGGGCTGCGGACGGCCATGCGCGACCCGTCGCGGCTGACGGCCCTGATCATCCAGAACGTCGACATCTACTTCGACGCGCTGGGCCCGAAGTACGAGTTCCTGCTGGACCTGTTCCGCAACCCCAGCGACGAGAACCGCCGCACGCTCTCCGAAGCCATCAGCGAACAGGGCTTCAAGGAGGAGTTCCTGAACGACGTGCGCCCCGACCTGGCCGAGCGCATTCCGCCGGACCTCTGGCGGCTCCATTGGCCGCTGATGACGCCGAGGCGGCGGGAGATCGCCATGCGGACGATCGAGGGCCTGAAGGACAACTTCGAAGCCTGGTTCCCGCGCTACCAGGCCTTCCTGCGCGAGCACCGCCCGCCGACGCTGATGCTTTGGGGCCCGCAGGACGGCTACATGCCCGAGGCGTCCGGCCGGGCGTATCTGCGCGATCTGCCGGACGCCGAGCTGCACATGCTGGACGCCGGGCACTGGCTGCTCGAGGTGCAGTTGGACGAGGCGGTGCGGCTCACCCGTGACTTCCTCTCCCGCGTGCTGCCGGCGGGGGCGGAAAGCGGCGACAGTTGGCGCCGCGCGGGGTGACGCCCAGGCCCGCGGTCCCTATCTTGGCGCCATGAACGCGCACGCTCCCGCCCCTTCCATCCTCGAATCCGCCGGCGTCGACTCCGGCCGCGCCCGGCAGATCCTAGGCGACGCCCTTGCGGGTGCGGACGACGGCGAGCTGTTCGTGGAGCGCTCCGAGAGCGAGAGCTTCCTGTTCGACGACGGCCGTCTGAAGTCGGCGGCCTATGACGCCACCGAGGGCTTCGGACTGCGCGTGGTGGCGGGGGAGACCGCGGGCTACGCCCACGCCAGCGAGATCTCGGAGGCGGCGATCCGCCGGGCCGCCGAGTCCGCGCGCCTCGCGAAGCGCGGCTACGAAGGGGTGGCCGCCGAGGGCCCGCGCGCAACGAACGCCAAGCTCTATGCCGAGGACGACCCGCTGGCCTCGCCCGCCTTCGCCGACAAGGTCGCCCTGCTCCAGGAGATCGACGCCTGGGCGCGCGCCCGCGATCCGCGCGTGGTGCAGGTGATGGTGAGCCTGGCGGGTGAGCGGCGCACGGTGGAGATCCTGCGCGCCGACGGCCGGCTGATCCGCGACGTCCGGCCCCTGTCGCGCATCAACGTGCAGGTGACCGTGGAGCGGGATGGCCGCCGTGAGAACGGCTACACCGGCGCCGGAGGCCGCGCCGGCTTCGAGACCTGGATCACCGAGGACAAGTGGCAGGCCCAGGTGGACGAGGCCCTGCGCCAGGCGATGGTCAACCTCGACGCCGTGCCCTGTCCAGCTGGCGAGATGGACGTGGTGCTGGGCCCCGGCTGGAACGGCGTGCTGCTGCACGAAGCGGTCGGCCACGGCCTGGAAGGCGACTTCAACCGCAAGGGCACCTCGGCGTTCTCGGGTCGCATCGGCGAGCGGGTGGCCGCGCCCGGCGTGACCGTCTTCGACGACGGCGCGATCCTGGGCCGCCGCGGCTCGCTGACGATCGACGACGAGGGCACGCCCACCCAACGGACCATCCTGATCGAGGACGGCATCCTGGTGGGCTACATGCACGATCGGCAGAGCGCGCGGCTGATGGGCCTGGAGCCCACCGGCAACGCCCGGCGCCAGTCCTATGCCCACATGCCCATGCCGCGGATGACCAACACCGGCATGCTCGGCGGCGACACGCCGCGTGAGGAGATGATCGCCTCGACCAAGCGCGGCCTCTACTGCGCCAACTTCGGCGGCGGCCAGGTGGACATCACCAACGGCAAGTTCGTCTTCCAGTGCACCGAGGCCTATCTGATCGAGGACGGCAAGCTGACCACGCCGGTGAAGGGCGCCACCCTGATCGGGGATGGTCCCTCGGCGCTCACCCGGGTGACCATGCTGGGCGACGACTTCGCGTTCGATCCGGGCATTGGCGTTTGCGGCAAGTCCGGCCAGAGCGTGCCCGTTGGCGTGGGCCAGCCGTCGCTGAAGATCACGGGACTGACGGTCGGCGGAACCAGCGTGTGATCGCTGCGGCGCCGAAACCTTTCCGGGATTTAACCGACCTTACAGCCATTTAATTGGCTCTCTCCAAGTAACGCGGGTCACTTGCGCGCACTTGGGGAGAGCTGTTCATGCTGATCGTACACGTCCTGGCGCAGGCCGCCGTCGCCGCCTCGCCCGCTCCGGCCACTCAGGGCGTGACCAGCTATCCGGCGAGCTTCTTCGCCAGCCAGCAGCCCGCCAACGCCGCCGAGATGCTGGACCGTATCCCTGGCTTCGCTCTGGACACCGGCGACTCGGTCCGGGGCTTCGAAGGCTCGGCCGGCAACGTCGTGATCGAC
>NZ_JAPSKZ010000034.1 GCF_031181185.1 Phenylobacterium sp. | reverse complement strand
CACGCGGCCAGCCCGGCGTTCCCCAGCGCCGCGGCGCGGGCGTCGTCGATCCCGGGCGGAACCGGCAGGGCGTAGTCCAGATTGGCCAGGGTACGCTCGGCCATCGATCCGTAGGGCGCGGGGATGGCGTTGACATTGAGATACAGCCGCTCCCCCTCCTCGGTGCACACCACCGCTTCGCGACCGACCACTGCCGGCCAGTTCGAGGGGCTGAAATAGTGCCGCCCCTCGGCGATCATCACGTCCAGATTGGTCAGGGCCGCGGCGCGGACCGAAACGACCCGATGCCCGGGCTGGGCCGTGGGCTCGGGCCAGGGTCCGTATTCGGGCGCAGAATCCCTAGTAACCGTTACCGCGTGCATCGTTGCCTCCGGATTGTGTGTGTTGTTGACGCCAGCGGCTCAGCGCCGCTCGACGAACGGCAGCAGCGCGGTCGCATCGGCGTCCGCGATGCCGAGGTCCCTGGCCTGGCGGTAGATCGCGTCTGCCGCCTCCGCGAGCTCGAGCCGGCCGCTCGAGGCGCGCAGCACCAGGGCGAGGTCCTTGGCGAAGGTGCCGACCGAGACGATCGCCGGTTCGTCCACGCCCGCCGCCATGCGGCGGCCGATGATCTGGAACGGCAGGGAATCGGCCCACCCGCCGGCGAGGGCGTCAGGAAGCGCGTTGGGGTCGATGCCGTTGGCCCGGGCCAGCGCCAGGGCCTCCGCCACAGCGACCACGTTCACGGCCACGATAAGCTGGTTGCACAGCTTTGCGGCCTGCCCGGCGCCAAGCGGTCCGAGGTGGCAGACGCGTTTGGCCAAGTGCGCGAGCAGCGGTCGGACGGCGTCGACGTCGGGGGGCTCGCCGCCGCACAGGATCACGAGCTCGCCGCGCTCGGCGCCCTGGACGCCGCCGGTTACCGGCGCATCAACCCAGCGCACGCTGGGATTCGCCGCCTGCACGATGGCGGCGAGCGCTCGGGTCGGTCCAGGCCCCACCGTCGAGAAATCAACGATGATCGCGCCGGGCTTCAGGGCCCCCAAGGCGTCCGGGGCGCCGAGGAGCAGGTCCTCGATCGCAAGCGCGTCGGTGAGGCAGAGGCAGACCACATCGGCAGCCGCGACCGCCTCGGCCGGCGAGGTCGTCAGGATCGCCCCCGCCTCGACGAGGGGCGCGGCCTTGCCCGCCGACCTGTTCCAGACCGCGACCCGATAGCCCGCGGCGAGCAGGCGGCCGGCCATAGGCCGGCCCATCAGCCCGATCCCGAGGAAGGCGATAGCCGTCATTCGGCGACCCCTTCAGCTTCCCGGACCCAGATCAGGCCTTCGACCGCGCCGGCGGCTGGCCGATACTCGCAGCCCACACGGCCGGGATAGCGGGCGCGATCGAACAGCGCGAAGATCTCGCGCAGCGGCAGGCTCTCGGACGAAGGCTCATGGCGGTCCGGCACGCCCGCGATCTGAACGTGGGTGGTGATGGGCAGAAGCGTCTCGAGATGCCCAAGGACTGGGTAGCCCATCTTGCAGGCGTGATAGATGTCGTACTGCAGGCCCAGCCGGTTCTCCGGAAGCGCTTCGATCAGCTCCAAGGCCTGACCGAAGTCCCGCAGGAAGTAGCCCGGCATGTCTTGGGTGTTGATGGGCTCGACCAGGACCTCCACCCCATGGTCGCAGGCCATGTCCGCCGCCCAGTCAATGTTGTTCCAATAGGCGGCCATCGCTTGGGGATCGTGCGGCTCCGCGATCCCGGCCATGACGTGCAGTCGCCTGGCCGGCATCACGGCGGCGTAATCCAAGGCGGCCTGGATCCCGGCGCGGAACTCCGCCGTGCGCTCGGGTAGCGCCGCGAGGCCCCGTTCACCCCCCGCCCAGTCGCCGGGCGGGGCATTGAACACCGAGACGGAGAGCTGATTGTCGGCCAGGCGCCGGGCCACTTCGTCCGCCGCAAACTCATAGGGGAACAGGAATTCGACGCAGGTGAACCCCGCGTCGGCGGCGGCCGCGAAGCGGTCGAGGAACGACCATTCCTGGAAGAGGAAACTGAGGTTCGCCGACAAGCGCTGCTGCAGGATCGTCATGCGTGGAAGAGACCTCCGGGTCATGGCGCCGGGGGACCGGCGCGATGCCTCAAGACGCTAGGCCGCATCGACGACGCGCGCTTCGATCGCGCCCACGAGCTCCACTTCGCAGCGGACCACGTCGCCTGCCTTGAGGAAGGACGGGGGATGCATGCCGAGGCCGACCCCTTCGGGGGTGCCTGTCGCGATGACGTCGCCGGGCTCCAGCGTGCAGGCGATCGAGACGTAGGCGATCTGATCGTAGCAGTTGGAGATCATCTCCGAGGTGTTCGAAGACTGGCGGAGCTCGCCGTTCACCCAGCACCGCAGCGCCAGTTGATGCGGGTCCGGAACCTCGTCCGCGGTGACGATCCAGGGGCCGATGGGCCCGAAGGTGTCGAACGACTTGCCCATGGTGAAGCTCGGCGTGTGCCGCTGCCAGTCCCGGGCGGAGATGTCGTTCGAGACAACGTAGCCGAAGATGTAGTCGCGAGCCTTCTCCACCGGCACCCGGCGGGCCGTGCGTCCGATGACCACCCCAAGTTCCACTTCGTAGTCGAGCATCTCGGTGGCCGCGGGCTTCACGATGTCCGCGAAGGGGTCGTGGACGCAGGAGGTCTGCTTGTTGAACCAGTACTGGTAGGCCGGCCGCTCGATGCCTTCCCGCTTCGCCTCCGCGACGTGCTTGGCGTAGTTCATCCCGATCGCCAGGTACTTCGGCGGCCTGGGAATCGGCGCAAGAAGCCGGACGTCCTGCAGGGCGAGGTGCGGCGCGGTCGCAGCCTCGATCTTACGGAGCGCCTCCAGCACCCGGTCGCCGCCCGCAATCAGGTCGATCATGTCCGCGGGGATCGACGCGTCCGCGACGCTGAGGTCGATGACGCCGTCTCCCTTGACGAGGCCCAGGCCGATCCGGCCGCCGTGCTCGAAACGCGCAATCTTCATCTTGTCTCCTATGGTTTTTGAGTGGGCAGAGCGCCCGTCAGATGTCGGCGAAGGGGTGGGTCTCGGATTTCGCCCCGGGGTGGGTCACGGCGCCCGCCCAGGCGGGCCCCACGTTGCGCGCGTAGCGCCAGATGGCTCCGGACTGGTAGTCCGTCTCGGGCGCGCGCCACTGGGCGCGGCGCGATGCGAGGACATCTTCGGCCACCTCGAGGTCGATCGTCCCGGCGATCGCATCAATGCGGATGATGTCGCCGTCCCGCACGAGAGCGATCGGACCGCCGTCCGCGGCCTCCGGTCCCACATGGCCGATGCAGAAGCCGCGCGTCGCGCCGGAGAACCGCCCGTCCGTGATGAGCGCCACCTTCTCGCCGAGACCCAGGCCATACAAGGCTGCGGTCGTCGCGAGCATCTCCCGCATGCCCGGACCGCCTTTCGGGCCCTCGTAGCGGATCACGATGACACAGCCCTCGCGGATATCGCGGGCCTCCACCGCGGCGAACGCGTCCTCCTCGCACTCGAACACGCGCGCCGGCCCTTCGAATCGCAGTCGGGTCATTCCGGCCACCTTCACGATGGCGCCCTCCGGCGCGAGGCTTCCCCTCAGGCCGACCACTCCGCCGGTGGGCGAGAGCGGAGCCTTGACCTGGTGGATCACCTTCTGGTCCGGGTTCCACGTAATCTCCTCGAGGTTCTCGCCGATCGAGCGCCCGGTGACGGTCATGCAGTCGCCGTGGAGCAGGCCGTTCTCGAGCAGGGTCTTCATGAGCATGTAGACGCCCCCGGCCTCGTGCATGTCGCGGGCGACGTAGCGCCCGCCCGGCTTCAGATCGGCCAGGTAGGGCGTCGCCTTGAAGATCTCGGCCACGTCGAACAGGGAGAAGTCGACGCCGGCCTCGTTCGCCATCGCCGGCAGGTGCAGGGCCGCGTTGGTGGAGCCTCCGGTGGCGGCGACCACGCGCGCCGCGTTCACGAAGGCGTCCCGGGTGCAGATCGCGCGCGGCCGGAGATCGGCGGCGATGAGGGCGACAATCTGCCGGCCGGCGGCCCGCGCGATCTCGTCGCGCGAACGGTAAGGCGCAGGCGCCATGTTCGAGTTCGGGAGCGAGAGGCCGATCGCCTCGCCGACGCACGCCATGGTGTTGGCGGTGAACTGGCCGCCGCAGGCTCCGTGCCCCGGGCAAGCGGCCTTCTCGATCGCGGAAACGTGGGAAAGCGGACAAGCGCCGGCGGCGTACTGACCAACCACCTCGAACACGTCCTGGACGGTGAGCTCGCGCCCTTCGTGCACGCCCGGCAGGATCGAGCCGCCATAGACGAAGATGGACGGCACGTTCAGGCGGAGCATGGCCATCATCATGCCCGGTAGGGACTTGTCGCACCCCGCGAAGCCGACGAGGGCGTCATAGCAGTGCCCGCGCACGCTGAGCTCGATCGAGTCGGCGATCACCTCCCGGCTGACCAGCGAGGCCTTCATGCCCTGGTGCCCCATGGCGATGCCGTCAGTGACGGTGATGGTGTTGAAGCGGCGGGGCGTCCCGCCGGCCTCAGACACGCCGAGCCGGCAGATGTCGGCCTGGGCGTCCAGGGTGGTGTTGCAGGGAGCCGAGTCGTTGCCCGCGGAGACGACGCCCACGAACGGCTGCGCGATCTCCTCCTCGGTCATGCCCATCGCGTAATAGTAGCTGCGCTGAGGCGCACGCTGCGGCCCGACCGACACGTAACGGCTGGGGAGGCGGGATTTGTCTATGCCCATCGAACTTGGTCTGTCCGTCCGTGAAACCATCGCCCCGCCTTGAGGCGGGGGGCCGGCGGACAAGGACCACACGCCCAGGCTTGCGACAGTGTCCGCTGGCGCCACGCCTGGGCGCGTCGGCCATTCAAATCAGGACCTTGCAGGTAGAAGCGAGGCTCGAGATCGCGCCTTGGGTGGTGGCGCCAAGGGACAGTGTGAGGGCCAACGGCGAAGACTAGCCTTGCTGACAATCGACGCGACCGCGCCCGCGATCCGGGCGCGTGTGGCGTGGTGCAGCAGGGACGACGAAGAAGATGGGTTCCGCTTCAATCGACCAAGCGCCGCCGGCCGGGGCAGTGCACTCGCTCGACCACTTCGCGTTGTCGGTTCCCGATCTCGGCCTGGCGCGACAGTTCTACGAAAGCTTCGGGCTGGACGTCCGCGTCGCCGATCGAGGCCTCGAACTCCGCACCTTCGGGGGCGAGCACGTCTGGGCCCGGATCGCCGAGGCCCCCCGGAAGAAGCTCGAATACATCTGCTTCGGAGCGTTCGCGCCGGACCTTCCGGTGATCGCTGCCCGGCTCCGGGAGCTGGATACCCCGCAGCTTCCGCCGCCGGACGGAGAGCCGGACGGCGCGCTGTGGTTCCGCGACCCCGCGGGGATCCTGCTGCAGGTCCGTACGGCGCCCAAGTCGTCGCCCGACGAAAAGCGACCTGCGGTCCCGCCCCCGCCGTTCAACCACGAGCGCGCCTCGCCCTACCGGGACGCGCGCCCGGACGTGCGCCCCATCGGCCTTTCGCACGCCCTCTTCTTCCAGCCGGACATGAGGCGGGCGATCGAGTTCTACACAGCTGTGCTGGGCCTCAAGCTGTCGGACGACGCCGGCCCGGTCGCGTTCTTGCACGGGGTGCACGGCAGCGAGCACCATCTCATCGCCTTCGCCCACAACGAAGCAGGTCCCGGCTACCATCACAGCGCCTGGGCGGTGCGGTCCATCGAGGAGGTGGGCCTCGGCGCAGCCCAGATGGAGGACGCGGGCTACGCGCGCGGGTGGGGCCTCGGACGGCATGTCCTCGGCTCCAACTACTTCCACTACGTACGCGACCCCTGGGGCAGCTACGCGGAATACAGCTTCGACATCGACTACATTCCGCGCGGCTACGACTGGGTGGGAGGCCACCCCGATCCCGAGAACAGCTTCTATCTCTGGGGTCCCAATCCGCCCGAAGACTTCACGCGGAACTACGAGGCGGAGCCCGCCTGACCGCCGCCTCCCCGTCTGCACCCACCCTCGCCGCGCATGGCGCGGAACCCACAGATTCAGCATCCATGGCCATGACCACGAAGACCAAGACCGCCGGGAGCGACGAGATCGCGATCCTGGAGCAGCTCGACGACCGCCTGCGCTGGCTTTCCTCCTGGATCGTCCACAACGCGAACCATATCCGGGAAAGCCGCGACGGTCTCAAGGTCGGCGGACACCAGGCGAGCTGCGCCTCCATGACCGCGATCATGACGGCGCTCTACTTCAAGGCGCTGGGGCCGAACGACCGTGTCGCCGTGAAGCCGCACGCGAGCCCCGTCCTGCACGCGATCCACTACCTCCTGGGAAACCAGAGCCGGGAGCAGCTGGAGGCCTTCCGCGCCTTCGGCGGCGCCCAAAGCTATCCGAGCCGGACCAAGGACAAGATCCCCGTGGACTTCTCCACCGGGTCCGTCGGCCTGGGCGTGGCGATCACCGCCTTCGCCAGCCTGATCCAGGACTACATGATCGCCCACGGTCGCCTCGACCCAGGCGAGGCCGGGCGGATGGTGGCCCTCATGGGCGACGCGGAGCTTGACGAGGGCAACATCTACGAGTGCCTCATCGAGAGCTACAAGCACGACATCCGCAACTGCTGGTGGATCGTCGACTACAACCGCCAGAGCCTCGATGCGACGACCGCCGACCGGATGTTCCGCCGGTTCGACGACATCTTCGAGACCTGCGGCTGGCGCGTCATCACGCTGAAGCACGGCAAGCTCCAACGCGAGGCCTTCGCGCGGCCCGGCGGCAAGACCCTCGAGCAGTGGATCGACGGCTGTTCCAACGCCGACTACGCCGCCCTGACCTACCAGGGCGGCGCGGCCTGGCGCGCCCGCCTGACCGCCGACATCGGCCCCAAGCCCGGCGTGGCGAAGCTCCTGGCCGGGTACGACGACGACCAACTCGCCAAGCTGATGACCAACCTTGGCGGCCACTGCATGGAGACGCTGCTGTCGGCCTTTGAGGCCGCGGCCGACGAGCGCCCCACCCTGTTCATCGCCTACACGATCAAGGGCGCCGGGCTGCCGTTCGCCGGGCACAAGGACAACCACGCCGGCCTGATGAACCCGTCGCAGATCGCCACCTTGCGCGAAAGCCACGGGATCGCGGAGGGCGACGAGTGGGAGCCCTATGCCGGCCTGGGCGGCAATCGCGAGGAAGTCCTGCGGGCGTTCGTCGCCTCGTCTCCCCTTGCCGCCGCCCAACGCCGCCAGGCGGCCGAGCCGGCGCTGCCCACGCCCGTCCTCAGCGTGCCGGAGGGCGCCGAGCAGTCGACCCAGGCCGCGTTCGGACGCATCCTCCTGGACCTGGCGAAGAGCGCCGATCCGGCCGGCAAGGACATCGCCGACCGCATCGTGACCACCTCCCCTGACGTGACGGTCTCCACCAACCTAGGGGGCTGGGTCAACCAACGGGGCCTCTTCCGCCGCAGCGAGATGGCCGACGTGTTCCACGCGGCGAAGATCCCCTCCGCCCAGAAATGGGTGGGCCATGGCGCCGGACAGCACATCGAACTGGGTATCGCCGAGAACAACCTGTTCCTGATGCTGGCCGCCTTGGGGCTCGCCGGCCCGCTGTTCGGAAGCCGCCTGCTTCCCATTGGCACGGTCTACGATCCCTTCATCAGCCGCGGGCTCGATGCGCTGAATTACGCCTGCTACCAGGACGCGCGGTTCATGCTGGTGGCCACGCCCAGCGGCCTGACGCTCGGCCCCGAGGGCGGCGCGCACCAGTCGATCAACACACCCCTTATCGGGATGGGGCAGCCGAACCTTACCTATTTCGAGCCGGCGTTCGCCGACGAGCTGGCCCTGATCATGCGCTGGGGTTTCGACCACATGCAGGCGGTCGACGGCGGCTCGATCTATCTGCGGCTCAGCACCCGCTCGGTGCCCCAGGAGCCTCGGCCCGACGACAGCTGGAAGGCCGACGCCCTCGCCGGCGGCTACTGGATCCGCCCGCCCGCGCCGGGCTCGGAGGCGGCGATCGTCTACACCGGAGCCGTCGCGCCCGAGGCGATCGCCGCCTGGAGCCAGCTCGCTGACGACCTCCCGGGCGTGGGATTGCTCGCGGTGACCTCCGCCGACCTGCTGCACCGCGACTGGATGGCCCAGCGCGCGGCGCGGTGGACGAGGGGAACGCCCGCCGTGAGCCACGTCGAGCGTCTGTTGGCCCCCATTTCGCCGCACGCCGGCCTTGTGACGGTCGTGGACGGCTCGCCCTCCACGCTGTCGTGGCTCGGCAGCGTCCGCGGCATGCGCGTCAGCCCGCTCGGCCTCGAACGCTTCGGCCAGACCGGCGATCTGCCTGATCTCTACCGCTACTACCGGCTGGACAGCGACGCGATCGTCGAAGCCGCCGCCGAGCTCTTTGTCGAAGGTTGACCATGACGATGGAAGTCAAGATGCCCGCCTTGTCCCCCACCATGGAAGAGGGGACGCTGGCGAAGTGGCTGGTGGCGCCCGGCGCGCAGATTCGCGCCGGCGACCTGATCGCTGAGATCGAGACCGACAAGGCGAGCATGGAGATGGAGGCGACCGAGGACGGCATTCTCGACCGCATCCTCGTGGCGGAAGGCAGCGCGGACGTCGCCGTGGGCACTGTGATCGCCCTGCTTCGGCCTGCGGGCGAGGCTGGCGCCGCGGCGCCGTCGGTCGCCCCAGCCTCCGAGCCGGCAGCCGCGCCCGAGGCTGCTCCGGCGCCGGCCCCTGTGGCCGCCGTCCCGGCGACGCCGGCGAGCGTGCCCCAGGCGCCAGTGTCGATCGCCGCACCGCCACCGCCACCGGTCGCGGTCGACGGCGGATCTGATGTCGGGGTGCTCGCCACGCCCCTCGCCCGGCGGATCGCCGCTGTCAGGGGCATCGCCCTGAGCGCCGTCAAGGGCACCGGCCCCGGGGGCCGCATCACGAAGGCGGACGTGGCGCCGTCGCGCCCGCCGCCCTCAGCGCCTTCGGAGGTGAAGGCCGAGCCCGCCCGCGCGCCGGCCAAGCCGCCCGAGATCCCCCATGAAGCCGTTAAGCTCTCGACGATGCGGCGCACGATCGCGCGTCGGCTGACGGAGTCGAAGACGACCGTCCCGCACTTCTATATCTCGAACGATTGCCGGCTGGACGCCCTCCTCGCGCTGCGGCGCGAACTGAACGCAGCGCTCGGCGACGGAGCCAGGCTCTCGATCAACGACCTGCTCATCAAGGCGCTGGCGCTCGCCCTGAAACGCGTGCCGGCGGCCAACGTGCAATACGGCGACGACGTGCTCTACCGCTTCGACCGGGTCGACATCTCGGTGGCCGTGGCGATCGACGGCGGCCTGGTGACGCCGGTGATCAGGGAAGCGTGCTCCAAGAGCGCCAGTCGGATCTCCTCCGACATGCGCGATCTCGCCGCCCGCGCCCGGGCCGGCCGGCTTGGCCCTGAGGACTACCAGGGCGGGACGGCCTCGCTCTCCAACCTCGGCATGTACGGTGCTCGGGAGATCATCCCCGTAATCAATCCGCCGCAGGCGGTCATCATCGGGGTCGGAGCCGGGCGCGAGACCCCAGTCTTCGGCTCGGAGGGCCTGGAGCGGGCGACCTTGCTCACCGCCACCGGAAGCTTCGACCATCGGGCGATCGACGGGGCCGCGGGCGCGGAGCTGATGCAGGCCTTCCAGCAGCTGGTGGAAGCGCCATTGACGATCCTGGCCTGAGACGCACCGACGCGGTCGGGTGTGCGCCAGTCCGCCGCCCGGTGCGGAGCTCATGCCGACGCCCAGCGAGACGACAAGACCGACCGACAAGACCGACAACGGTCGTGGCCAGGGGAGAGAGCGACGATGAGTTATCAAGCCACCCGGCGAGGCCTCCTCGCGGCCGGAGCCGCGACCCTCGGCGCAGCCGCACTCAGCGGAGGCGCCGCGGCTCAGCCGAAGACCGGCCTGCCCATAGCCGACCGCCTCGACGGGCAGGTCTACATCCGGAACATGGCGCTTCACGCGCACTACTTCCCCGGACAGGTCTGCGGTTCGAAGCTGCAGATGATGGCGCAGGGCGACCGCCGCTACCTCTTCTCTTCCTACCGCGACGCCCAGAACGAGTGGGTGGGGCGATGCATCGACGTCACCGATCCTCTCAACGCGGTCGTCGTGGGAGACCATCTGTACGAGGGCTATCAAGTCCAGGTCGCCTACAACCGTGGGATCGGCAAGTGGGTGCTCATGACGAGCGCCACCGCGGCGGAGCCGCAGATCGACCTGACGCGGGGAAAGAACCTGAAGGCCAAGGGTCTTCGGGGCATTCGCCTCTACGACGTCACCGAACCGGGCAAGGCGCGGTTGCTGTCGGAGTGGAGCACCGATCGGGGCGATCCCAGGCGTGAGATCCAGGAGGGCACGGGGACCCACCGGAACTTCTATACCGGCGGTCGCTACGCCTACCTCGACACCGGCGCCGACAACACGTTCTCGCTCTATGAGTACGCCCGCGCCACGGGCGTGCAGGTCATCGACATCCTTGACCCTGCCAGACCCAAGTTCGTGTCGAACATCTGGGTGCCGGGGCAGCGTGCCGGCGAAGAGGCCGAGCACCGGAAGTGGCCCTTCGCCGGCAATGGGATCTCGATCCCGAGTCTGCATGGCAGCTACGTCGTGCCTGAGAACGTGGAGGACGGCGGCAAGCTCGGCTGGGGAGCCTGGTCCGTGCTCGGAGTCCGCGTCCACGACCTGTCGAAGATCGCGCGGCCGCGGGAGATCGGGGTCTGGACCTCGCCCGACCCGGACGGCGGCGGGCTGAAGCTGCACACCGTCGACGTCTCGCGCCTCGACCGGGGCTTTGTCGTGGCCTCCCCTGAAACGTTCGCGCTGCAGTGCGGCGACGCCTGGTACAACAGCTACGTGATCGACGCGCGGGATCCCGCCAAACTCAAGACCCTGTCGACGCTGCCGATCCCCACCCCGCCGCCCGGCGCCCCTTACGAGAGCTTCTGCCAGAAGCGGGGGCGATTCGGTCCCCACAACGCGCCCCACCAAAAGGCGCCGGGGACGGTCTCCCCATCCTTCACCTGCTACACCTTCTTCAACGCCGGCCTGCAGTGCTACGACCTCGCCGACCCCTCCAACCCCCGGATCACGGGTTACTTCATTCCGCCCCAGGGCGGCGCCCTTGACCGGCCCGGCTCCTACATCCGCGACACCGACGGCGTCTTCGTCGAATGGGATCGACGGCTGATCTGGGTTTCCACGTCCACGGGGGTCTACCTCCTCACCACCCCGGCCCTGGGCGAGGCCAGCTTCTCGCCGGCGGGCGTGCGGGGCTGGACCCTTCCCGCGCTGCGCCACTGGCCAACCGCCTAGCGCTTGAGCTCTCCACGCTGCCTTCGGATTTCGCCGTTCATGGAACATTCACGCGACGAGGCGCAACCCTGACGCTCAGCCTGCCTGCGCGCTTTCGCCGCCTTCCTGCCAAGGATGAACCGCAGCATCGTTGCAGGTCCGCACGCTCCACAGTACGTTCAAAATAGAAACGACAAGAAAAAGGTTATCGTAGGGGGAGGTAAATTGCAGGTTGCAAACACGGAAAACTGGTCCGTCAACTCAGCGGCGGGACCAGCTGAGTTGCTCCAGGACGCGGCGCGGCAGGCGGGTTTCAGCGACGAACTCTTCCCGCCCCTGTCCACACGGCGCTGGGACGGCAGCGAAGCGACCGGCTGGCGGGTCAGCCACGACTATTTCACGTTGGCCTTCCGCAGCCTGCGCCGGGCTTCCGAGGATTCTGCGCTTGGCATCCGGCTCGCGCGCAATCTGACGCCTCGCCCCTTTAACAATCTCATCTATCTTGTGATGAGCAGTGAAAGCCTCGAGGAAGGCCTTCGTCGCTGGGTCCGCTTCCAGCCCATGTTCAGCACGGCGAGCCGTCTGCGCCTCACCAGCCACGGCGGCACGGCGCAACTCACCGCCTGCCTCGCCGATGGCGCACTCCAGAACACGGTGGACCAGGGCGAATACTTCCTTGCTCTGGTATGGCGGTACATCAACTGGATCACCGGGGGCGACATCTCCGCGAGCGAGATCCATTTGGCGCGCGAGAACGGCGGAAGCGCCGATTTCGAAGACTTCTTCCAAGCGCCCGTTTCCTTCGGCCACGGCGCAAACGCGATCGTCTTCGATCGCGAGGTGCTGCGCACGCCGCCCATCCACGCCTGTCGCTCCGTCTTCGCCACCACCGAACGGCTGGTGGAGCGCGAAGTGATGGCGGGCCTGCCCGAGTCCATCTCGGCGCAGGTCCGCATCGCGATGGACGTGCTCGGGCAGGGATGCATGCCTGAGCTCGAAGAGGTCGCCGACCACCTCAACGTCTCGGCGCGCACGCTCCAGCGCCGCCTCGCCGACGAGGCGCGGACGTTCTCGCAGCTGCTGGATAGCCACTGCCGGTCCCTTGCGCTCGAAGCCCTCGACGGCGGCGAGGACCTGACCATCGAGGAGATCGCCGAAAGGTGCGGCTTCCTGGAGACTCGCTCCTTCTATCGAGCTTTCACGCGCTGGACGGGGATGACGCCCGACCGGTACCGTCGGCGCGCCGGGGCTTCCCGGCAGCTCCCACTTGGCGCGTGGGGACAGTGATCCGCCTGATCGCGGCGACTAGCCTCCGGAATTATACATGGGTTCCGGAAAGATCATGGAAATCGATCATTTGTCCCTCAACGCGGACGGTTGCCTGCTCAAGGCGAGAGCGTTCTACACCGACTTTCTCCAGCTGCGGCTGATCAACGACCAGCGGCCTGCCGCCTTCCACGAGATCATTCCGGGCGACTGGTACGAGCTGGGTTCGTCGCGCCTCCACGTGTTCGACTACCCGGTCGGCGGTCCCTACAGGGAGCCGAACCAGCCCACCCCGGGCGGGCCGCACGTGGCGTTCCGGGTGCCTGACCTCGCCCCCATGATCCAGCGACTGGAAAGCTATGGGATCAGCTATCGCTCCATGGGCGAGGGTCGGATGCGGCAGATCTGGTTCCTCGACCCTGCCGGCAACACCATCGAGATCAACACAGGCCACGCCAAGAAGTGATCGGAGACTAGATGGACTTCGTACTGTCGGTGCTGGCCCCCGTGATGCTGTCTCTGATGATGGCGGGTCTGGGGCTCAGTCTTACCCTTGCCGACTTCCGGGTCGCGTTCACGCGCATCAAGGCGTTGTCCATCGGCCTCGCAGTCCACACCTTCGGCCTGCCGCTGCTGGCGGTCGTTCTCATCCTCCTGCTTTCGCCGCCTGTCAGCGTCGGATTCGGGATGATCATCCTCGCCTGCTGCTCCGGGGGCACCACGGCGAATGTGTTCACCTACCTCAGCGGCGGCGACACCGCGCTCTCCATCGCCCTGTCCCTCGCCGGCAAGATCGTCACCGTCGTGACCATCCCGCTTTTCGTCGGCCTAGCCGCCACGCATCTGCTCGGCAGCGCCGTGCAGGTGAACGTCTCCATTGTCGAGGTCGGCGAGCAGGTGGCCAAGCTCATGATCGCTCCCGTGGCCTTCGGCATGGTCGTCAAGGCGCTGGCTCCGGGGTGGAGCGCGAAGGCCCAGCCCTGGGTGAGCAAGGCCTCCATGGGGCTGCTGCTGCTGTTCACCCTGCTCATCGTCTACAACTCGCGCGACCATCTTCTGGAGCTCGCCGGTTCGGCGGGTCTGATCTCAGTGCTGCTGTGCGGCTCTGCGATGGTCCTCGGCCTCGGCGCGGCCAAGCTCACCGGCCTGCCGGCGTCGGACCAGAAGGCGATCCTCTTCCACACCGCGGTCCAGAACGCCGCCTTCGCAGCCGTCCTCGCGGTGACGACGTTCGAGAGCGAGGAGATGGCGGTGCCCGCCATCGTCTACACCATCGTCATGAACGTTGGCGGCCTCCTGGTCGTGCAGCTGATCCGCAAGCTCGATCCCAGCATCGCCGAGACGCAGCGCCGCGAGAAGGAGGCGGCCGTCGCCGCGGCCGCCGCGAATGGCCGCGCTGCGAAGAAGCCGGCCTGATCATGTCCACGTCCCGCAGACGCTGCCGCCTGCTCGGCTTCGCCGCGGCGGTCGCCCTCGTGCTCGCCCCGGGAACCGGCTTCGCGCAGGCGCTTCCCGACAGCGAAGGAGGCGTCGCAGAGTGGCGCGATCGCACGCGTGTCGCCCGTGAGTGGTTGCAGGGTCGCCATGCCGAGTCCTGGGCCAAGCGGGTGAAATACCGGGGCGAGCCCATCGTTCTGCGCTTCTCGGCGCACAACCCCGCCGACGGCAGCGTCGTCCGCGACGTGTTCCTGCCCGCGTTCGACGTGCTTCATCGGATGTCGGCCGGCAAGATCGTGGTGCAGCCCACCTGGGGCGGAGCCACCCACTCCCTCGAGCAGGGCTGGACCGCGCTAGCCCGGGGCGAGACCGACATGACCGCCTGTTACGCTAGCCTCGAGGCGAAGGCGCGAGGGTTCGAGCTGCTGACGCTGCTGGACCTTCCGGGGCTGTTTCCCAACGCCACCGTGGCGACCATCGTCTCGGAGAAGCTCTACGCCGAGTATTTCAGCGGAGACTTCCGACGCAACGGCGTGCGGATCGCGCGGATGAAGGCCACGGGCCCGTCCGTGATCTTCACCAAGGCGCCGCTGTCCGGCGCCGAAGGGCTCGAAGGCCTGCGCCTCTTTTCGGCCGAGGGCGTGCAGGCCGAAGCCGTACGGGCGCTGGGGGGAGACCCCGTCGTGATGGAGACGCCCCGCATCCGGGCGGCGATCGCCGACGGCAAGCTCGAAGGCGCCGCCATCACCGAGGCCGCGGCGGCGGTTTATCGCATCAACACGGCGGCCCCGCACATGTTCGCGGGCGACGTCGGACGGACCAATTTCGAATACTGCCTCAGTCCCACCTTTCTCGCCTCGCTGCCACGCGACCTGAAGCCGATCCTGAACGCCTGGCTGCGGGCCCAAGGCATCGCCGAGGCGCAGGTGTTCTATGGCCTGAACGGCGCTGTCGCCCGGGAGGAGTTCCGCGCCGCGGGCGGCAAGGTGATCCCGCCCACGCCCGCGGCGGCGGCCGAGTGGCGGCGGCGGGTTTCCCCGGTGGAGGCGAACGCCGTCGCGCGCATGGAGGCGAAGGGCCTCCCCGCCCGGCGCTTTATGGCCGACCTGCGGCGGCTCACCGACCGCTACAATCGCATGAGCGAGAACGACATCATGATGGAGGCCATCCGGCGTCCGATCCCACGCATGGACGACTGAGATGGCCCTGCCCCGGTTCCGGCTCCCGATCGACGGCTTCCTGGCCGTTCTCGTCTGCGCCGTCGCGCTCGCCAGCCTCGCACCAGTCCGCGGCGTGTGGGCGGTACGGGCGGATGTCTTCACCGACGTGGCTATCGGCGTCCTTTTCTTCCTGCACGGCGCCAAGCTCTCCCGCGAAGCCATCCTGCAGGGCATCGGCGCCTGGAAGGTCCATCTGTGCGTCTTCATCGGGACCTTCGTGATGTTCCCGATCATCGGCCTGACCGCCCGCGCCGCCACCGGACCCTTCCTGGATCCCACGATCGGGGCCGGCATCCTGCTCCTGACGCTCATGCCGTCGACGGTGCAGTCCTCCATCGCCTTCACCGCGCTGGCCCGCGGCAATGTCCCGGCCGCGGTCTGCAGCGCCTCGGCCTCCAACCTCCTGGGCATCGTCATCACGCCGATCCTCGTCGGCCTCTTCCTGAGCCGGCAGGGCGGCGGACTTTCAGCGGAAGCCGTCACCAAGATCGTCTGCCAGCTGCTCCTGCCCTTCCTGGCTGGCCACCTGTGCCGTCCGCTGCTCCGGCCGCTGCTGGACCGCTACAAGAGCCTCCTGACGAAGGTGGACCGCAGCGTCATCATCCTTGTGGTCTACACCGCGTTCAGCGCGGCCGTGGTCGAGGGTCTGTGGCGTCGGTACTCGCCCCTCGACCTGGCCTGGACGCTCGCCATCTGCGCGGTCATGCTCACCCTCGTCCTCACGATCACGACCTTCGCCGCGCGGCGCCTCGGCTTCTCCGTCGAGGATGAGATCGTCATCGTCTTCTGCGGATCGAAGAAGAGCCTGGCCTCGGGCGTGCCGATCGCCGGCGCCCTCTTCCCAGCCGCGGTGGTCGGGCCCCTCATCCTGCCCCTCATGCTCTTCCATCAGATCCAACTGATGGCCTGCGCCGTCCTCGCGCAGCGCTATGCCCGCCGCGCGGTCCCGGCGCCTTCCCAGTCCGTCGTCGCGGCGACGCCGGGTCGCCGCGCCTAACCTCCGGAGACGTCCCATGCGCGCCACAATCCTCGCTGGTCTGATCGCTCTCGCGCCCCTGGCGTGCAGCTCGGCCGGCGCCGAACCTCCGGCGCCGGCAATGACCTTCTTCGTCGCGCATGCGGGTCCGGGGCGCGGCGGCGATCTGGGGGGATTGGCCGGCGCGGATCGTCACTGCCAGGCGCTCGCCGCCGCGGCCGGATCGCGTCGCACCGACTGGCGCGCCTACCTCAGCACCCAGGAGGAACCGGGCCGTCCGGCGGTCGACGCCCGCGACCGCATCGGCAAGGGCCCGTGGCATAACGCCAAGGGGGTGATGATCGCTCGGGACCTGGAAGAATTGCACGGGTCGAACAACCTCACCAAGGCGACCGCACTCGACGAGCATGGTCGGGTCGTGAACGGGAGGGGCGACAAGCCGAACCGGCACGACATCATCACGGGCTCAACGGCGGAAGGCCGCGCCTATCCGCCCGGCGAGGACCGGACATGCAAGAACTACACGTCGAGCACCGACGGCTCTGTCCGCATGGGACACCATGACCGTTCTGGCCCCGCCGAGAACCCGACGGGCACGTCCTGGAACTCGGCCCACTTCTCGGACGCGGGCTGCAGCCAGGAAGGGATGTCCAGTCAAGGCGGCCAGGGCCTGATCTACTGCTTCGCGCCCTAGCGCGGGCGGCCCGCTAGGCCTTGGGGAGACGATCCATAAGAGCCGCCGGCCGAAGGATCGTGCTTTCCAGCCGGATGAGGGCGTCAAGCTCCGAAAGTCGGCTTCGATAGGCCTTCCAGGGCTCCGACGCCTCCATCTCGGCGCGCCGCCGCTCCCGCTCCGCGAGGGAGTCGTACTCCCACATGTGGACGACGGTGTTCACCACCCCCGCGTCGACGACGTACATGCCCCGGAACCGCTGCAGGAACCGCAGCTGGACGGGCAGCGCCATGGCTTCCCAGAGGTCCAGGAACTCATTGATCCGCGCGTGGCGGACCTCGTAGCGGCGCAGGTCGATAATCATCAGGTCACCTTCCATCGTGCGGCGGCGAAGCGGCCGCCTGGGTCGGAGGCGCGCCGCGGCGGGCGGCGCAGGAGTCCCGTCCGGGATCCTGCGCGCCTGACCCTGCCGCCGAAAGCCGCCGACCGCACTGGCTTGGCGCGCCACGCCGGGCAGGCGTGGCGCTTTGGGACACTGCCGGGACGAAGCGTCGCCCACAGGATGCGATCAGGTCGCGCTCCGCGGCGGACACGCCATCCGGCGAATGACGAAAACGGACCATAGGGATCATGACCACCGCGTCCAACCAAGCCGAACGACCCGAAGCCGCCATTTCGCAGGGCCGCGTCACGATCGTCCTGTGGGTGCTCATGCTGTTCTATGCGCTGAACTATGTGGATCGCCAGATCGTCGGCATCCTGGCCGAGCCGATCGCCAAGGAGTTCGGGCTCAGCGACACCCAGATCGGCGTGATGACGGGACTCGCCTTCGCGGCCTTCTACGCCGGCCTGGGCATTCCGCTTGCGCGGCTGGCCGACAATCCTAAGACCAATCGGGTCGTCCTTCTCTCTGTCTGCCTCGCGCTGTGGTCCGGGATGACGGCGCTCTGCGGACTGGCCCAGAACTACGCCCAGATGCTGCTGGGCCGCATCGGCGTCGCGGTGGGCGAAGCGGGCTGCATGCCTGGGGCACACTCCTTGATCGCCGACATGGTTCCTCCCGAGCGCCGCTCGTCGGCCATCGCCTTCTTCGGCGTGGGCCAGCCCGTCGGCGTGCTCCTCGGGATGGTGCTGGGCGGCATCCTCGCCGACGCCTACGGCTGGCGGACGGCGTTCCTCGTGGTGGGCCTTCCGGGGGTGGCGCTGGCCCTCGTGGCGCTCAAGCTCGTCCCTGAACCACGCCGGGTGCTGGGCAAGGCCGCCGCCGCGGCCGCGCCGCGCGCCACGGTGGGCCAGGCAATCGCCGAGATCATCCGCTCGCCTGCCTACCTCTTCATGCTTGGAGCCGGTTCGGTGATGGCCTTCGTCACGTTCGGTCAGGGCGTCTGGATCGCGATCTTCCTGCAGCGGACGCACGAGCTCACGCCGGGTCAGACTGGCCTCTGGCTCGGCCTACTCAGCGGCGGCCTGGGTATCGTAGGGATGGTCGTCGGTGGCTGGGCGGCCGACCGGTTCGCCACCCGTAGTCCCCGCCATCAGCTCACCCCGGTGGTGGTCTCCCTCCTCATCGCCCTGCCGCTGCAACTGCTCGCGGTGACCGTCGGCGACTGGCGGCTCGCCATCCTGCTCTTCGGCCTCGTCGCCGGCTGCCAAGCCTTCTACTTCGGCCCCGGCTGGGGCCTGGTCCAAGGCCTGGTAAGCCCGCCGGCCCGGGCCACGGCCGCCGCCGTCAAGCTCTTCGTCCAGGCGGTGCTCGGTCTCGGCGTCGGTCCGCTTCTGTTCGGCGCCATCTCGGACATCCTGAAGCCGAGCTACGGCGACGAGAGCGTCCGGATGGTCCTGCTCTTCGCCTCCTTCATCTTCCTCGTCCCCGCCCTCTGCTACTGGCTCGCCAGCCGGTCGCTCGAGCGCGAACTCGCGGCCCCCGGCCGCGGCTGATCCCGTCCCTGTCGAGAACCCCCGGAAGAACGGAAAATGTCCCAAGAGTTTGACGTCCTGGTGCTTGGCTCGGGGCCGGGCGGCTATGTGGCCGCCATACGCGCCGCCCAGTTGGGCCTGAAGACCGCCATCGTGGAACGCGAAGCCCTGGGCGGCATCTGCCTGAACTGGGGGTGCATCCCCACCAAGGCCTTGCTGCGGAGCTCTGAGATCTACCACTACCTGACGCACGCCGACGCTTACGGCCTGGCGGCGAAGGACGTGTCCTTCAGCCTGGACAAGATCGTGCAGCGAAGCCGCAAGGTCGCCGCCCAGCTGAACGGCGGCGTCAAGGGGCTGATGAAGAAGAACGGCGTCACCGTCGTCGAAGGCCAGGGCGCGCTGACGGCGCCCGGAAAGCTCGCCGTCGTGCAGGACGGCGCCACGACCGAGCTGACCGCCCGGGACATCATCATCGCCACCGGAGCCCGGGCCCGCGAGCTCCCCTTCGGCGCCGCCGATGGCGAACGCATCTGGACCTACCGCCACGCGATGACGCCCAAGGAGATGCCCACCGACCTGCTGGTGATCGGCTCAGGCGCCATCGGCGTGGAGTTCGCCAGCTTCTATGCCGACATGGGCGCCAAGGTGACGATCGTTGAGGCGGTGGACCGCATCCTGCCGGCCGAGGACTCCGAGGTCTCGGACTTCATGCGCAAGGCCCTGACCAAACAGGGGATGGAGATCCTCACGGGCGCCACTCTCGAGAAGGTCGGAGCCACGGGAACGGCGGTCATGGCCGCGATCCGCACGTCCGATGGAAAGGTCGCCGATCACGCCTTCAGCCACGCGGTGGTGGCGATCGGGATCGTGCCGAACTCGGAGGACATTGGACTCGAGGCCCTGGGGGTCGCGACCACCCGGGGCCACATCGACACCGACCCCTATGGCCGGACGAACGTCCCCGGGATCTGGGCCATCGGCGATGTCGCCGGCCCGCCTTGGCTCGCCCACAAGGCCAGCCACGAGGGCGTGGTGGCCGCCGAGGCGATCGCCGGCCACCCTGGCGTTCACCCGCTGGATAAAGGCAACATCCCGGGCTGCACCTACGCGCGTCCGCAGGTGGCCTCCGTGGGGCTCACCGAGGCGCGGGCCCTGGAAAGCGGGCGCAGGATCAAGGTGGGCCGCTTCCCCTTCATCGGCAACGGCAAGGCGATCGCGCTCGGCGAAGCCGAGGGCTTCATCAAGACGGTCTTCGACGAGGAGACGGGAGAGCTGTTGGGCGCGCATATGGTCGGGGCCGAAGTGACCGAACTCATCCAGGGGTATGTCATCGGCCGTCAACTCGAGACGACCGAAGAACAACTTCTAGTAGCGACACTCCCTCACCCCACACTTTCCGAGATGATGCACGAAAGCGTCTTGGCAGCCTATGGTCGCGCACTTCACATCTGACATCCTGTAGTGGGCGCTGACCACCGATCACTTGGTGTCTAGCGTCCCTTCCGCCCTCGCGTGGCGCCCTGGGACAGTGGCAAGCTTCCGATGTTGGCGCTCCCTTGCGTTCGCCGCGTCTCCGATTCCCGAGCCGCTGAGCCAATGGCGAAGAACCAACGAGGGGGAAGATGTCTCGAAAGCTAGTCGTAGGCGGGCTCGCGCCCGTGATCGCGCTCCTGGGGAGCGCCGCCCATGCGCAATCGACCGAACCGGCGAACCCTGGCTCTTCGCCAAGTTCGACGGTCGGCGAGATCGTCGTCACCGCCGAGCGGCGGGCGCAGACCCTCGAGAGCGTGCCGGCGGCCATCAGCGCCGTCAGCGGCGCGGCGCTGGAAGAGAAGCAGGTGCTGAAGGCGCAGGACCTCCAGACCCTTGTCCCCAGCATCTCGTTGACTCAGAGCCGCCTGGGTTCGTTCAAGATCGCCATCCGCGGCATCGGCGGCTCGGCCGGTGACAATCTCGCCTCCAATCTGAAGGTGGCGGTCTTCCTAGACGACGTCTACCTGGCGCGCCAGGGGGCCATGGATCCCGCGCTGTTCGATCTCGATCGCATCGAGGTGCTGCGCGGCCCGCAGGGCACGCTGTACGGCAAGAACGCGGTGGCCGGCGCGATCAACATCTACACGGTCCTGCCCGGCGAGGAGTTCCGCGCCAAGGCCGCGGTGGACATCGGCAACTACAACACCATCAATTCGCGCTTCCTGGTCTCCGGCCCTCTGGGCGAGGACCTGAGCGGCAAGCTCGTACTGGGTCAGAACTACCACTCCGGCTACGGCGAGAACCTCACCACCGGCCGCGACGTCACCGGGGGCAAGGCCTTCTTCGGTCGCGCCGCGCTGCGGTACAGCCCCGGAGACTGGGACTTCATCGGCTCGGTCGACTACGAGAAGGACCCGAACCAGCCGGGCCGCGCTTTCCACATCTTCGGCACCGGCATCCGGGTGCTGGGCCGCGGCCCCTATCTTGGCCCGCCCGGCGTCCAGGACGTCTACAACGACTACGACAACCGCAGCAGCCTTGAGCTCGCGGGCGGCTCGTTCAAGGCGATCCACAACGGCGCCGACGTGACGCTCACCTCCATCAGCGGCCTGCGCTGGTCGGACCGCTTCTACCAGCTGGACCTCGATAACAGCGACAGCACGGCGCCCGGCGCGCGGACCTTCCACCAGACCCACGAGCAGAGCTCCACCACCTTCAGCCAGGAGTTCCGCGTCGCCTCTGCCGATGATGGCGCGTTCAGCATGGGGGGCCGACTGTTCTGGACGGCCGGCGCCTACTTCTTCTACGAGGACGGCAACACCACCGAACGCGACTTCATTCCGACGGTCAGTCCGATCGTCAACGTCCTGACCACGGACCTCAAGGCCTACAACTATGCGCTCTATGGCCAGGCGACCTACGACATCACCGAAGCCCTGAGCCTGACGGCCGGTCTGCGCTACAATGTCGAGCGCAAGGAAGTCGTCCACGGCTCGTTCGGCGCGCCCGTGCAGACCGATGAGCTGTATTCCGACATCGAGATCGCCAAGACCTGGAAGGACCTGTCGCCCAAGGTGACGCTGTCGTACGATCTCGGCGCAACGGGCACCCTCTATGCCACCTACGCCCGGGGCTTCCTGAGCGGCGCGGTGAATTCCGGCCCGGCCACCGCCGCCCTGGCCGCCACCGAGATCCTGAACCCCGAGTATGACGACAACTTCGAGGTCGGGGTGAAGAAGTCGCTCCTCGATCGCCGGCTCTATGTGGGCTTGTCCGCCTACTACATCAAATACAAGGACCTGCAGGTCCAGACGGCGAACGAGCAGGGCATCGCCGTCTTCCGGAATGCGGCCCGGGCCGTGAGCAAGGGCTTCGAACTGGAAGTCACGGCGCGACCGACGGACGCGCTGACCCTGAGCCTCAGCTACGCCTACACGGACGCGCGCTACAAGCGCTACTGCGCCGGCGCGCTGGACGGCTATCTGGCGGGCGCCGAGTGCGCCGCCGCGGGCGGCGTCGATAACGAAGGCGCCCGCCTGCAGTACTACTATCCGGAAGCGTTGCGCCTGGGGTTCGAGTACGCCATTCCGATGGCGTCCGGCGCGGAGGTCACGTTGCGGGGGGACTGGGCGCGGAACACCCGCAACAACTTCCCCGGCTACTACCAGGACGCCTTCACCCTCGTGAACGGCGGCATCCAGTACAGGACGGCCGATGGCCGCTGGACCGCCGCCCTCTGGGGCAAGAACCTGGCCAACGAGAAGTACGCCACCGGTTGCCTGAACCTCGGCCGGACGGTCAACGGCGGCCAATGCAGCGTGGGCGATCCGCGCACCTACGGCGTGTCGCTGACCTGGAACTACCGCTAGGATACGGAGGTGGCCGCTCTGCGGCCGCCTCGACCCGCGCGCGCCCTGGATCCCACGGCGGCGACGGGCAGGGACGTCCTCCACCTAGACTGGCGCCGAGCGCCCTGCACCCCCCGCCCATCCCGAACCCGGCCTCTCGCGCGGGTCTTGGGCGCGACCGGGTCGCCGCCAAGAGCAGCAGCAGGGCGGCAAGCGAGGGCCAGCGTCCCGACCATCGCCGCCGAGGCGAGATGGAGCCGGGACCAAGCTGCGTGGCCGGAGGATGCGCCACGAGCTCCAGCCGGTATTTGCCCAGCGGCGCCTTCGTCGGATCCATCGGTCGCCGTAGAACGCCTCCGAGCTTCTGGAGCCGGTGCACATACACGCGGACCGAAGCGTGGCCGGCGAGGTCCACCCTGCCCGAACACGTCGGCGGCGAGGTCTGCCTCGCGCACGGGCCGCCCCCTCAGCGCCTGATTGGCCAGATGGTCGAACAGCTGCGCCAGGCCGTGTGAGCGGCCCAGCGCCCCGCTCTCCCGCAGCCGGGCGACTTCCGCCTGCAAGCCGTCGATGGAAATCCCTGAACCCCTGTGGCGGGCCGCCGTGTCTGAAGCCCCGGGGCTGGCCGAAGCGCCCCGCCCCGAGCGCGCCCAAGGTCGCCTCCCCGCCCTTGCCCCCGATGGCGTGCGCCCCACAACACGGGCCAACGGCAAAACGAAAGGGCGGGGCATCACTGCCCCGCCCATCACTACAGCGCTCGACGCGTCGGCTACCCGGACGCGCGGGCCAAAGCTACATGCGCCACCGGAGCGACACGCCATAGGTGCGCGGATCGCTGATCGTGCAGTTGGCGCCGTTGTCGGTGTTGCCGAAGCCGGAGCATCCCGTGACGAACACCTCGTCCGTGAAGTTCCGCACCCACACGCCGATCTGATAGCGCTCGTCCGGCGGCATGAAGTCCATGCCCGCATCGACGGTCGAATAGGCGGGTTGAGTGTAGCCGGGGAAGTTGGTCTTGCTTTGCCGGGACCAGTCCCCGCGGAAGTTCAGGCTACCGAGGTTCCCCAGCTCATGGCGGTACCTCAGGCCGGCACGCATGTTCCGCTTGGCGTAGCCCTCGAGAGGCTCGCCCTTCAGGTCCTCGCCCCCGAGCGCCTCACATGCCGCGCCCGTGAGTTCGGCGTTCGCTTGCGAGACCCCGTCACAGAATTTCGTGTAGTGGGCGTCCGTGTAGGTGAAGGCCGCGTCGAGGACCAGGTTCCGGGTCAACTCGGCCACCAGGTTTGTCTCGAAGCCCTTGCTCACCGCCCGCGCGGCGTTGCGGGTTTCCTGAAGATTGGTGTTCTCGTTGATCACGCCGACCTGGAGGTCGGTGTAGTCCACGTAGAAGGCGGAGATGTTGAAGATCACCCGCCCGTCGAAGGGCGTGGTCTTCAGACCGATCTCGTAGTTCTTGGCCGTCTCCGGGCCGAACGGATTGGCGTTGGCCGGCGATTCCGGCGCGAAGTTGAAGCCGCCGCTGAGGAAGCCCTGCGAGTAGGTCGCGTAGAGCATGGCGTCGTCGACGATCTTGTAGTCGACGGTCACTTTCGGGGTCAGCTTCTCGAACGACGCCGAGCCGGCGAGGTCGATGTAGTTCTCGCTGATGATCTCGTCCCCGATCGCGTTCTGGACGACCGACTTCTTCTCGTGGTCGTAGCGCAGGCCCGCGGTGAGGTGCAGGGCATCGGTCAGGTTGTAGGTGGCCTGGCCATACGCCGCCCAGTTCCGCGTCTCCACGTCCATGTCGTGGTACTGGCTCAGCAACGTCCCCGGCTCCACGTCGAAGACCTGCCGGTCCGGGAAGGAATTCGTCTCGACCGAGTTCATCTTGCCGTCGAGCTGGAAGTAGAACAGGCCCGCGGTCCAGAAGAGCTTGCCGCCCATCGAGGCGCCGCCGTTCTCGGTGGAGTTCAGCCGCAGTTCCTGGCTGAAGGTGCGCGCCTTCTGGTTCTCCGTCTGATTGAAATTGACCCCGGTTACTCGGCTGTCCGTCGCGTCGGGGTCCCAGGTGAAGAAGAGGTAGGATTCGTTGTAGCCCGAGATCGAGGTGAAGGTGACGTCGGGTCCCTCTTTCACCGCCCGCAGGGAGGCGCCGTAGATGCGCAGCGCGCTGCGCGCATCAAGGTCGTTCGTGACTTCGTACGGATCGTCCGGCGAGAAGAAGGGCCCATAGACGTCGAACGGCATGTGGCCAGTCGACCCCATGATGTGGTTCGCGCGTCCGGCCTGCTCCGGGTTCCGCTCCATGTTCGCGGCGAGGACGATGTCCCAGTCCCCAGGCGTGAAGCGCAGCGCTCCACGCGCCATATAATTCTTCTGGGGGCTCAGGCGCGTGCCGGTAGTGATGTTGCGGGACACGCCTTCGCGGTAGTTCGTTCCGAGCACGATCTTGCCGGACAGGTTCTCGGCCAGGCCGCCGCCGGCCATCAGCCGCGTCTGCAGCAGATCGTAATTGCCCAGGTCGACGCTGGCGGCGAACTCGGGGGTCGGCTTTGGCGCGTTGGTGTAGATGTTGATGGCGCCGGCGACAGCGTTCTTGCCGTAGAGCGTGCCCTGGGGACCGCGCAGCACTTCCACCCGGTTCAGGTCGAAGTAGGCCAGGTCCATGTTCGCGGGACGATCGATGTAGACGTCGTCGACGAAGACCGCGACTTTGTAGTTCTGGGAGATGTCGGGCCCGGCCGATCCGCCGATGCCGCGCAGCGTGACCTTGAAGCGCCCAAGGCGGTTTCGGAAGAAGTTCATTCCCGGGATCTGGCGCGAAAGGTCCTGAGTCCCCTCGATCCGCTTGTCCCGCAGTTCCTCTTCCCCAACGGCCGCGATCGACAGGGGCACGTCGGAAAGCCGCTGCGCCCGCCGCTCCGCCGTCACGACGATCTCGCCGACGGCGGTGTGGTCCGAAGCCGCCGGGCTGGCGCCCTGCGCGAAGGCCGGCGCCGTGAGACAGGTCGAAGCGAGTAGGGCCCAGGCGGCGGGCGTGCGGTGCAGTCGTGGTCGCATCAGATCCTCCGTGATGTTCTTCTGGTTGAGGCCCGATCCGGACTGACCACACGAACCTTGCCCGCGCCGCACGTTAGGGGCGTGCACCGCACCCTCAATGTCCCTGGGCGCCACGGAACGCCCGCGCAATGCGGGCTCGGACCGGCGCAGCGGTGGGCCCGTGACGGGCGCCGAAGCGGTGCGGCCGTCTGAGGACGGTGGGGCTAGAGCGTGAAGCCGATCCAGCGGCCGGCGGCGACGACGCTCGCCCAGAACACCAGGGACGCCGCCCCGGCGATCCGGGCGGCCGGCGGCGTGGGAAGGGCGCCGCCCCATTCGGCGACGCGCGCGAACGCCGTCTTGTGGAAGTAGATCATGTTGAAGCCGGCGAGCGCGATCAACGCGAACTTCAGCTGGAAGGCGAGGTTCACGCCGTAGAGGGTCGCGTTCGAGACGAACATGAGAGCCCCCGTGACGATCGCGGCCGAGAAGGCCCACCAGGTCCAGGGCAGGATCTGCCGTGCGAGCCGATCCACAGGATGGGTCCTCCAGCCCAGGCCCAGCAGGCGCAGATCGAGCATGGCGATCGAGCCGACGACCAGGGACAGCGCGACCACGTGGGCGGTCTCGAGGGTCGGAAACATCCAGGGCGAGCTGGCGATCGCTTGGCCGGGGGGAGAGTCTTGGATCGCCTGAAGGATCGTCTGATAGTCGGGCACGGGGTCCTCGCTGGCGCGGAGCTCTTCTAAAGGACGTCGACGTAGGCGATCCACCGGCCGCAGACGGCGATCGCCAGCCACAGGAAGGTGGAGACGGCGGCGAAGACGATCAGCCGGCCACGCTCGGCCCTGGACAGGTCGTCGAAACGCCGCCCCGCCACCCACCGGAAGCCAATGAAGGTCAGGACGGCGGACGCGGCGACCAGCGCCATCTTGATCCAGAAGAGCTGGTTCTCGAACTCGCGGTGGGGCTCGGCCAGGACGAGGATCACGCCGCTCGCGAAGAGCACCGCCAGCGCCCAGGGCAACGGCCGACCGAAGCGATACACCGCATCGGCCAGAATCTCGTCGCGTCCGATCAGGCCGGCCAGGCGGGCATTCAGCATGGCGATACAGGTCAGTAGGGCCGCGATGGCCAGGATGTGAACCGTTTGGGTCAAGGGGACGGACCAGGTGGTCGCCTGAAGCTGGATGCTCGGCCCGGTCGCGGCGAGCCAATCAGCGGCGGCCGTCATGTCTGGCATGAGTGGATCCCCAGCTCTTTCGCGGCGGTGGTGGGCCGAAGCTATTTGATGCGACCGGTCTCGAGGACGGCGCCGTCCGGACGGAACACGCGCATGAACGAACCGGCGGGCCTCCCCCCCTTGGCCGGCGCGATCAGGACCCGAATGCGCTCGCCCGGCTTGATGGACGTGTTCTTCCAGCCGTTGCGCGCCAGCATCATCACCGATGGCCCCTCGATCTCCCACACGGTCTTGGCGCCGCCCTTCCCGGGCACCTCCAGGTAGAGGAAGGAGTGCGGATTCACCCAGCGGAACTGCTTCACGACACCGGTGAGTTCAACCGGACGTTCCTTGTCGTAGCCGGAGGCGGAATGGTGGGCCGCCGCGGGCGTGGAGACGAGCAGCGGGATGGCGAGCGCCAGGACGGATTTGTGCATTTTCCGGTTCGTCATTTGAACTCCACTCCAGCGCCGTCTTCGCAGATGTATTCGAAGAGGCGGATGTCGGGCCGCCACAACAGGGTCGCGCTGCGCTCCGCGACCAGCTCCTTGCCGGCGGCGTCCGCGCCGAAGATCTTGGCCCGGTTCCTCACCGTTCCATCAGGCTGTTTGGTGATGCGTTCCTCGATCTCGCGGACTGTGGCGAACCGGGGATCCGCAGCGACCCGCACGCCTTTCACCCCGCGGGTCCGCACGACCAGGACATCGCCCTCCCACCGTCCGACCGAGTGTCCGGTGTAGGAGGGCGTGATCTGGGCGGGGAAATCCTCGTCGAGGTAGATCCGGCGCACGATGTGGTTGAACTCCTGGATGAAGGTGATGCGTCCAGGGGTCTGCACGATCTTTTCCGGGTAGCCCCGCATGCCGATCTCGAGTTCGGGCGCGCACTGCTGCACGATATCCTTGGTCCAGACCGAGCCGTCGTCCTTCTCCTCGACCTGCTGATAGGACCCGTTGATATCGCGGGGGTCGGGCGACGGCGGAGGCGCGTCCGGCGGCGGACTGCCGAACTCCTGCTCCACCGCACGACCCTCAATCTTGGCCTGGCGGGGCGACACCCTGCGGATCGAGACCATCGGCTTCAATGACGCGACGGTGCTCGACGACACAGGCCTGCCGCAC